>CAMWRH010000001.1 GCA_947176605.1 uncultured Porphyromonadaceae bacterium
GGGGAGGAGGAGAAGCGGAATCACTGCGGTTTGGAGAGCCGTATGTCGCGTATCATCAGCTGGATCGACTCGCCGTTGCTGTTGTGCTTGGCCTGTTCGATGGTGTAGCAGATGTCCACCGGCTTATGGGCATGTATGTGCTCGAAATACGGAGCCATGTTGAAGGCTATGGCATTGAGCACGCGGCTGGTGCTGTTGTCTTCAAGTTCGAGCTTGATATGCTCAAGGTTTTTGCCTACGAGCTTGCTTGTGCCGAAGTCGAATACGTTCTGAGTGCAGAATACCGGTTTCTGGTTGCCGGGACCGTAGGGGTTGAGCCTACGCAGCGAGTTTACAAGTTCGGGAGTGATGTCGGCAAACTCGATGGTAGCGTCGATATCCAATTGCGGCTGCAACTGGTTGGGCTGAATGTGATCAGCCACATACTGCTCGAAACGGCGGCGGAACTCCGGGATATTCTCCTCCTTCAGCGACAGCCCCACGGCATAGGTATGACCGCCGAAATTCTCCAGCAGGTCGCGTGTGCTGTTGATGGCCGAATAGATGTCGAATCCCTGCACGGAGCGCGAACTGCCGGTAGCCATACCGTTGGAATAAGTGAGCACCACGGCAGGCTTATAATACAGTTCTGTAAGGCGCGAGGCCACGATACCGATTATGCCTTTATGCCAGTTCTTGTTGTAAATCACGATAGAGCGGCGGTCGCGGACAATATTGACATCATTATCGAGCAGCGAGTTGGCCTCTTCGGTAATTCGCTTGTCAAGCTCCTTGCGGTCTTTATTGTACTGATCGATATCCTTACCCTTTTCGTAGGCGTCATGCAGGTCGCGGCTTACGAGCAGATCCACAGCCTCCATGCCGCTCTGCATTCGTCCGGAAGCATTGATGCGAGGTCCGATCTTGAAGATTACATCGGATATGGTGATATCCTTATTGGTAAGCTTGCAAAGGCGGATTATGCTTCGCAGACCGAGGTTGGGGTTGGAGTTAAGCCGACGCAGGCCATGATAGGCCATAACGCGGTTTTCATCCACAATCGGCACGATATCGGCTGCAATGCTTACGGCGCAGAGATCAAGCAGAGATTCAAGCTCATTATGATTGGTAAGGCCATTGCTCAGAGCGAAAGCCTGCATGAACTTGAAACCCACACCGCATCCCGACAGATGCTGACAGGGGTACTTGCTTCCGGGCATCTTGGGGTTCAGAATCGCTACTGCATCCGGGAGCACCTCGTCAGGCACGTGATGGTCGCATATTATGAAGTCAATTCCCTTCTCCTTGGCATATGCTATCTCCTCGATTGCCTTGATACCGCAGTCAAGCACAATCACGAGCTTCACATCGTTTTCGGCTGCATATTCGATGCTTTTTCTTGAGATACCGTATCCTTCGTCGTATCGTGTGGGTATGTAATACTCAATGTTGGAGTAGTAATTCTGAAGATACTTATATACGAGAGCTACCGCCGTGGTACCGTCCACATCATAATCACCGTATACCATGATTCTCTCCTTGGCACCCATCGCCTTGTTGAGGCGGTTGACTGCCTTGTCCATATCCTGCATAAGGAAGGGATCGTGGAAGTCATTGACAGAAGGAGCGAAGAATGATGAAGCTTCCTGTGGCGTGCGCACACCGCGACGGACAAGTATTTCCGCCACAGTGGGGTTGTTGCCGCACTGTGGCAGTATATCGTTCATCAGCTGGCGTTGCTGAAGGGTCAGAGGCTGATAGTTCCAATTTGTAGTCATCTCAGATATGCGGTATCATGTGGAAGAAGGGGAGACCGAATCCGGTCACCCATGCCGAAAAGGAGAAACCGGGCCTACGGGGAGGGAATTGCGAGATGCTGCGGTCATGCGGCAGCGACCCGAAAAACAGACCTTATTTTCTCAAAATACAAATTTAGCAATAAATCATGAGAACTGCAAATATCGGCAGGATTGCACCCCAGATGACCGGTGAAGTGGAGCAAATGCCACTTACGGTATGATAAAAGCATAGGGTGTCAGTCAAACTTAACATTTGCCATTCCTCAGCAGGCCGATTTTGAGTATTTTTGTGGCATTGGCGCATATTCTCAATGATATGCAGCCGACGATATAATCCACACAGACACACAGAACGCAATATGATAGGTGCGATAATCGGCGATATTGTTGGCTCGCCATATGAATTTGCCAACACATCTGATATCCGTTTTCCTCTTTTCTCGAAGCGGAGTTCGTACACTGACGACAGTATCTGCACGGTTGCTGTAGCGGATGCCCTCGTGCGCGGCTCCGATTTCGGGAGTACGCTTCGTGAGTGGTGTCGGCGTTATCCGAATCCGATGGGCGCGTATGGATGTTCGTTCAATGCGTGGTTGCATTCGAATGCTCCCCGGCCATACAATTCCTATGGGAATGGCGCTGCGATGCGGGTTGCCGCTGTAGGATGGGCATTCGACACGGAGGCGCAGACCCTTCGTGCGGCAATGGCATCGGCGGCACCTACCCATAACCATGTGGAAGGGCTGATAGGGGCATCGACAGTGGCACGAGGCATATTTATACTTCGCGACATGATCGAGCCTACATTTAATTGTCGGGATATCGACTCACTGTTGGAATATCATACGGCATGGATTGGGAACGGCACCTCCCGGCACCGGGCGTATTTGACGAGACATGCCAGGGATGTGTACCTCTTGCATTCGCGATCTGCTGTGAGGCAAATGGCTTTGAAGATGCGCTACGCGAAGCTGTAGTATATGGAGGCGACTCGGATACGCTTGGAGCCATCGTCGGAGCGCTTGCCGAGGCTCGGTGGGGGATACCCGAAGATATCAAGCGTCAGGCCCTGCAGCTGCTTCCGCCCGACATGCTTGAGGTCATCGGGAAATTCAGCGACAAATTCGGGTATACGTACTGAATTATCAGTCGCATCGTGGCTGAATCTTACAGGCAAATGTGCAGGATTTTTGCATGAGGCAATATGAATGAGAACTGACTTTACTGCAAAATCAAAGCCGATATTTGCAGTGATACGTGTGGGATTTTAATGTTTACGACAATTCAATATTGATATCTTTTAGACTGATAATGTGGTGATTGACCAAATAAATTCATCCGTCAGCCTACATGTCATATTACAATCAAAAAAAACGATGGTTGCTATTTAAAGGCAACCATCGCTTCAAATTATCGTGGAGTATAGCGGACTCGAACCGCTCACCTCGACACTGCCAGTGTCGCGCTCTAGCCAGATGAGCTAATACCCCAATTGATTATAATACCGAGGTCTCTACCTCAGACTCAGTGTCAGTGTCTTGTTCTCTTTGACGATGCAAAGTTACAACTTTTTTTTGGAACCACCAAATATTTCCGCCTATTTTTTTCATTTTTTTTGTTGAAAAGTTTCCATGGAGCTTATGACAATGTCGTAAATTGCCTTGCTTACATTGCATAAATTCCAGTGTATGAGCGAGATACATCTTGTCCACTAAACTCTCCGGGACCTTTGCGGATGTCAATATTTTCCTGATCATAAACCATTAGCCACATACTTGAACTAAGCTGATAAATATACATATGGGAATTATATTGACAATGGAATTGTAGACGATTGCGTCGATTTATACCGTTTATAATAACTATTATTATTTATAATTGCTATAAGTGTGCGTCGAACTGTTTCTGAAAAATAGACAGACTTCACAAGAAAAGGTACATTGGGGAAAGGAGGTATGATTAGGGACATGTGTTACGAGACGTCAGATCGGAATCTGACATAAGTCTGTCGGAGAGGGCTGGATGATGAACTTATGTAAGCTTCGGAATGTTATAGGATATGAAAAGAATGTTTCACCCTAAATCTGAATGCTATGCATTTTACCCCGAAAGAGCAAGACAAACTGACTCTGCTTTGCGTAGGTCTGATTGCCGAACGTCGCCTCAAGAAAGGACTGAAATTAAACTACCCTGAGTCGGTAGCTTATATCACAAGTTGTGCGCTTGAAGGAGCACGCGAAGGAAAGACTGTGGAGGAGGTCATGCATGACGCCACACAGGTGCTTACCAAAGAACAGGTCATGGAAGGCGTGGCCGATATGATCACACTTCTGCAGGTCGAGGCTGTATTCACTGATGGCAGCCGCCTGGTATCAATTCACAATCCTATCCGCTAAGGCATAGCGGCTAACTATCAAAAAACTATCATTATGGCTCAGACAACTCAAACAAATGGCTCGCAGGGCGGGTCAAAGCAGATGCCGCCGATGCCGGAAAATCCGATGCCTGATTTCGCAAAGGATGGTTATCAGACACCTACCGGAGTATATACCGGCACTCCCGATATCGCATATGAAAAGACTCCGGGATATGAACCGGCCGAGTACGTGCCCGTAGGAGGAGTGGTGCTCGCCGACACACCCATTGAATACAATACCGACCGCCGCACCGTAAAACTTAAAGTGCGCAATACGGGCGACCGCCCGATACAGATCGGGTCACACTTCCATTTCTTCGAATGCAACAGATATATGGAATTCGACCGTACAAAGGCATTCGGATATCATCTCAACATCCCGGCCACTACGGCAATCCGCTTCGAACCGGGTGAAGAAAAAGAGGTGGAACTCGTAAGCTACGCCGGCAAGCAGCGCGTAATCGGATTTGACGACCTCGTCAACGGTTACACCGGAATGCAGGATTCTCCGACTTACTATCCCAAATACACCGAATCACTGCGCCGCATGAAGGAATACGGCTATAAGTGCGTCACTGAGAGTGAGGCCGACAGTGAGTATGATGAAACCGAAATTAATAAAAAAGACTGATTCCCATGGCTGTAATATCACGTAAAGACAACAACATGCTCTTCGGTCCGACGGTAGGCGACAAGATCCGTCTGGGCAATACCGACCTGTATGTGGAAATAGAGAAAGACCTCCGCACATATGGCGATGAGGTGGTATATGGAGGTGGTAAGACTCTGCGCGACGGCATGGGCCTGGCAAATGAGTGTTCTTCCAAGGAGGGTTCGCTGGATATCGTCATCACGAATGCCACGATACTTGACCCGCTGCTCGGTGTGATCAAGGCCGACATAGGCATAAAGGATGGCAAGATCGCCGGTATCGGCAAGGCGGGCAATCCGAATATCATGAAGGGGGTCACTCCGGGTCTGGCTACGGGTCCGTCGACTGATGCCATCTCCGGCGAACATATGATTGTGACGGCTGCCGGAATCGACGGCCACGTGCATTTCGTATCACCGCAACAGGCATACAACTGCCTGTCGAACGGTATCACCACCCTTATCGGCGGCGGCATCGGCCCGACTGACGGCACCAACGGTACCACTATCACTTCAGGTCCGTGGAATCTGGAGAAGATCATGCAGTCGATCGACGGTCTGCCGATCAATATCGGCCTTCTCGGCAAGGGCAACTGCTCTCGCAAGGAGGAGCTGTATGCCCAGGCTGCCGCAGGAGCCATGGGCTTCAAGATCCATGAGGACTGGGGCGCTACTCCGGCCGTGATCCGCACCTGTCTGGAAGCTGCCGACAATCTCGACATGCAGGTATGTATCCACACCGATACACTTAATGAGTCAGGGTATGTGGAGGATTCGATCGCAGCGATCGATGGCCGCACAATTCATACATACCACACTGAGGGTGCCGGTGGCGGTCACGCTCCCGACCTTCTGAAAGTGGCATCGATGGCAAATGTGCTCCCGTCGTCGACCAACCCGACACTGCCTTACGGCATCAACTCCGAGGCTGAGCTTTTCGACATGATTATGGTATGCCATAATCTGAATCCCAACATCCCGTCGGATGTGGCATTTGCCGAAAGCCGTGTGCGTCCGGAGACTCAATCGGCCGAGAACATATTCCACGACCTGGGTATCCTGTCGATGGTATCATCCGATTCACAGGCCATGGGACGTGTGGGAGAATCATTCATGCGTACATTCCAGATGGCCTCCTATATGAAGTCGGTACGCGGCAAACTGCCTGAGGACTCCGATTCCAACGATAATTTCCGTGTGCTGCGCTATCTGGCACAGATTACCCTTAATCCTGCCATTACCTACGGCATCAGCGATGTGCTCGGATCAATCGCTGTCGGAAAGATGGCCGACCTCGTGGTATGGGAACCTGCCTTCTTCGGCACCAAACCGTATCTTGTAATCAAAGGTGGCGTAATCAACTGGGCCAACATGGGCGACCCGAATGCTTCCCTGCCGACACCGCAGCCTAAGATCATGCGCCCGATGTTCGGCGCATTCGGAGAGGCCATGCAGAAGACACGCTACACATTCGTATCACAGGCTGCCTATGAGAACGATGTGAAGAGCAAATACGGCCTGACCTCGATGGTATATCCGGTAAAGCGCACGCGTCAGATCGGCAAGGCCGACATGGTGCTCAACACAGCCACACCGAAGATCGAGGTAAATCCGGAGACATTCTATGTCACCGTAGATGGCGTGCTGGCCTATGTGCCGCCGGCAAAGGTGCTCCCGCTGTCGCAGCTGTACTGGTTCAGTTAAGCCGCGCAGCCTGAACGGCCCGCAATAGATCATGCGATTAGCCTGCCTATTGCAAGGCGCAACAGAACGATAGATTATAGATAAATTCCAATTTATGAAGCAGCCGGTGCCCAGTCATTCAGGCTGCTTCATTTTAATTTGGCACGACTACGGCCAGGGTATATGAAATTGGCCTTAAATGCAATAAAGAATGGCAAGGAGTAAACAGAAAGCCGTTCTATTTGTTAAAATAACAGACAATCATTGACATCTCCACCTCGGCTGACACAGGGCGACGCTCGCTCCACTGCGGTCAAAGGCCCTACAGGTATCCGATAGGGCAGGAGTGGGAAAGAGATGATAAGAATCCTGATTTTATTCCCCATAAACTACGCTATGAAAATCTACACAGAAGTACTTGGCAATATCCGTAAATCAGATGAATGGAGACAGCGTCTGGCGGATACCGAAATCGATGAAATTTTTCTGGATCAATGGACAGCCCAGAAATCCCGCTTCCTCGGGAAGGGTCTGAGCGGCAAGGAATATCCTGTGGCTTTGGCTCGCCACACGCAGATTGCCGATGGCGACGTAATCGAATTTGATGAAGCTGCAGGGAAGGCAGTGGTGCTCCGTCTGGAGCTCAACCCTGTCCTGGTGGTGAATCTTGAGGGTATCGCCGACAAGGATCACGACACCATCATCCGCATCTCGCTTGAACTTGGCCACGCAATCGGCAATCAGCACTGGCCGGCTGTGGTAAAGGGCACGAAAGTATATGTGCCGCTTACGGTAGACAAGAAAGTCATGATGAGTGTGCTTGAGACCCACCATATTCCCGGCATCACCTTCGAATTTGAGAAAGGATGCGACGTGATACCTTATCTTGCCCCTCATGAGACACGCCGCCTCTTCGGGGGAGCAGGTCATGAAAGCCACAGCCATGAACATGACCATGGTCATATCGTGCACTATCATGAGCATGATGACTCCGGCTGCCACGCCCATATGCACGATCATGAGGATTGCCATACATCCGACTCCATCCATTGAGCGGAGCCGACCTACAAATAAAATCCAAACGATATGTCGCAAAACAATACCGAAATAATGCGCCTGCTGCAATTTACGGATTCCACATTCCCGGTGGGCACATTCTCTTTTTCCAATGGTCTGGAGACGGCCGGATTCGAGAAAATCGTGCATGACAAGGCCACACTCCACGACTTTGTGAAGTCGCAGGCCCTTCAGGCGGCATTTACCGATGGCATAGCGGCCTTGGCGGCACATCGGGCATATCTCAGTCAGGATTATGACGGAATCTTAGATGCAGACCGTACGCTTATACTCTGCAAGATGAACGATGAGTCACGGCAGATGCTGCGCCGCATGGGCAAAAAACTTGGCGAACTGGCCGTCAGACTGTTTGACAGTCAGATGGCACGCCGCTGGCTTGATGACATAAGCGCCGACGCGACTCCGGGCACGTATCCCGTGGCCCAGGGGATAGCATTCGCGGCTGCCGGAATTGATGAAAGCGACCTGTTCTGCTCCCATCAGTACGGAGTGGTCAATATGGTGCTATCGGCAGCCTTGAGATGCGTGCGGGTATCACACTACGACACTCAGGAGATCCTCTACGAGATGAGCTCCGGAGTGGCCGACCTTTACAATCGCGTAAAGGGACTGCGGGTAGATGAGATGCACGCATTCTTCCCCGAACTTGATATCATCGCATCCCTGCATGAAAAGGGGAATATGCGCATGTTCATGAACTAAGCGCCATGAAGGCCCGACTCCTTACATGCCGGATATTCATCCAGTCGTAATTCAGTAAAACTTAAACAAATTCATATACATATGAGTACCTGTAGAATCGGAATCGGCGGCCCGGTAGGCTCCGGAAAGACCGCCTTGATTGAAGCTATCACACCGCGCCTTCTCGAACTGGGGCAGAATGTGCTTATCATAACCAACGATATTGTCACCACCGAGGATGCCAAGCACGTGCGCAAGACTCTTAAAGGGATCCTTGTCGAAGACAAGATCATCGGCGTCGAGACAGGAGCATGCCCTCATACCGCAGTGCGCGAGGACCCCTCGATGAACATAGCGGCCGTCGAAGAGATGGAGGAGAAATTTCCGGAGACCGATATCGTGCTTATAGAATCCGGAGGGGATAATCTCACACTTACCTTCAGCCCGGCTCTTGTGGATTTCTTCATCTATGTAATCGATGTTGCCGCAGGCGACAAGATTCCCCGCAAGGATGGCCCCGGGATATCACAGAGCGATATCCTTGTAATCAACAAGACGGATCTTGCACCTTATGTACACGCCGACCTCGGAGTGATGGATCACGATTCAAAACTGATGCGACCCGGCAAACCGTTTGTCTTTACCAACTGCATGACAGGCGAAGGGATCGATCAGCTCGTGGACCTTATCTTCAAGATGGCGCTCTTCGACAAGACCGGTAAAGCCTGATGCGCTGAGTGCCGGCGACCGCTCTTGACTATACACTACCCAAAAAATCACTTGCTATGGCTTTTGACTATCAGACACATCTCACCACGCATGATTCGGGAGTCCCGATAGTGGACTTTTCCGACAGGAGTGAGATGGCTCCATATCTTGACGAACCCAAGGCCATGTATGTCGGAGCCCCCGGCAAACACGGTTATCTGCGTCTCGGCTTCGAAATTGACGCAAGGGGGAAGTCGATTCTGCGCGATCTTGACCGCAGGGCACCTCTTATCGTACAGCAGGCCCTGTATTTCGACAAGGGTATGCCGGAAATGCCATGTGTATACATCCTGTCGTCAGGAGGCCCGAATGTAGAAGGCGACCGCTACGAACAGGAAATTACCCTCAAACCGGGGGCTTTCGCATGGGTCAGCACCGGCGCGGCTACCAAGATAGCCGAAATGACACATAATTACTCCGGCATGCGGCAGAAAATCGTGCTGGAGAAGGATTCATATCTTGAGTATATGCCCGAGCCGGTCTATCCATGCCGTCATGCCCGGTTTATTTCCGACACCGAGATCGTGGCGGATCCTACCGCGTCGCTGTTCTATTCGGAGATATTCATGGGTGGGCGCAAGTATTACAAGGATGGCGAACTGTTTGAATACGACATCCTGTCCGTATGCAGCCATGCACGGCGCCCCGACGGGACGCCACTGTTTCTCGAAAAATTCATAATCAGTCCTGATACCTTGAATCCGCGTCAGCTTGGCGTGATGGGTAAATACGACGTGTTTGCCAATGTGATTGTGCTTGCTCCCCGCGAGATAGCAGACCGGATTTATAATGCCACAGATCCTTATATCGACAGAGAGAGGCATCTGGCATGCGGCATTACGCATTTGCCTAACGGAGCCGGACTGCTGTTTAAGGTGCTCGGGATGGAGGCCGGTCCGGTAAAACAGACCGTAAGGGAGTTTCTGGCCGTATTCCGCAAGGAAGCCAAAGGGCGCGAGCTGCCTGAGGAATTCCCCTGGCGATAAACTGAATTGACAGATATGATCATCCCCCGCTTCAGCCGGATCCGGCGAGGCGGGGGATGTTGTGTCGTATGGATTGGTGAGAAACGCTCTGTCTACGGGCGCCGTCGTGCCACTTCAGGATCCGGGTGCGTCAGAGTGAGATGGGATATGACGGGAATCCTGAAGAATCCGGTGGCAAGTTCGATATCGATTATATCGCTTTTTCTAATGCGGCTGTATTCCGAGTAGGGGAGCTGCAGATCCTTAGTACGGCCATCCGGGAATGTCACCTGTATGAAATACACCTTATATGGCGCACCGCGTGAATAGGAACGACGCCCGTTGCGCTCGGTGCGATGATGCAGCTTGTAATATCGTGAGGTCACCTTCACTTTCTCTATATGAGAGGTATCATCATCGCGCCCCCAGTAATTGATTGAATAAAAGGCAGCCAGGAGCACTCCGGCAGCCAGAATGGCATGCACGGCAGCGTTGATCCACATATTACGCGAATCAGTAAGCCATATCCACAATTTCCAACCCATGAAAGAGGTGCCGATTCCCAATACGGCGGCCACCGATACGGGAATCCAGCCGTTGATCAGCGTATCATGCTGAAGGGCAACCGACAGTCCGAAACATCCTAAAGCCGCCAGACACACTATCGTGCCCACAATGGCGCGGCCTACCACACGTCCTGAAACAGTAGAACTCATTCAAATAAAGTGAAATCCGATTAAACTTAATACACAGGCCTCAACAGGACCGAAGACGGTGAGGACACCAGCCCGTCTGCAAGCGGTAATATCCTCATTACATGAAGGAGAATGCCATGGCAATTCATGACAATTCCTTCACCCGGCGACCGAAGATTGAAGTGACTGCCGCTCCGATGGCCATGATGCCCGCAGAGAATGCCAGTACCGTCACACCGCCCCCGGCCTTAAGCAATAAGGGTACAAGGAATACTCCCGCCACAGCGCCGGCTTTGCCGATAGCTGCCGCAATGCCGGTGCCACGTCCTCTGACCTCGAGCGGATAAATGCGCGGGGGAAGAAGATATGTCACCAGATGAGGTCCTATATTTAGAAACAATTCAAAAGCCATAAAGGATATAAGAGAAATCCAGACCGGCCAATGCATATGATAGGATAGCAGCAGAGCCACCAATGACACTGCACATGCCCAGAAACATGCCGATTGAAGTATTACAATCCTGACCTTTTTCATACATAGCCAAATGCCGATAAGGAAACCGGGCAGGATGATACATGATATCCAGAGTGTGGTCAACACTGACCTGGCCACGTCTTGAAGTCCGGTGGCGTCAGGAGAGTCGTGACCGATGCCAAGAGCCATCACCAGCACCGGGATAAACACTCCTATGCCGTATACTCCCAGACCCTCGCAACTCCAGGGGATACCGCTTAGGACAATCTGGTTGCGGAATTCCGTGTAGAAATCCGACTTTTTTCCTGTCGTATGCGGAACCGGTCGGGAGGGAGCGGAGGAATGCGACGCGGATGTGGAAATTGCCACATCGGGACCAAGCAACGAATGCAGGGCCGATTGTGCCTCAGCCTGCCGCCCGTGGCAGCTAAGCCATTTCGGACTTTCAAAGAAGTATATGCGGCTCAACAGCATCAACGCTGCAATCGCCGCAATGATCCACATCAGATGCGACCAATCAGGTGCCGTCCACCGCGATATGAGAAGAAACGAAAGGGCAGCCCCCAGGATATTGCCCACAGCCGCACCCGTCTTTACCATTCCGAGCATCAGCAGTTTATAGCGGTCGGGCATAAGTTCGGAGGTGTAGTCGGAATCAAGGCTATATTCTCCTCCAATACCGAATCCGCAGAAAAACAGGCATATCACCAGCACTGTCACGTCGGGCACGAGCACCGCGCACACCGATGAGGCAAGTACAATGCCCGGACAGAGACGGAAAAACAGCAGATAACCGTATCGGTCGCTTAGCCGGCCGAATACAAGCGACCCTACCATTATGCCTATCAGATCGGCAGCTCCTATAAGTCCCTGCACCCATGATGACATATGGGCATACGTTGTGGTAAGCGCCATCAGAGGTATTATGACACCGGCCACCGTAGCTACGGCGGTACCTATCATCTGGCCAAGTGCAGCCACTGCCGTAATCCACCAGTGGCGCCAGGAAAGAGGAGCGTCCGCAATGGTGTATTGCGGACGTCGGATATCTGAAATTACAGTCATATGCATATCAAAGATTAGAAGAGATATTGAGAGAGAGAGGCACGCCGTATCGACGCAACCCGCTCCCGTCAGCCCTTGGCCGGCGCAAACAGCTTATAGCCGGGCATGAGGAACAGCCATGTGCCGATACAGAAGGGTCCGGTCAATGTGGCAAGTCCGATCGGGGCGAAAGCGGCGTTCATGCCGGCCTGTATGAACACGGTGGCCACGATGCCGAGAAGGGCCCATATCCATGTGCGCCAGTTGCCCGAATTGCAGAATGTGGAGCCAAGTGCGATACCGGTCAGCACTGCGGAGAATCCATACAGGCCTTCGGCGATATCAGCTGCCGGGCCTTTCCATACGATAATGGTAAAGAGCGACACTGCCGAGGCAATCGCGGCCCACAGGGCTGCGCGCCAGGAGCATACTGCCAGTCCGGCGAGGAAGAAAACCCCGGTAACCCAGCTATTGATCAGGAATACCTGCCCGATACCTTTGAGCCAGTATACGACGAGGTGGCCGAAACCCATGTCGAGGTGCCCCACGGTCTCGATGGCGGCAGCAGGCACTGATTCAAACTCGGGAGCCATCCCGTGCATATAGCGGGCTGCGAGAAGGAAAAACCATGTGCAAAGCACAAACGGGAAGGTAAACGAACTGCAACCGTAAGGAGCAAACACCTTATTCAGGGCAGT
Organism: uncultured Porphyromonadaceae bacterium; assembly: GCA_947176605.1. Classification (GTDB taxonomy): domain Bacteria; phylum Bacteroidota; class Bacteroidia; order Bacteroidales; family Muribaculaceae; genus Lepagella. The sequence continues at coordinate 12,932 of CAMWRH010000001.1, forward strand.
ACGCACCCATGTCGTCATGGCGGCACAAAGTATCAGTGCAAGCCACATCCATATGGTATTTGCCATAAAGGTAGGAAATGCACATCCTACCAGTACGCCGTTGAATCCCCATAGACCCTGCGCTCCGTTATCGTCCGACAGGTGAAGGAAATATCCGGTCAGGGTAGAGACAACGACACCTGTCACAGCGCCCCATGCGACGACTCCGAAACCCTCGGCATAGGCTCCCCAGAATATTCCGGCGAGAAAAAGAAGACCGGTCCACATGCTGTCCTGAAACATCACCTGACCGATACCACGCAGCACTGTCCGCGGGAAATCGCGCCATACAGTGGCATTTACATTCGTAGATTCATTCATAATTCTTTAGCATTTAAGTGTGCGATGGTGGAATGGAACCGAACGGGCGAGCTGAGGGCGAGTGCCAGTGTATAGCTCTGACTAAGGGGCTGCGCCATCACTGCCTAAAATCCATTATCTAATTTATTTAACATTTAAGTCAGAATTAGGTTGAGCCGGACGCTCATTTTCAGCAGATGTCGGGGCCGAATACGTGTTTCCCGGTGTAGGAGAGACGACCAGTCATACATATGCAGCGGATGAGCTAACCCGAATGCGTCCGGTGAAAATAAACAATGATTATCATTAAGGCGTTAAAAATCTTGAAACCGGAATCTCAGCCTTCGCGCTTACCAGGATGCACCTGTCAGAGAACTGGAATTGAGAATGCCGGAGTATCACGTCCGGACACCGGATTATTTGTAAAACCAAAACCCATATTGTTATGCACATGGCAGATGCCCTGATATCCACTCCTGTTGCGTTAGGAGCCGGAATCGTAGCCACCACATTGCTTGGAGTGGCAGGTTACAAGGTAAATAAAGAGAAAGGTATCAATTCGCGGATAGTACCCCTGATGGGTGTGCTGGGCGCCTTTGTATTTGCGGCCCAAATGATAAATTTCACCATACCGGGCACGGGCTCATCGGGTCATATAATAGGAGGTGTGCTGCTTGCCGCATTCCTTGGACCCTGGGCCGCATTCCTTACGATCGCCTCCGTATTGATAATCCAGTGCCTGGTCTTTGCCGACGGCGGACTCCTGGCATTAGGCTGCAATATAATCAATATGGGAGCCATGAGCACATTGGTGGCCTATCCATTGATATTCCGTCCGCTTACACGCAACTGCCAGTCGACACCGCGGCTGCTCTGCGCATCGATAGTGGCGTGTCTGGTAGGGATTGAGGCCGGTGCCTGCTGCGTGACGGCGGAGACCGAGCTGTCGGGCATCACCGCGCTCCCGACCGGGACGTTTCTGGCTCTGATGACCGGAATACATCTCGCCATCGGACTGGGCGAGGGACTTGCCACCGGAGCAATAATATCATTCGTGGTGAAAAGCAGGCCCGACCTGCTTGCTACCGCCGTGTCAGACTCGGCAGAGCCTCGCGGCAGCCTGAAGAAGGTGCTTATAGGATTCGGCGTTGCAGCCCTACTGATAGGCGGGGTGCTGGCCATATTCGCATCGGCCTATCCCGACGGACTTGAATGGAGCATACAGCAGCTTACCGGAAGTACCGAACTTCCCGCCCATCCCGACAAAGTGGCCGGAGTGCTGCAACACGTGCAGTCGGCCACATCGGTAATGCCCGATTATGACAGCTCATTCTCCGGCATCATAGGAGCCGTAATGGTAGTGATACTCGTATGGAGCGTGACATCATTGCTTACCGCAGGGCGCCGTCATAAAACAGTCAGACAGTGAACGGACTCGAAAAGGCATATCTGACCCTGCAGCGCCTTGAACAGCGCAACAGCGCCGGCACTCCGGCCATCGACGCAGGGGTAGGCATAGCGGTAAGTGTGGTATACCTTGCCGCTATGCTCAGTGTGCCTATGGGGCGCTTCTCGATGCTCATATGGTTTGCGCTTTATCCAATAATAGCCGCGGCCATTGCGGGGATCGGATTCGGCCGGATTCTGGTCAAATCACTGTATATCGTGCCGCTTGTGGCACTTATAGGTATCTTCAATCCAATCTACGACAAAGAGGCTGCATTCTGCATAGGCAAAGTGACCGTAAGCCGTGGATGGCTTAGTTTTGCATCAATCATCCTGCGTGGCATGATGGCCATGCAATGCATCCTTATACTGATAGAGGAGTACGGCTTTACCGGCATCTGCCACGCATTGCGCCGGATGGGAATCCCGGCATTCCTTACCGACCAGCTTCAATTCGTATACCGCTATATGTCGGTACTCCTTCTTGAAGCGCTGTCTATGCGTAGAGCAGCCGAAGCCCGCGGTTACGGCAGGCGCAATTATCCCGTAAAACTGTGGGGCACTATGACCGGACAGCTGTTTCTGCGCACTATCGACCGCTCCGAACGCATCAACCGCGCCATGCAGGCACGGGGATTTGAGGGCACATTGCCTGAATTGCACCGGGGTGCACATCATCGGCCCGGGACAGGCTCAATCATTTACGGTATCCTCATGTGTGCCGGTATTCTGGCACTGCGGCTGTATGACGTTTCGGGTGTGTTCGGATACTTTGCCGGGAGATAAGATGGCCCGATACCGACAGGATGCGATGGATCACGAATTGTCAGAACCAGAACCATAATCATATACTATCAGCCATGAGTCATCATTTCATACGCTTCAGCGACGTGCATTACTCATATCCCGGCGGACATGAAGCCCTGCGCGGAGTGAATTTCCTTATCACACACGGTGAGAAGGTAGCCCTTCTGGGTCGTAACGGGGCCGGGAAGTCGACTCTGATACTTCTTACCGACGGGTTGCTGTCAGCCTCATCTGGAGAAGTAAATATCGGAGACGTGCCGGTCACGAAGAAGACTCTTCCGCTCGTGCGTCAGTCGGTGGGACTTGTGTTTCAGAATCCTGACGACCAGCTTTTCATGCCTACCGTAGAGGAGGACGTGGCATTCGGACCATTGAATATGGGGCTGCCCGCGGCGGAAGTGGAAAGGCGCATCGAAGCTGCGCTTGCTGCCGTCAAAGCCACCGACCTGCGCTCACGCAGCCCCATGCAGCTCTCGGGAGGCCAGAAGCGACGGGTGGCGATAGCAACTGTGCTCAGTATGGAGCCCAGCATACTGGTGCTCGATGAACCCACATCCAATCTTGATTTCGGAGCCCGAAATGATCTGATACGGCTGCTTTCCGACTTTGAGCATACCCAACTGATCGCCACCCATGATCTCGACATGGTGCGGAGGCTGTGCCCACGGTCGATCGTGCTTCATGAAGGGCGGGTGCTTGCCGATGGCCCCACGGCGGCCATCCTCGATGATCCGCAGGTGCGGCAGGCTCTGGGACTGACCGATGAGTGAACCGTTGCGCCCGCAAAACAGTTAAGTAGGTGTATATGATATTCACTTCATCACGCAAGGACTCCACTTCCCTGCGTGGCTAAACTGTCAGCTTTATGAGAAAATATAAAATCTACTCCCCGGCAGAGACTCATCGCCGCAAGGTGCTGTATCTGTGCATCCATATGTTTGTGCTGCTCCTGTCGATAATCCTTATCGTGATTATCTCAATAGATACGTTCAAGAATATAGCGTTCTATCGGGAACCTCAGTTTGAGCAACTTGATTTCTGGATTTGCGTACTGTTTCTGGCCGATTTCTTTATCGAATGGTTTCTGGCCGAGCGGAAATGGCGCTATCTGGGGACGCACTTCCTGTTTCTGCTCGTAGCCATACCGTATACGGCCATCATCAATCACTACGGACTTACTTTTTCGCCAAAGGTAGAGTATCTGTTGCGGTATGTGCCACTGGTGCGAGGCGGCTATGCCCTGGCTATGGTAGTGACGTGGCTCACCTCCAACAAGGCTACCGGCCTGTTTCTCTCATACCTGGTATCACTTGTGGCCACGCTTTACTTTTCAAGCGTAGTGTTCTTCGTATTCGAGCAGGATGTCAACCCGCTGGTCAATACATATGGCAATGCCCTCTGGTGGGCGGCTATGGACATGACGACGGTAGGCTCCAACATAGTGGCGGTCACGCCGGTGGGTATGGTGCTCTCGGTGCTTCTTGCCGCGCTCGGCATGATGCTCTTCCCGATATTCACCGTCTATGTCACCAACCTGATCCAAGGTCAGCAGCAACGCGGCTGGATAATCGGTCAGGGCAACTTCCTCCCTGAACAGGACGACAACACACCGCAATCCGCCGGTATCGCCTCCGCTCCACAGAGAGACTCGCATCCTTCCTCAGCTCCGGATAACATATCAGGGGACTCTTCCCCCAAGTAATCCAAATACTGATCAAATGCAAATACCTCCGCCTGACTGACAGTCAATTGGGCGGAGGTATTTGCATTTGTGTAAACAAGGGTGGGTCAGCGGATACTGTCGGGGAGGTCGTTCTCGTAAAGGATCGTGTCGCCGGGGCGCAGGAGGGCGGAGAGCAGGCGCTGGGCTTCGGCAAAGTCTGTCACGGTATGAAGCCGGGACTTGTCGAAGCCTTCATCAAGGATACCCTTAACGAGCGCATCGCGGTTGACTTCATTGACGATGATTGCGATATCGGCATTACGGGCAATGTGCCGGCCGAGCTGCTCGTTGAGTTCCTCAGCCTCAGCACCCAATTCTATCATGCCGGGGGTGACGCATATGCGCCGACCGGAGGCCTTGAATGTACCGAGCACTTCGAGTGCCATTTTCGAACCTACGGGGTTGCTGTTGAAGGCATCGTCGATAATGGTGACACCTCCGGGGGTGCGTTTTACGCTCAGACGGTGCTCTACCTGCTGGATGCGTCGCACTCCGAGCTGGATACGGTCGGCAGCCATACCCAGACGCATGGCTACGATAATGGCGGCCACAAGATTGGAAATGTTGCATTCTCCTACAAGCGACGACACAAACGGTATGCGCTCCCCTTCGGGTGTGACTACCGTGAAGGTAGTGCCTTCGGGAGAGTATACGATATCTTCGGCACGATAAGCGGCCCCTTCGGTATTGTTGACCGCATAACGCAGGCATTCCGTATTACGAACTTCACGCGAAGCCGCCTGCGGGAAATCATTATTGACCACCACAAACCCTTCGGGCGGAATGGCATCGGCAAGCTCGAATTTGGTATCGCGCACACACTCAATCGAACCGAATGTGTCGAGATGCATGGGTCCGACGGCTGTGATTATGCCGCACGCAGGGTCAACCAGATCACAGATTTCCTTGATGTCACCCTTCTGCTTAGCCCCCATCTCGCAGATAAATACCTGAGTGTAGGGTTTCATCATCTCACGCACGGTGCGAATCACACCCATCGGAGTGTTGTAGCTGCCGGGGGTCATGAGAGTCTCAAACTGTTCGGACAGTATGGTATGCAGGTAATGCTTGGTGCTCGTCTTGCCATAAGAGCCGGTAATGCCTACTACCTTAAGGGACGGGATTGACTTAAGTATATCGCGGGCTTCATTCCAGTAGCGGCGATTGATATGAGCCTCCACAGGACGGAGCAGCCACACTGCCGCAATCACGATAAGGGGCGACACTACCGTAACCAGCATCATGACCGACACCGTAAATGCCGGGCCATCATAAAATCCTACCTTATCACCCGGCATACCGCAAAACACTGCAGTAAGCACGGCGGCCACCAGAGCAAGCAGGGCGCTGACCGAATAGATACGCCTCACACGCGGCGTGAACACAAGCGGTTTCTTATGTTTTGCAGTAAGAATCGGCCGGCACATCACCAGCGATGCGATAGCCGCAATCAGCACATTAAGCTCAGGACGCAGCAGAGTAGACATCAGCAGGAAAATCAGCGCGATTGCCACAAGCTTGCGGGCAGGGAGGAAATTGCCTTGCTCCAGCCAGCGCCAGTAGCGACTGATGCGGTAACTGTTCTGCTGAAGCATATGTATGTCGCTCTTAAAGTTAAGAAGCATGTAAGCGCCGCAGACCACATATGCGGCAATAAAGAAAATAGTCATCTTACGGTATGAGCCGGCCCTATCAGAGCTACGGCCATATTTGATTATGATTTATTATTAATATCGGAATATCCTGAAAATCCGGCCATACGCGGTGCTTAGGCCTGCCGCGCGAGTTCTTTCTTAAAGAAGGATGCCAACACGTTTCTGAAGCCGAACGGATTGTCGAGGAAACTGTAATGTCCGCACCCGTCGAAGGCCACCAGTCCGGCATCGGGGATAAGCCGCTCCATCACATGCGCATCGGAGAGGGGAGTGGCGGTATCTTCCTTACCCCACACGAGAAGCACCGGGGCCTTTATGGAGGGCATTACGGCAGTGAGGTCTTCATTGACACACTTGCTGAGTATACCCCGCATCACGGGAGAGGCATTGCCGTAATCGGCCGAACCACGGCTGCGCCTATAGGACTCAAGCAACTCCCCGCCTTTCTTCTTACCGAAAAGCAGCGGCAGAAGATGCTTCAATGTCTTATACGTATATACCTTGACGTAATACGCAGGTTTGCGGCGGGGCTTTACACCGGCCGCGTCCACCAGCACGACCTTATCCACATAAGGCTGGCGCGAAGAGAGGAGTATGCTGATCCGGCCGCCGAAACTATGGCCTATCAGGCTCACCCTTTCGAGGCCGAGCATAGAGATGAATTTCTCCACAAGGCGTGTATATTCCTCCACCCCCCATATTGCCGGAGGCTCCTGACTCTTGCCATGGCCGGGGAGGTCGAGCGAAAGCACACGCATACCCGGCTCAAGTATGGCCGAAATTGAACGCACGGTAGTGAGGTTGCACCCCCAACCGTGCATCACTATTACCGGATGCCCGTCGGGGCATCCGGTGTCAGTATAGTTTAAGGTCAGACCGTCGATCTGAATCTGTTTTTCCATCATTTAGTTGTTGCCAGTATTTACCATCGGAGTGACGGGTTCATCACCGCAGAGCACCACCAGCAGATTGCTTACCATGGCGGCTTTCTCCGAGGCTGTGAGCTCCACCACCTTGTCACGCTCCAGACGCTGCAGCGCCATCTCCACCATCGATACCGCACCTTCCACAATCTTCTCCCGAGCCGTAATGATGGCCGAAGCCTGCTGCCGACGGAGCATCACGGCGGCGATTTCGGGCGCGTACGCAAGATAATTCAGTCGGGCCTCCACCACTTCGATACCTGCCATGGCAAGACGCTCATTGATTTTCTTTTCGAGAAGATCATTGATGATTTCACCGCCATCGCGCAAAGTCAGTTCTTCGGGAGCATCCGGCTGCGGATCATAGGCGAAATGCCCTGTCACTTCGCGCAGAGCGGCATCACTCTGTATGCGCACGAAGTTATCGAGAGCCGAAGTGCGCACTCCGCCACCCTGGACTGCCGAAAGGGAGGCCGCATCGAGGTCGAAGATTACCTTATAGGTATCCTTTACGCGCCACACCAGCACCATGCCGATCATCACGGGATTGCCCACCTTATCGTTGACCTTGATGGGATCGATATCCATATTGCGGATACGGAGTGAGATTTTCTTCTTGGTCAGAAACGGATTAACCCAGTAATAACCCACCTTATGGCATGTGCCGCGGTATTTGCCGAAGAAGATCATCACCCTCGACTCATTGGGCTGCTGTGTGAAATACCCGCCGCATCCCAGAAGGAATATGAATGCGAGTACGGCCAGCCCGATAATCTGCGGCACCGGATTATCGATAAGCCATAACGCCCATGCCACGGCAATGGCCGGCAGCACAATAAAGGTGACAAACAGCATCGCGAATCCGTTGAGACACATGCCGTTGTATTCATATTCGTGATTCAGGTCCTGATTCATGGTGATATTGTTAGAAGATTAAGAAATTCTGTTGAGGCACCGGGTGTATACGCGGCATCCCGGAAGGGTTGCAGGCACGTGCACTACCGGAGGGTGCGCGGTGAAATGCTTCAGTCGAGGAAACGTCGGGTAAGGCCTTGATAATTCTCAATACGGCGGTCGCGCAGGAATGGCCACCAACGCCTTACATTCTCTGAGCGAAGCAAATCCACTTCCACCACACGCTCTTCGGCAGTATGCTCGGTGCATTCCACAAGGAATTCGCCCTGAGGGCCAGCTACAAAACTTGACCCCCAGAAATCTATGCCAGAGGTATCGCCCGAGGGGTCTTCTTCATATCCGACGCGGTTGACACTCACCACCGGAATCCCATTTGCCACTGCGTGACCGCGCTGCACTGTGATCCAGGCTTCGCGCTGCCGCATCTTCTCATCATCCGGGTCATCGGGATTCCAGCCGATCGCAGTGGGGTAGATCAGAAGTTCGGCTCCACGGAGGGCCATCATGCGGGCCGCTTCGGGATACCATTGATCCCAGCATACGAGCACACCCAGGCGTCCCACGGAGGTGTCGATCGGTTCAAAGCCCATGTCGCCGGGAGTAAAATAAAACTTTTCGTAAAAACCTGGATCATCTGGGATATGCATTTTACGGTACTGTCCGGCTATTGAACCGTCTTTTTCAAACACAACGGCAGTATTGTGGTACAGCCCCGGTGCACGGCGCTCGAAGGCACTGGTCACCAGAACTACGCCACTGTTTTTGGCAGCCTCGGCATAGATATCCGTAAATTCACCGGGGATTTCCACGGCAAGATCAAAATTGTCGACGTTTTCCGTCTGGCAGAAATATAGAGAATCATGCAGTTCGGAGAGCACAATCAGTTCGGCGCCCTCATCGGCCAGGTTCTGGATTGCAGCCAGGTTCCGGCTTCTGTTGGAATCGATGTCATCAGAGAAGAAGTGCTGCACGATGCCGACCTTAACTTTCCGCATTTTGTCATTAGTCATATCCATATGTATTTCTGATTCTGATCCTTCTGCCTTATCCTTATTACATTACAGAGTAATAAGGGTTACCTGACAGAGCAGGGAGAAGGACTATTCCTTTATGGGTTGATACACTTAATTGATACACTTAATTGAATACCGCATCATTGAAGTACCCTTCATAAAGCTGCATTGTGGCGCAATGCAGCGATCCGTGCTGCTTGATGAGCGCACGGCAGTCGATACCTACAATCACATGATCGGGGAAGGCTATGCGTATTGTCTGACACGCAAGCCGGTCATTGGCCGGCTGACCATAGGTAGGCATGAAGATATGGCTGCCGGTCACGAGGTAATTGGCATAAGTGGCAGGCAGACGCCGGCCGTCGTCATCAAAGATGGGGTCGGGGAGAGGAAGTTCGACAAGGTTGTAGCTTTCGCCATCCGGAGTGCGGAATAGTGTAAGCTGACCGCGCATATGCAGGAGCTCTTCGAAATGCTCGTCATCCATATTGCGGCAACCGGTAAATATGATGGTGTTGCCGGGCGCCATACGGGCCAGGGTGTCGATATGCGAGTCGGTATCATCACCTGCCAAGGCACCGTAATCAAGCCAGAGCACATGGGAGGCTCCAAGACGCCGGGCGAGAATTTCGTTAAGCTCGCTTTTGCTCTTTCCGCCATTCCGGTTGGACGAGGTAAGACATCGGGCAGTAGTAAGCAGTGTGCCTGCGCCATCACTCTCCACGGAGCCACCCTCGAGAGTGAAATCACGCTCGTTGCGGTACTGTTCAGGGAGAATCACGAACCTGTCGCGCAGATGAAGATTGACCAGATTGTCGCGGTCGGACGCGAACTTGAGTCCCCAGCCATTGAATCCGAAGTCGAGAGAGCGCTGACGCGCACCTCTCACTACGGAGAGCGGGCCATAGTCGCGCGTCCAGGTGTCATTGTAATCTGCCTCAAGGAGCAGAAGGTGTTCGCTATGCGGGATATTGCCGAGAGCATCGAGGGCCTCTTGCTTCGAGCGGCAGAGCAGAATCACTTTCAGTCCGGCATCCGTAAAAGCCGTGACCATGCGGCAATAGCAGTCATGGATTTCGGCCAGCATGTAGGCCCAGTCGGTATCCTCATGCGGGAGAGCCATCAGAATTGCCTTGGGAGATTCCCATTCGGCGAGGAAACGTATGTTGTCGTTGTTCATCATCTACAGAATTGTATTTGGCGGACAGTCACACCTGTACTTAAGAAACGAAGGTGGCAAACCGCAATTTGCGAATTTAGTAAATTTTACCCATTCCAAGAAATATTTTTTGTAATTTTGCACGCAACATCCATACTTTCCCATAGTGGGGAAGCAATCGATTAACTCACATCAGACCGCAATGCAAGATACACAAGCTGAATTTGCGGCAGCCATATCACGCTGCCGCCAGATATTCGAGAAGAAAATGATGGACTACGGCACATCGTGGCGCGTCATGCGCCCCATGTCGCTCACCGATCAGATCTATATCAAGGCGTGCCGCATCAGGTCGCTTGAGGAGAAAGGGGGATGCGGCATCATCAACGAGGGTATCGAGCCGGAATACATAGGAATCGTGAATTACTGTGCCATGGCGCTGATACAGCTTGAACTTGGGACCGGAGATCCTCTTGAGCCGGAGGAGGCAATGCGCATGTACGATGCCGCCATATCATCAGCCACCTCCCTGATGCTTAACAAGAATCACGATTACGATGAGGCGTGGCGCGGGATGCGGATCACCAGCTTTACCGATATCATTTTGCAGAAGCTGCTCCGCACAAAAGAGATCGAGGCCCATCATGGTCGCACCATAATCTCCGAAGGTGTGGATGCAAATTATATGGACATGATCAATTATGCGATATTCGCCCTTATAAAATTATCCGAGGCAGAGGAGGGGGGTAAAATCTCGGAAAGCGTATGAGCAACACGCTGAAATGCATCACCTGGATTGTGCGGATCCTTACGGGAGGCACATTCATATTTTCCGGATTTGTAAAGGCGATCGATCCCTGGGGCACATTCTATAAGCTTCAGGACTATATGGGGGCAATGCATCTGCCCGACTATCCGAATCTGCTGCTCACGGGAGCCTTCCTGCTCTTCGGATATGAGTTTTGCGTTGGAGTCTTTCTTATCTTAGGGTGCTTCCGCAAATCGGCTCCGATATGTGCAGCCATTTTCATGGGGATCATGCTTCCGCTGACATTATGGATAGCGGTATGCAATCCGGTAGCCGACTGCGGATGCTTCGGCGACTTCCTGCTGATATCGAACTGGGCCACGTTCTGGAAAAATGTGGTGCTGTCGATAGCAATCGGATGGTTATTGCGCTACAACCGGCATCTTCACTGGATCATCCGTCCGCACATACAATGGATCGCACTTATAGCATCGGCGGCATATGTCACCATCATAGGGCTCTGCGGCTATATCTATCAGCCGCTTCTGGATTTCCGTCCGTACCCGAAAGGGAGCATGCTTGCCGATACTGAGAGTGATGATATGGAGCAGGATGATGAAGATGACATCCGGCTCATCTATCAGCGTAACGGAGTGGAACGAAGTTTTGGCATATACGATGAACTGCCATCGGAAGAAGATGGCTGGACATTTGTCAGAAGAGAAACTCCGGCTGCACCCGTCGAGATAAGGCATGAAGATGCCGCCCTCTCTGACAACGATAACCGCCGGGAATCCACATTCCGCATATGGAGCGATGACGGTGAGGATGACCTCACCTCAGATGTGCTGCTCACAGATGGCGCCCAGATCATACTCTTCATGCCCGAACTGCGTGACGTATCGGTAGCGTCTACGTGGCAGATCAACTCCCTCTACACGTGGGCAAAGGAACACGATATCGATATGGTGGCTGTGGTGAGCGGCACCCGCAAGGAGATATCCGACTGGCGCGACCTGTCATTGGCCGCTTATCCTGTATATACGGCTGATGATACGGAAATCAAAATGGCGGTGCGCGGCAATCCGGCCGTGATGTATCTTCAGGATGGCCATATCGTATGGAAGACCACACTGCGTGCACTCGGCACCAGCGACTTCCTTGCTCCCGATGCATCGCCGGATCCGGCATCCTACGGACGCAACGACCGTCTGCTGCTCTACAATATCACCGGAATATATCTGATAATCCTTGGGGTGCTTGCGGTGTTCTCCCGCATCAACATAATAGGGCGTTGCTTCAGCCGGCTCAGTCATGATGGTAAGGCAAGCCGTTGAGAATCGCCACTCCGCGATACAGCTGCTCGGTAAAGAAAAGACGGACCATCTCATGATTGAACGTCATGCGCGACAACGACAACATCGCATCGCTGCGGTCGTAGACGCGCTGCGAGAATCCGTAAGGACCGCCTACCACATACACGGCGCGTTTGCGTCCTGATCCCATTATCTTTTCAAGTGAGGCTGCGAATTCACGGGAGGTGTATTCGCGGCCTCGCTCGTCAAGAAGTACCACATAGTCGGTATCAGCAATTGACTTCAGGATCATATCAGCCTCAGCCTCTTTCTGCTCCGATTCCGAAAGTCGACCTTTCCGATGATCGGGAAGCTCGGCTATACGATAGGGAATGTAGCGGCTAAGGCGTTTGCAATACTCCGCTATCCCTTCGCGGATGTAGGAAATGCCGGTTTTACCGACCACAAGTAGTATGATATCCATATTTTTGATTAAATTTGCATTTTGATTGAGCCGGCCTGATATTATCCGCGAAAAGGCGCCATGCCTACGGCTCGGCAGCAGATATTACCGGCAAGAGACTGACCTGAAGGGATGCCTCCCGGCTACAGAACGCAAAATTAACAATAACCCTACAAACATCAAAATGAAAACCAAAGATGAACTGATAGACGACCTTCTGGAACTGGCATTCGCAGAAGACCTCGGAGATGGCGACCACACCACACTCTCCACGATACCGGCAGATGCCATAGGGCGCTCGCGCCTCATCATAAAGGAAGAAGGGATTGTGTCGGGTGTCAGCACCGCGCTGAAAGTCCTCTCGAAGGTCGACCCCAATATCAAGACCGAGGTGATGATACAGGACGGGGCACATGTAAAGCCCGGCGACATCGTATTCACGGCAGAAGGGCCGGTCAGATCATTGCTTATCGCCGAACGCACGCTTCTCAACATCATGCAACGCATGAGCGGAGTGGCCACCATGACCGCACGCTATCAGAAGCAGCTTGAAGGACTGCATACCCGGGTACTGGATACACGCAAGACCACTCCGGGGATGCGGATGCTGGAGAAGGAGGCCGTAGCCTGCGGAGGTGGCACCAACCATCGTATCGGACTTTTCGACATGATCCTGATCAAAGACAACCATATCGATTTTGCGGGTGGAATAGAAAAGGCGATACAACGGGCCAATGACTATTGCCGTGCCAACGGTAAGGATCTCCGCATAGAGGTGGAAGTGCGCAGCCTCGACGACATACGTCGTGTAATGGCCTGCGGAGGTGTAGACCGGATCATGTTTGATAATTTTACTCCCGAACTCACCCGCGAGGCCGTAAAACTGGTAGACGGAAAGTATGAGACCGAATCGTCAGGAGGCATCACTATCGAAAACCTGCGCCAGTACGGCGAAGCCGGAGTCGACTTCATCTCGGTGGGTGCGCTGACTCACAGTGTCAAAGGGCTTGACATGAGTTTCAAGGCATTCTGACTGTATTTCCATGTCGATCCCACTTGACTGGCTTCCAATGTGTCCGGAGCAGTTCCGGCAACGCTTCAAGGAAATCGCCGAGCATCCTCCGGGCACTCCGGAGGGTGCCCGGTATTTCAATTATGGTGAGCCTCCTCCTTTGTATGACACCGTATCCGGTATTGACGCCACTGACCCGGCCGAGAGTCGGAAGAAGAACGATCGGAGGAAATTCGCACAGGCATGGGGGCAATATGCGGAAGTGATAGTGGCCCGGCACATTATAATGCAGGGATTGCCGCTACGCGAGTGGGACTGGCGTCCGGCAAAGGGATTAGGAGAGATCGATCTGATCACCCAGCGTGGCAACCGTATCATTTTTATCGAGGTAAAGGCTCGCGATGGGAAGAAATCCGATCCGTGGGAAGCCATAACACCTGCAAAAATCCGTGAACTCTGCAGGGGGGCTCACATATATCTACGTAGTCAGACGGTGGATTATGAGTATCAGTTTGACGTAGCCCTTATCTCGGGTCGTTACGATGACTATACATTGGAATACATAGAAGATGCCTTCATGTGTCCGCTCACCGGCGGACGCAGATAGTCAGGGGGGCACTCTGTGCTCGGCAGCGGCCTATACCACCGGCCGGACTCTGATGAACAGGACATGGAGAAACGATACGGTCCTATAAAAAATCAGATGTATTACCGAACCAATCGCATCCTGCCGATGTTATAATGTCGAAGAAGATAAATCGTTTCATGATGTTAGGTTAGTTCGAAAAAAGTATTATGGAAAAGTGATAAAGGCCACCTGTGAAGGCGGCCTTTATTGTTTAGAATAAAGGCTATCCCGTGATGCCGGGATAGCCTTTTTCAGGTGATGCCGCCAGTGGCGGTCGAAGATTCAATCAGAGGGTTTCCGAGATTTCGGGAGTTTCCTGCGGCTTCATGTCGTCAGACGATGCCTTGCCTTCCTTGATAAGGATTACACAGAACGCACCGATTGCTATAGCCACACCTGCCACGATCATCATCAGGTATTCGGGAGCCACTTCGCCGGGAGTAGAGAAGAACGAGAGAATCCATCCTCCGGCCAGAGCAGCGATAATCTGCGGGATGCAGATAGTGCAGTTGAACAGGCCAAGATATGCACCGATATTACCACCCTTGAGAGAGTTGGTAAGGATGGTGAAGGGCCATGCCAGCATGGCAGCCCACGCACATCCGATCAGCACGAAGCTGATGAAGAGCAGGTAGGGATTGGTGAATATGCCGAGAGTGATGAAGCCGGCAGCACCGAGCAGCAGCGAAAGTGCATAAGAGAATTTACGGCTGCGGAAACGCGGCAGCACGACTGCCCATGCCACTGAACCCAGAGCCTGCACTGCATAAAGAAGGCCGACCCAGTTGCCTGCATCATTATAGCGGGGCGATGCGGCGTTAAGCACTACATGCTTTGTGTATCCGAGAGTGGCTGCATCGGCGATTTCGTGATTGCTCACCTCATCCATCTCCATCGAGCCGTCGGGATTATGCTTCACGATTCCGGCTACCGTAAGTGTCACAGGACCCTGCAGACGGCTGAGGTAATCCACTACCTTTACATCGGTGGGATCGGTTACCGCCTGACCATCTACACTCAGCGACTTCACATCGGCAAGAGCCACATCGAAACGGGCCTTTGCCTCGCCCTCTTCGTTAAGGCAGATAAGATTGCCGGCTACGATAGTGTCGTTACCATTAGCCACTACTGTAGATGCGGGATAATACGCTCCGCCGACGAGCACTCCGGCTACTTCGGCAGCACCGTGATTGACTACCTGCACATTCTTGAGCTCGGCATTGCTTACGAAGATATTCTTGCCTTCATAGTCGGCATTGCCGTCGGAGATACCGGTGACGCTCTCTACTGTGGGAGTATCGTAAGCCTTGAGGGCCACGGTGTTGGTGGCATACGTCCAAAGGAAAAGGAATGCAAACCAGCAGAAGAACTGCACGATGCCCACTGTCCAGAACGTAGAGGGAGCATTGAGCAGAAGGGTAAAGAGGTTGGAATTGCCTTTTTCTTTGGCAGGTTCGCCACCTCCATTGTACTCGGCGTATTCTTTCGGGGGCCACTCCTTGATCTTAATCAGCGAATAGATGACACAGATCATAAGGATAGCCGCTCCGATGTAGAATGACCAGATTACCGTCTGCGGCACAACTCCCGAGGGGGCAGTATTGTGCAGCCCGATCCATCCGAGCAGAAGGGGGAATATATAGCCTACTACGGATCCGGCGTTGCAGAGGAACGACTGAATACTGTAGGCCATGCCTTTCTGCTTTTCATTAACCATATCGCCCACAAGCATCTTGAAGGGCTGCATGGCCATATTGATAGACGTATCAAGCAGCATCAGTGCGATCAGACCGAAAAGTATGGCGGCTGATACTGTAAACTGGAAGCTTCCTGCATTCGGCAGCAGGCACATCACGATTACTGCGATTGTGGCTCCGAAGATCAGATAGGGGAGACGGCGACCGAAGCGGTTCCAGGTCCGGTCGGAGAACATGCCTACAAGCGGCTGTACGATCAGTCCCATCAGCGGCGGGAGAATCCAGAAGTAAGAGAGGTCATGCGGATCGGCACCGATTGTGGTGAAGATTCGCGACACGTTGGCACTCTGCAACGCGTAAGCTATCTGTACGCCAAAGAATCCGAAGCTCAGATTCCATAACTTCCAGAAGCTTAAATCCGGTTTGGTTTTCATGAGTAGGTGGTATTTATTGATTTATATTTTGTCGGTTAACAGTATATGTACGCATGTCATATGTAATGTGGCCGGGCACGACATGAAATGCCGGCAACCTCATGCCCGATATATGGAGCGGCACTGTACGGAGAGGATTCTGATCCTACCCCCTTGTCATGCGGGGAGAATACGGAATGGTCACCGTATCTGGCCATAGAGCCAGGCGATCTCCTGTGCCCACAGCGACTCATCCGGGGTTTCCAGAATCAGGGGCATATTGTCGAAACGAGGGTCATTGACAAGACGTATGAAGAATTCCTGACCTAATGTACCTTCACCGATGGAGGCATGCCGGTCGATGCGTGATCCGAGTTCCCGCTTGTCGTCGTTGAGATGTAATGCTTTCAGATAGGTGCCACCGATTATGTCGTCGAACGCACGCCATGTGGCTTCGTATCCTTCGTCGGAACGCAGATCGTATCCGGCCGAGTAAGAATGACAGGTATCAAGGCATACTCCGACACGGGTTTTATCCTCAACCCTGTCTATGATGTGGGCGATATGTGCGAAATCATGACCAAGATTGCTCCCCTGACCGGCTGTGGTCTCTATGACGGCTGTGACGCCTGATGTCTCGGAAAGTGCCAGATTTACTGATTCGGCGATGCGGTCAAGACACTCGTCGATACCGCACTGATTGAGATGACTGCCCGGATGAAAATTAAGCATCGTGAGGCCGAGCTGCTCGCAGCGCTTCATCTCGTCAATAAATGAAGCGCGCGAAAGTGCCAGCTTCTCGTCGTCAGGACTACCCAGGTTGATCAGGAATTTGTCATGGGGCAGTATTACCTCTGATGTATATCCGTAAAGGGCGCAGCGTTCCTTGAATGCTGCAGCCTCCTTTTCGGAAATGGCTTTGGATGTCCAGCGGTTAGAGCTGCCTGTAAACAGCGCGAAAGCCCTGGCTCCAATCTCATGGGCATTGAGCGGGGCATTTGCTACTCCACCTGACACACTGACATGTGCACCTATATATTTCATGTAAGATTCATATTTAGTATCATCCGGATGCCTGAAATGTATTTATGCAGGGGCGCCCCCGCCGCAAGCACACTCCTATTTAATATAAAAAGGATTAAGGCCACGAATCCGGATTTAGCGGCAAATTTACAAAAAAAATCGGATACATACAACGTTTATACGATTGTCGGCCGGAGCGTTCCCAACACTTATTTTTCAAAAAGCCTCCGGAAACATTCCTCAACCTTGCCGACCTCCACAATTTCTATCGTAAATGTACCCTTGACACCCTTAAGGTTGCCTTTAGGCACCATGATACGCTTGAATCCGAGTTTCTGGGCTTCTGCCACCCTTTGGTCAACGCGAGTCACTGTGCGTATCTCACCCGACAGGCCGACTTCTCCTACAAATGCGGTATCTCTGGGTATCGACATATCGAAATTGCTTGACATTATGGCCGAGACGACTGCGAGGTCCATAGCCGGGTCGGCGATTTTCAGTCCGCCCGCCACGTTAAGGAACACGTCCTTTTGCGCCAGACGGAACCGGGCCCGCTTCTCAAGTACGGCCAGCAGCATATTGAGCCGACGCTGGTCAAAACCGGTCACGCTGCGCTGAGGTGTGCCGTAAGCCGCGCTCGACACCAACGCCTGGATCTCCACAAGGAACGGCCTTACCCCCTCTGTGGTGACACCGATCGTAATGCC
Organism: uncultured Porphyromonadaceae bacterium; assembly: GCA_947176605.1. Classification (GTDB taxonomy): domain Bacteria; phylum Bacteroidota; class Bacteroidia; order Bacteroidales; family Muribaculaceae; genus Lepagella. The sequence continues at coordinate 30,898 of CAMWRH010000001.1, forward strand.
GCTCATCTCCTCATCGCGATTCTCCGAGAGCAGCATTTCCGAGGGATTGGTGACCTCCTTTAATCCACGTTCCACCATCTCGTAGATACCTATCTCATTGGTGGATCCAAAGCGGTTCTTAATAGCCCGAAGTATTCTGTAGAGGTACTGTCTGTCGCCTTCAAACTGAAGTACGGTATCCACTATATGCTCCAGAACCTTGGGGCCGGCTATGGCGCCATCCTTATTGATATGGCCCACGAGTATCACAGGCACTCCACTCTGTTTGGCATAGCGCAGTAATGATGCAGCACACTCCCGGACCTGGCTTACACTGCCGGCAGCTGATTCTATGTCGGACGATGCGATTGTCTGGATCGAATCAACCACGAGAAGCTGAGGGTTGACGTTTTCAATCTGCGTGAAGATACCCTCAAGCGATGTTTCGCATAATATAAAGGTATTGTCGGCTACTTTGCCAATGCGGTCGGCCCTCAGTTTAAGTTGCGTGGCACTTTCCTCACCGGAGACGTAAAGTATGGTGCGGTTGCGTATGGACAGGATATTCTGAAGCAGAAGCGTAGACTTGCCTATCCCCGGCTCGCCCCCAATCAGAGTCAGACTGCCGGCTACAAGGCCGCCTCCGAGCACCCTGTTGAGTTCCTTAGAGGGGAGTGGGATGCGGGGTTCGTCGAGACTCTCTATTTCTGAGAGTCGGATGGGGCGAGACGGCGTCACGAGGCCACGCTGGCGCTTCCCCTTCGGGGCTGCCGCCACTTTCTCCTCCACAAACGTATTCCATTCGCCACAACCCGGACAGCGGCCAAGCCACTTGGAGGATTCGTGTCCGCACGAGGAGCAGAAAAATACAGTCTTAGTCTTAAGTGCCATATGTCGGTATAGTCACATTGATGGTTAGAGATGCCGGTCAGCGCCGGAACTGTGCAAGCGTAATCGCAGTGGCAATGGCCACATTCAGCGACTCGGGGTGATTCTCCGGTTCATAGGCCGGAATTGTATAGGATTCTGAAAGAAGCCGGCGCATGGGCTGCGACACTCCGTTGCCTTCCGACCCCATGCAGATGAAAGCCGAATCGGGGAGGGGAGAGCGGAACAGATTCTTGCCTTCCAGCTGAAGTCCAACTACAGGGATTCCCGGATTGGCGGCCGCAACCGAGGGCAAATCCGTATACGTCACCTCCACGGCTCCAAGCGAACCCATGGTGCTTTGGATTGACTTGGGGTTATATATGTCGACTGTATCGCGGGAGGCGAATATATGCCGTATTCCAAACCAATGGCAAGTGCGCACTATAGTGCCGAGATTGCCGGGATCCTGCACTCCATCAAGCATCATGTATAATCCATGAGGCAGAGGAGTGGAGTGTGGCTGATATCCGGACGTAGCAGGCAACCGAAATACCGCCATTACGTCGGAAGGTGTAGAAAGCGACGACAATTCGCGCAGGCGCTGAGCATCAGTATGACACACCTGAGAATCGGCGAGGTGCCAGCTCCCGGCAATATCATTCAGATGCTTCATAATATACGCAGGCGTGGCAATCAGCCATACTGTCTCAAAACGTCCGCCCTCCATCAGATCTGCCACATTCTTATGCCCCTCCACTATAAACAGCCCCTCCTTGCGACGGCGTTTGGCGTTGCTCAAAGAGGCTATAAGCTGTCCGCGGGTCTTGCTGAGTGGCTGAAATCGCGAGGCAAGCATGGCGGAATCCAAAGCATCATCCCCACTTAAAATATAATTACCCATATACGTCTTACTTTAGGCATGTCGCATTATAAGGCATGCGCTATCAAATAAAAACGCGGAAACATCGTTTTTATTGGAGGGAGACAAGACAAGTCGATTTTATCATCAATGCACGCAAATTCAGATTCCAAACATACACTGATGTCTGGCTCACTGTCAGACCTACGGATAGTCAAGGCCGTGGCAGCCGCAGCCATAGGAGCCTGCTGCATGTTGACACCCCTCCACGTCAGCGCCCAGGTCAATGCAGAGCAGGTGCTCAATATCGGACGCAATGTGCTTTCGATGGAAGACTACCTGCTCGCCATACAGTATTTTAATCTCGCCATCAAGGCTAAACCGTATCTGGCGGATGCATATTTCTATCGAGGCCTGGCAAAACTCAGTCTCGACGATTATGAGGGCGCCGTGGCTGACTGCACGCTTGCACTTGAGCGAAATAAGTATAAATCTGAAGCATACAAGGTGCGTGGGTTCGCGTTGATGAATCTTGACAAGGACTCGCTTGCAGTAGAGGATTTTCGGCATGGCCTGGACTATAATCCTACCGACAGATATTTCCTATATTATAAAGGAGTGGCCGAGACCGAACTGAAACGCTACGATGACGCCGACACTACATTCCGCAGCCTGCTGCGCCGACATCCCAGATTTGACGAGGCACTCGTGGCCCGCGGGCACCTCAACATGCTGCGCGGCGACACTGTCGGTGCTATAGAGGATCTTGACCGCGCCCTGCAGTTGTCGAAAACCCAGATTAACGCGTATCTGATGAAAGCCGATATCGCAGCCTCCCGCCGTCAATGGGATAATGCCCTGACTGATATGGACGATGCGATCCGCCTGCGCCCGGAAGAACCGGGACTTTATGTCAACCGGGCATATCTGCGATATAACAATGAAGACTTCTTCGGAGCAATGAGCGACTATAACTATGCATTGCAATTGGATCCCTCCAACATAGCCGCTACTTTCAACAGGGCATTATTGCGCACCGAAGTAAAGGAACTTGACAATGCCGAAGCCGACTTCAGCCGCGTGCTCGAAATGCAGCCCGACAACTTCCATGCCCGGTACAACAGAGGACTGGTGAATCTGGAACTCGGACATGCCGAAAAAGCTCTTTCCGACTTCAAAGCCATATCACACCGCTACCCCAGATTTCATCCCGCATACTATGCGATTGCGGAATGCTGCCGACTGCTCGGCCGAACCCGGGAGATGGTGGAAAACATCAAGACCGGCGACCGTCTTGTCTCCGACTACATCGCCAATCCATCGCGCAATCCGCTTGACCGCCCTGCTATCGCTGCCGGAAACACCGATACCCGCAATCATGCGGATGAAAGCGACGAAGAATTTATGGCCAGATTCAATCAGCTCGTCACCAATACCGATGTCAATGAACAGCAGCTCTCGTTCAATGACCGCATCAAAGGGCGCGTACAGGACCGCAACATGAACATAGAACCCGAGGCGGCCTATGCACTCTCATTTTTCAGTCCAACGGCTGCATTACGCAACTCCGCCACTTACTTCCGGGATCTTGACAATCTCAACCAGCGGGGCTATATAGGACGTCACATCTACCTATCCCCCGGTGCTCCGACTCCCTCCGACGAGCAGTCAATGACCACGACATTCGCCATAGAAGAGGAATTCAACAAAGCCATCAGTCAGAGTGGCGACGAAGCAAGGCCCGTGGACTACCTCGGTCGCGGACTGGCCCGAACCATGCTCCGCAACTATGATGCGGCAATCGCCGACTTCACACAGGCTATCGACCGCACCGACGAATTTGCCACCGCAATCTTTGCACGCGCGTACGCCTATTATGCGCGCGCCAAAGCGCCAGCCCATGACGAGACGGCGCCGACGATTCCGTCATCAAGAGACATTGATCTTCAATCTGCCATACGGGACCTTGACACAATTCTGACTCTAAACAAAAATATGGTCTATGCATGGTTTAACAAAGGGCTGATATATTATGAGCTAAAGGACTACACGCCGGCCATGCAATGTTTCAGCGAAGTGCTACGCATTGATCCGGAATTTGGCGAAGCATACTACAACCGGGGGCTGGCATACCTGCAACAGGGCAACCGCCAGCAGGCATTTGCCGACCTTTCCAAAGCCGGCGAGTTGGGAGTGCTACCGTCATATAACCTGCTCAAACGGATGAAATAAGAATCCATCGGCATACTGACGGCAAGCCTCCGGCCTACAATCCGGACGCGTGCCGCCCATGAAGCCGGCCCCGACAAAGCCTCATCAAGATCCATGCCAATGTGGAGTGCTAAAATTTTTGGCAGTAAATATTTGGCAGATAACGGTAAAATAACTAACTTTGTATGAAGATTAGGAAGAGACAGGGCTACTGACGGCTTAGCCGCATGTCCGGTTTCGCCAAAAATCGTATTTATATACTTATAAATATCTTAATCCCAGACAATTGGCAGAAATGATCAATATAAAGTTTCCCGACGGCAGTGTGCGCCAATACGAGTCAGGTGTTACACCCTTGCAGGTGGCCGAAAGCATTAGCCCGCGTTTTGCGGCTGATGTGCTCGCAGCGAAAGTAAACGGCGAAGAATGGGACATCGCACGCCCCATCGCCACTGACGCAGACATACAGTTGTTCAAGTGGGATGATCCGGAGGGCAAACACGCTTTCTGGCATTCTTCAGCACACCTTCTGGCAGAAGCTCTGCAAGAGCTTTATCCCGGTGTGAAATTCGGCATTGGTCCGGCAATCGAGAATGGTTTTTACTATGACATCGATCCCGGTCAGCACAAAATAACAGCCGAAGACTTCCCGAAAATCGAGAAAAAGATGCAGGAACTGGTGGCTAAGAAAGAAGCCATCGTGCGCGCTGACATATCTAAGGAGGATGCCCTCAAGATGTTTGGCGAAAGGGGAGAGGAATATAAATGTGAGCTTATTTCAGAGCTTGAAGACGGCCACATCACGACCTATACCCAGGGAGCGTTTACCGATCTCTGCCGCGGCCCGCATCTTCCGAGCACTGCGGGGATAAAGGCCGTGAAAATCCTCTCGCTTGCCGGAGCATATTGGAGAGGCGATGAGAAGCGCAATCAACTTGTACGCGTATACGGCATCACCTTCCCTAAAAAGAAAATGCTCGATGAGTATCTCGCACTTCTCGAAGAGGCCAAAAAGCGCGACCATCGCAAGCTCGGCAAGGAGATGGAGCTCTTCGCATTCTCGGAGACAGTAGGCAAAGGCCTTCCGCTTTGGCTCCCTAAAGGCGCCGCACTGCGCGATCGGCTTGAACAGTTCCTCCGCAAGATTCAGAAACAATACGGTTACCTTCAGGTAATCACACCTCATATCGGCAACAAGCTGCTCTATGTCACTTCCGGTCACTGGGCAAAATACGGCAAGGATTCATTCCAGCCTATTCATACCCCCGAAGAAGGCGAAGAGTATCTGCTCAAGCCGATGAACTGTCCTCACCACTGTGAGATATACAAGGCTTTCCCCCGCAGCTATCGCGATCTGCCTCTGCGACTCGCAGAGTTCGGCACAGTCTATCGTTATGAGCAAAGCGGCGAGCTGCACGGACTTACGCGAGTGCGCGGATTCACTCAGGACGATGCGCACATCTTCTGCGCTCCGGAGCAGATCAAGGATGAGTTCCTTAAGGTAATGGATATCATCCTCTATATCTTCAAGGCTCTTGACTTTAAGAATTTCGAAGCGCAGATTTCACTTCGCGATCCGAAAAACAAAGAGAAATATATCGGCAGCGATGAGAACTGGCATCTCGCAGAAAGTGCCATCATCGAAGCCTGTGCGGAAAAAGGGCTTAAAGCACGACAGGTGGAAGGCGAGGCAGCCTTCTATGGTCCGAAACTTGACTTCATGGTAAAAGATGCCATCGGACGCAGATGGCAGCTTGGCACGATTCAGGTAGACTACAATCTTCCGGAGCGTTTCGGACTTGAATACACCGGTGCCGACAACCAGAAGCACCGTCCGGTGATGATACACCGTGCGCCGTTCGGCTCGATGGAGCGCTTCGTGGCAGTGCTGCTTGAGCATACGGCGGGTCGCCTGCCGCTCTGGCTCGTGCCCGAACAGGCAGTGATTCTCCCGATCAGCGAAAAATTCAACGACTACGCTTACCATGTAGCCAAAGAGCTCGACAAGCAGGGAGTGCGTGCTATCGTCGATGACCGAAACGAGAAGATCGGAAAGAAAATCCGTGACAACGAACTCAAGAAAGTGCCTTATCTTCTTATTGTAGGTGAAAAAGAGGCAGAAAATGACGAGGTTTCGGTAAGAAAACACGGAGAAGGTGACAAAGGTATGATGAAAATCATTAACTTTGCAGACGCATTGAATGCCGAAGTAGAAAAAATGACAAACCAATCCTCTCAGAGCTGATGTGCGCCATCAGAAACTGAAGGATACAAACAGATTTAATGGAGAAAAAACCAAACTTTTCAGGTCCGCGTCGTCCGCAGGGACCGCGTCCCCGTCCCGGGCAGCGTCCCGGTCAGAGAGGAGCAAGAAGCGACAAGGATCCGTACGCCACAAATGAGCAGATCCGCGCCAAAGAGGTGCGCCTGGTAGGCGACAACGTAGAGCAGGGTGTCTATCCGATAGAAAAGGCACGCCGCATAGCTCGCGATATGGAACTTGATCTCATCGAGATTTCGCCCACCGCCGAACCGCCCGTTTGCCGTATTCTCGATTATCAGAAATTTCTATATCAGCAGAAAAAGCGTCAGAAGGAGCAAAAAGCAAAAGCTACTAAAGTTGTAGTGAAGGAGATCCGTTTCGGTCCGCAGACCGATGACCATGACTACAACTTCAAGCTTAAGCATGCCCAGGGATTCCTGAAAGAGGGATCGAAAGTAAAGGCCTATGTGTTCTTCCGTGGGCGTTCGATCCTCTTCAAAGAGCAGGGAGAAGTGCTGCTCCTCAGATTTGCCAATGATCTTGAAGATCTCGGTAAAGTAGAGCAGATGCCGGTGCTTGAAGGGAAGCGCATGATCATCATGATTTCCCCTCTTAAGACTCAGCCCAAGAAGGATGCTCCCAAAAAGGAAACATCCAAAGGCGAAGCCCCCAAGCAGGCACCTGAAGAGTCTGCCGCCAGTGAGGCTGAACCCAACGAATAAATTAATAGAGACCGTAGGCACCACGTGCCGAGGTGAATATAACAATCTAAAAATTTCAACCAATGCCTAAGGTAAAGACCAATGCCGCGTCAAAGAAGCGCTTCGCGCTCACCGGCACCGGAAAAGTGAAAAGAAAACATGCTTATCACAGCCACATCCTGACCAAGAAGTCGAAAAAGCGTAAACGCAACCTCGACCACACAGCTCTGGTGGATTCGGCCAACATCAAGCAGGTCCGTTCACTGCTCAACATGCGCTAATCACAGCATATGTGAGCCCGACACCATCTCCTCGACATCATCTCTTCTCATTCATAACATTTTTCAATAACCGAATGTAGAGCACCAAAAGAGTCTAAAAGCCGCTCACATTCAAAATTTAAAAAAAATGCCTAGATCAGTCAATCACGTCGCTTCACGTGCTAAAAGAAAGAAAATCCTGAAACTCACACGCGGTTACTATGGTAGCCGTCGCAACGTGTGGACCGTCGCGAAGAACACATGGGAGAAAGGTCTCACCTATGCATACCGCGACCGCAAGCAGAAAAAGCGCAACTTCCGCGCACTCTGGATTCAGCGTATCAACGCCGCAGCACGCCAGGAGGATCTTTCTTACTCCAAGCTGATGGGTCTGATTCACAAGGCCGGTATCGAGATCAACCGCAAGGTGCTCGCCGATCTTGCTATGAACAATCCCGCTGCTTTCAAAGCAATCTGCGACAAGGTAAAATAAGAGATTCTGTCGAATCCACGGGATGCTTATTTTTTAGGACGTCCTGCACAACAAATCGACACATCTCTGCGTTATAAGAGTAGAAACAACCCACATCAAAGCAATTTGGGAAACTCATCAAATTAATCGAAATACCGAGACAAGCTTCTTATTTGATGGCGGGCCCCACGTTTCTTCGGAGACGTTGCTATTGATAGCACAAGGCGGATTACAAAGAATAGGCGGCACTCAAAACCTGTCATTCGGAGTTTCATCACAAAGCCTTTGATGTGGTCTTATAACCGGGGCGGATCGGAATCAAATCCGATTCGCCCCCTTCATTTTAAGATATGGTGGATCGTATTCATGACTGTCAGCAGATGTAATTCAAGGCTAAGCTATGATACGTGGCATCAAAGTTTATTTTTTATCATGGAAAGCATTAAAAAGGCTCTACTTGGGCGCACAAGTGTGCGCCGTTACGAACGTGAGGCAATCCCGCCTCAGACGATGGAGTTTATCTACAAGGCTGTAGAGAATACTCCTACTTCCTACAATGGTCAGCAATTCTCTGTGATTGACATTGACAATCAGAATCTCAAAGAGAAACTTTACGAAATGACAAATCAGAAGCAGTTGAAAACATGCAACCGACTTCTGATTTTCCTGGCTGACTACAACAAGATCTCTCTACTTGCAAAACAGAAAAACCTCAATATGCCGTCGATCACAAACTGCATGGACGGCGTACTGCTTGGGGTGATCGATGCTTCGCTTGCTATGATGAGTGCTGTTGTGGCTGCTCAGGCATGTGGGTTGGGATCGAACTGTGTGGGATATCTTCGCACTGTAGATCCTGCAGCTGTAGCTGAACTTCTGAAACTTCCCAAGGGTGTATTTGTAGTATGTGGCCTTGCACTCGGAATTCCGCGTGAGCAGCCCGATCTGAAACCCAAACAGCCGACCTCGCTTGTATTCCACAAGAATCAATATCGTCAGGATGATGCCGCTATGATTGAAGAACTTACGGAGTATGACGAAGTGGTAAAACACTACAATGCAACGCGTGCCGGCGGAACTTCCACCAACGATTGGGTAGCTCATATTCTCAACTACTATGATCACGCCACTCACTACAAGATTCTGGAATACCTGAAGAACCAGGGGTACGATATCACTCACTAAATCGTGTGATCATGAACTGATATTGACTAAGACAATCTGCGACAGCATGGGATTGTCTTAGTCTTCTTATATATAAATACTTGATATTGTGATAGTTGGATCGGATATAGGGAAGTCATACATCAATTTGAATCCGATTACTGTATCATAGTAATTGAAAATTTCATTTTCCCGATACTCCTTGCGTTTAGCGCCAAATATTACAAAATAAAGCCGCTTTAAAATATCCTGTAATTACAGACGCCACACCACATTCCACATAATTAATCAAGCACTAAATTATCAACACAAGGAGATTAAGTAGGCGCCATTTACAGTCAGAGCGTTTGCCCGGCTCTCTGCTATTCGCTGACAGGCGTGGCCGTCGATGAGAAAATCAATGGAGACAGTCAAGCAGGTATGATTGAAACGTGCAGACAAGAAAAACGGAGCCATGGACGCATCCAGACTCCGTTTTTGTCGTAAGATAGCTTGTTTTATTATTGGCCTGCCGTCACCGGTATGCCTTACGAACATGTCTACGACAACGTTCTCTATATATAAGACGCTTTAGAAGCCGAAAAGTTGCATCGAACTTCTGAATTTAACTGTATTTAACACTTCGAAGGTATAACCGATATAATCTACGATATAGCGTAGATCAATATCAAATATATTTGCAGGGAGCCTGCTCCTCTTTTGGTAGAAAAGCATATGAAGTAAAGGATATGGGATCAGGCTCCGGGGTTGGTGCTTTTGAATTGATCATCAGCATATCCTCAAGAAGAGATGCTGTAGAATCGTAAAATGGTGATACCTGCGAAATTCCTACAGGAATGAATATGGGGAGGTGACTATTCGCATAATATCCTGCGGGTTATTGACTATATTATCAGCGTAGGCTCTACGCAATTCGCTGATAGGACGGAATCCCCATGTCACGCCGATTGAATCCACACATGCTCTGCGTGCGGTCTCTATATCGACCGCACTGTCTCCAACAAAAACTACATCCGCTTTGGGGGCAGGTGATGCGCTAAGCACTGCAAATACAACTGAAGGATCCGGCTTCACAGGACGTTCCTCTATCTGACCCATCACTGCTACAAAAGGTATATCCGGGAAGTAATGATTGATAATATGAGTTGCAGCCGACTGGTATTTGTTGGTTGCGACAGCTACCTTAACTCCTTTTGAAGTCAGCTCTTCAAGTAATTCCGGGATACCGGGATAGGGGACTGTATTGTCAGTGCAATGTTGGTCGTAATATTCCCGGAAATACTCAAGAAGTCGGTCGATGGTCGCCGGGTCTGCATCAGGTTCGGCTCTCTGCATCAGTTTCCTTACGCCATTTCCAACCATGAAATTATAGGCTGAAATAGGATGGGAGGGGTATCCCATTTTCTCAAGCGCATAGTTGCACGCAGTGCCTAAATCCGCAATCGTGTTAAGCAGCGTACCATCGAGGTCAAATATTACCAAAGATTTCATATAAGATCAATTAGGGTCATTTAGTCAACTAAGTGGCTACAAAGAATAAATGCTATAATCATTTTAGAGATTCACCAACGGCAGGGCTTATTTTTAGCAGCTTCCTCAAGGTCGGGTAGGTCACGATATCCCCTTATCGCTCCCATCCGGACTTTGCAAAATCCACTCGAATTCGGCTCTTCCCATATGTGCATTTATTAGCTATAGCTACTTGCCATATTTATATAACAATTTTTACTACACATTTACTGAACCCGTTGGCCGGGAATCCATGTTGTTGCTGGCTTTCATACAGAAGCCTGAAAATTCAAGTCGGCGATATGAGAGACTTCATCTTGCAATTACTGTTTATATCATTCAAGATAAGCTTCGCATATCCCGATTAAATCAGAAAGGATATCCTATGGAGAAGTGGAATGCCCTGTCGCGTCCCCAGCGTGGATGCAGCAGAGGCCAAGGTTCAGCTCCGGCAGCAGGATTATGAGCTTTCATGCCTAAATCAAAGCGTAAGAGAAAGTAGTCGAAATCCAGTCGTATGCCCAGACCATATGCGGCTGCGAGCTGTCGGTAGAAGCTGTCGAAGCGGAATACTCCATTAGGCTGATTGGCATAATTCTTTATGGTCCAGATATTTCCTATATCTATGAAAGCGCCCATCTCTATGATCCAGAATAGTTTTGCCCGATATTCGGCACTCATGATAAACCGAATGTCGCCGCATTGATCCATGAAATCACTTACACTGTTGACGCTTCGGAAAGCACCGGGGCCCAAAGTGCGCACGGCCCATCCTCGCACTCCATTTGCACCACCACCGTAGAAGCGCTTCTCGAAAGGAAGTATGCCGGAATTACCGTAAGGCACACCAATACCGAATCCCACGCGTCCGGCTACTGACTGTCGGGTATCAAATCTGTGGGTAAATGAGAAATCCGAATCCACTTTGAAATACTGAGAGTAATGTATTCCGAATATTTTATAGGGGTCGGAATGGAAATCTGATCTATGCGCAAAAATGCTGCTGAGAGCAAACAGCAGATTGCCCGCGACCTCAGCGTTCACACGCACATTATATATATTTTTCTGAATCGATCTCTGCCAAGGCACATCGCTACGCTTATTGGTATGATAGAAGCTATATCCCATACGCATTATGAAGTGATCTTCATAACTGTAGCGTAGCAACGGATTGTCGGGCGCAATCTGATTTATAAAGTCTACGGTTGACTCCGGAAGATATACATAATTTATATCAAGAGGAGTGAAGGTATGGCGGTTGCGTGTCCGCGCTTCGCTCCACTTATAGCTCCATCCTGCTGTAGATATGATGCGAGTATACTCGGGGCGTTCCTGATAATTCATCGACAGATGAATCTGAGTTGAAGCATTGACATGCCGTTTGAAACTCTCCTTAAGCAACGGGGCCTTAAATTTAGGGAACTGTAATCCGACATCGGCAGAATATTCCATATATCTGTCATGTATCAATCCGTCAAGATTTCCGCTGATTGACTCATAGGCGCCACGTAGCTTCACGGTGAATGTCTCTGACCCTTTCCCTATATTCCTGTGGGTATAGCCAAGTGCGACAGCCACCCCGAGGTCGCCCTCTGAATTGGTGCCTTCGAGTTCGGCTCCCATTGACTGGCTTCTCGCAGGTGTGAGAAGTATGTAGGCGTCAAGCAGACCTACACCTCCGATTTCACCGACCGGTTCGTAACGCACATTGATAAATTTCAGAATTTCAAGCCGGGAGAATGCCTTATATGTCTGATCGAGTTCGTGTTCGGAATATTCGTGTCCGGGCCGTATGAAATTATTCTCATAAATCACTGACGGACGCAGATACCGTGACTGCCCGTAAAGGATAGTCATATCGCGATAGCTGACCGTATCACTTGCGGCCAGCGAATAAAAATCCGCTCCGGCCCCCGCCTGATAGTCGGTAATACAGATTACCTTACGCACCAGATACCTTTTGGCTGCCAGTGCGTGGCTGCGAGTATCTGTCCGGTCTGATGATGTGTCAATGCGCAGAAGGAGATCGACATCATGTGATCCTTGCGTAGTATCCGCTTCAAATGTTATATTTTCTTTTGTAAAGTTATAATATCCATGATTATGCATGCGCGTAGCAATCATCTGCCTCTGCATGTCAAGATTATTCCGGTCAAGCAGATCTCCCTGCCGCATTCCCCATCTGGTGGTGTCATGAAGCACGAGGGCGGCAATCGTAGTGTCAGTTACTTCATAACGTGTATTCCTGATTACATGCGGAATTCCGGAGTGTACATCATAATCCACCGTTGCCTTTCTTGAGGCAGAATCCGTATGCACGCTTGCGTTTACTTCCGCACCGAGGTATCCTTTGTTGATCAAGGCGAGTTTGATCTGTCTGGCTCCGGCCTGCGTAAGTACGGAATCATAAATCACGGGAGGCTCACCCATCTTACGCAGCCAGCGATTATACCATTTTGCAGTGTCATTGCCCGAAAGATTATATATCGACAATCTTAACGGCATACTCCACAGCATCTTATGGTTAGGTTGCTGACGTAAGTATGTGAGAAGTTCCTCCTCATCAAGTGCAGTGGATGTGGAGTCAAGCTGAACCCGGACTTTTGACAGAAGCAGATCGCCCGAAGGCACATGCCGCGTAGTGCTACATGCTCCTGACAGCAAGATTATGGCTGCTGAAAAGGGGAGGTATTTATGGCGTCTCATGATGAAGCGGTTGAATATACTTACATACTGCCCTCACAGGCAGCAATGCCACCGATGTGGCATCCCTTTAGTCGGATCACAGGGAAGCGATAGGCTTGCTGCGTGGTTCAAAATCCACGCGGGCATACACAATTGGATGATGGTCAGTGCTGTCGCGGAGCAGGAGCAACGTAGAGTCGGACGCATCCCCCGATTTATCCGATGCTCCTATATCGGCCCGCAGTATCTCCACACACATGCCATATGCTCCTTCGTCAAGGAAAGAAAGCTCAATGCGCCGCACTCTTGACTCATCGTGCTTTGAGAGTTGGAACTGATTCATTATCAGTGATATGTACCGCACGGTATTTACATGTCGGTATGCATCGAGATCGGAATATCGGAATGTATATGTTGCCGGATCTGAATCGGCTGCCACTACGCGTCTGTCATCGTGTTGTATTTCCTCCGGGAGTTTCATCAGCAGATGCTTACCCTGTCTTGGGATAGGGCACTTACGGTCAGACAGATATTCTTCCCTAAAGGGCAATGTGTCAAGGCCCGCATTCGAATGAGTCTGAGTATCAAGCACCATCCATATGCTCCTTGCGTACCCACACGGAGAGCCTGAAGCATCGGTTATGCAGAAATCACGCTCGGAGTAATGACGGTTCCATGTCTCGACCCATGTATCAATCCTGAAAGTGCTGTCGACCAATGGATAATCCGTCATTTCTATTGCAAGCCGCGACAGCACCCACCCGCAATGATCATTAGGCATAAACGGATTGCCGATTCCAATCTCATTTGCATGGGAGGTGGCAATGTCGATCAGCTTAGCTGTCAGCAGGGGGAGCGACATCTCTCTTTCTGCATTCGCATCCCCGGCTGAAAGGAACCAGCTTTGCGAGTAAACCCGCTGACAGTCATCGTCACCTTTCTCTAAGGAAGGATCTTCATCCGAATATTTATCATAGGGATCAGTCAGACCTATAAACTCTCCTCTGTCGGGGGCGAAGTCTTTAAAATCTATTGCATCGAGACGCCGCTGTTGGCGCGAAGCCTCATTGTCGGCCAGTGTGAAATGCATGGGGAAGAAGCGCTTCACATCGATACTTCGGGTAAAAATGCGGGCTCCTTCATTGAATCCTGTGCCTATGCGCGAGTCTACGGGGAACATGGCCAGGTCAAATTCCGGGAATGCATCGGCAATAGGACGCAGTTCGGCCGTAAACGCCTGTTCGGCTGCCTGAATCTCCTCGGGAGTGGATTCGTCACGCCATGTCCAGCAATTCAGGTCGCCGGCATGGAATACCTTAAGTCCGGAATCTCTAAGTGTCACGGCATATGAGTTGCCTATATCCGTGCTGCCAAAAGCGTGGATAGTAAGTAAATCATCCGAGAAGATATCAAGTTTTGACAATACCGTCACACAATCGGGATTTATCTTGACTCCGGCATACGTAGAATTAGGATTCATCATATATCTGACCTTGCGGGCCACATCGCGTGAGATGACAAACCTGATATTCGGATGAGAGGCTGCCCAATGGAATATATTCTTATTGAAATGATCCTTATGGAAATGGCTGACAAGCACGTATAGAGGTATTTCATCCGGCAGCTCCGCTATGAACGGAGGGATTACAGCCTTAGGAGCTGTGGGATCAAACCAATAGTCGAATACGATTCCCAGTCCGGGAGTGCGGAGCAGGAAGCAGTCATGGTGAATATATGTGAGTTCAAACATATGAGATTCCTCGTGTTACGTTCTCTATCTGCCCGGAGTCCGGAAGCGGCCCGGGAATTTGATACTGCGTGGGTCAGCGGTCGTTGCGGCGTCCCTCGTAGTAATTGATAAACGCTTTATTAACGATTCGGTTGCCTCCGGGAGTAGGATAATTTCCGGTAAAATACCAATCGCCGGGATGGTGGGGGATAGCTTCATGCATTGCTTCCACTGTCTGATATACAATCTCAATGGGAGTAGTCACCTCCTCGGGGCGCAGCATCTCCGCGATTTTTGCAGCAATCTCTTCATCACTGAATGGGGCATAAATCTCTTTCACATGATTTACCACCTGCTCTTTCGGGAGATTTTCCTGCTGCTTGCATTTAGCGTAGACAGTATCTATCACGTACCCCATGCCACGTTCCTTCAATAATGCCATGGCAGCCTTGAAGGCGATGAACTCATCCATACGGCTCATGTCGATACCATAGCAGTCAGGGTATCTTACCTGAGGTGATGATGAGACGATCACGAGTTTGCCGGGATGCAATCGGTCGAGAATACGCAGGATTGATTCTTTCAGGGTCGTGCCGCGGACGATACTGTCGTCGATTGCCACAAGATAGTCGCCTTCGTTGATTGATCCGTAGGTGATATCATATACGTGAGCGGCAAGATCCTTACGCGTGGCCCCTTCGGCAATAAATGTGCGAAGCTTTATATCCTTGATGGCCACTTTTTCCTTTCTCACACGATGCCGCAGGATGTCGCGTATTGTACGGTCGTTGAGCGCTCCGGTGGCAGCAAGACGGTTGATCTCATCTATCTTTGATTCAATCAGATGCTCTTCAATTCCCTCTACCAGTCCATAGAAAGCCACTTCAGCCGTATTGGGGATGAATGACACTACGGTACGGTCAATATCTTCGTTTACGGCCTTAAGCACCTGTGCCACCAGATTTTTACCAAGTTGCTTTCTCTCGGTATAAATATCCTTATCTGATCCGCGGGAGAAATAAATGCGCTCGAACGAGCATTTTTCATTACGACCCTCAGGCAATATCCGCTCTATCTTTGAACTGCCGTCACGATCTACGATTATGGCCTCACCGGGCCGGAGCTCGTGGACATCCTCGACCTGAAGGTCGAATGCTGTCTGTATCACGGGGCGTTCGCTTGCGACGACCACGATTTCGTCATTACGGTAATAGAATGCCGGACGTATCCCGTTGGGATCACGCATGGCCCACATGTCGCCATTACCCACAATACCGCATATCACGTATCCGCCATCCCAAGAGGGGGAGCAGCGATGCAACAGATTGGCCACATTAAGGTCGCGGGCTATTGCCGAAGAAAGCTCAAGACCGCGCAGCCCCTGAGTATGATGAATGTCAAACAGGCGCTCGTTCTCACGGTCAAGCGCGTGGCCGAGTTGCTCTAAAAGCAGGAATGTATCTGCATAGAGACGAGGATGCTGGCCGGTGGCAATTATCGAATTGAATATCTCATCTACGTTGGTCATGTTAAAATTGCCACAGAGCAGCAGATTGCGCGAACTCCAGTTGTTGCGGCGCATAAAAGGATGAACGTAGCTTATACCCGATCGACCGGTGGTGCTGTAACGCAGGTGTCCCATGTATACCTGACCTTCAAACGGAAGCGAATGCTCTTCTGCCCGGTTTCCATTCTCGGCCTGCGACGCCTGCACCTGTCGCCCGATTGAGGCAAAGAGATCACGTATTGCATCGGGTCCCTGGGCTCTTTCACGGAATATGTATTCTTCACCCGGGGTAGCATCAATGCGCACACATCCCACTCCGGCACCTTCCTGCCCTCTGTTGTGCTCCTTCTCCATGAGGAGATAGAGCTTGTTGAGCCCATAGAAGCTACTGCCGTATTTCTCCTTATAGTATGACAGAGGGCGGAGCAGACGAATCATCGCTATGCCGCATTCATGTTTTATTAGTTCCATCTTTTATGCTTGTATTACCTTTTCCTTTTTACCTTCCTACTTTTCACTGAGAGCTTTTCTGCTGAAGAATGTCAGATTCAACATTATGTGAATGCCTACGATAAGATGTGCATTTAAGTCTCTTTGCAATCAACATCCTTTAGCATAAAGGCTACTTGCGGCAGTGGCCGTGTCAATATTCACTCGTGGTGTGGAATCTGATCTTTGGGAAATCAGACTGAGCCATCTGAAGCACGTAATTTGAATCGGCGAGGAATACGTCGCGACCATCCTTGTCAGTAGCCATAAACTGATGCTTACGCTTCTTAAAGGCTGCCAGCGCCTCGTCATCATCGCTTTCAATCCAGCAGGCTTTATATAGACTTATCGGCTCCCATCGGCATTGCGCTCCATATTCATGCAGCAGTCGATACTGTATGACCTCAAATTGCAGCTGACCGACAGTACCGATTATTTTACGCCCGTTGAACTGATTGGTAAACATCTGCGCCACCCCTTCGTCCATAAGCTGCCGGATACCCTTGTCGAGCTGTTTGGCCTTCATTGGATCTGCATTCTCGATGTATTTGAACATCTCGGGAGAGAATGACGGCAGTCCTTTGAAATGGAGGTTTTCTCCCCCCGTAAGGGTATCGCCGATCTTGAAGTTGCCGGTATCCGGGATACCTACTATGTCGCCGGGATAGGCTTCGTCGACAATATTCTTTTTCTGGGCCATGAAGGCTGTCGGGGCGGCAAAGCGCATCTGTTTACCCTGTCGGACGTGCAGATAGTTGACATTGCGTTCGAATTTGCCGGAGCATATCTTTACGAAAGCGATACACGACCGATGATTGGGATCCATATTGGCGTGAATCTTGAATACGAATCCACTGAATCCCTCTTCATCCGGCCTTACCTGACGCTCTACAGCTTCTATCGGACGGGGACTTGGCGCTATCTTGACAAAACAGTCAAGCAGCTCCTTGACGCCGAATGTGTTTAATGCCGAGCCAAAGAATACGGGAGCTACTTCGCCACGCAGATATGCATCCGTATCGAATTCGGGATACACTCCTTCGATGAGTTCAAGGTCATCGCGGAGCTTCTGTGCATCAGCCTCGCCTACGAGACGATCCACTTCGGGAGATGTGACATCAGATATTTCTACACGCTCACTGATGGTCTGCTTCGATGGGGTAAACAGATCCAGACCCTGCTCGTAGATATTGTATACGCCTTTGAATTTCGCTCCTATGTTGATAGGCCAGGAGAGAGGGCGCACCTGTATCTGAAGTTCTGATTCAAGTTCGTCAAGGATATCGAACGGATCACGCCCCTCGCGGTCGAGTTTATTGACAAATACGATCACCGGAGTATTCCTCATACGGCATACCTCCATGAGTCGGCGGGTCTGAGTCTCCACACCTTTGGCCACATCGACCACAATTATGACTGAATCGACAGCTGTCAATGTACGGAAGGTGTCTTCCGCAAAGTCCTGGTGGCCCGGAGTATCAAGAATATTGATTTTGTAGTCGCCGTAATTGAATCCCATTACTGAGGTGGCTACCGATATGCCGCGCTGCTTTTCAATCTCCATCCAGTCGGATGTGGCGGTCTTTTTGATT
This sequence comes from uncultured Porphyromonadaceae bacterium, assembly GCA_947176605.1. Lineage (GTDB taxonomy): Bacteria > Bacteroidota > Bacteroidia > Bacteroidales > Muribaculaceae > Lepagella. The sequence goes on from CAMWRH010000001.1 coordinate 49,188, forward strand.
TTATTGCTTTTTACGGCACCCGCCACATGTATGGCACCGCCGAAAAGAAGTAATTTTTCTGTGAGCGTAGTCTTGCCGGCATCAGGATGGGAAATGATGGCAAATGTGCGCCTGCGGGCTATCTCCTTGTTCAGTTCGTCTGACATAGGGGTTTGTATGTCTGTATTTCTGTTTAATTTATATGATAATCTGCTTTATTACGAATACCGTGCATGATACTCAGGCGTGGCCACGAGCCATTACGGATGATACTGCCATACGGCACAGTGCCATAGGGCAGAGCCGGACGGATCACATATCATCGCCGGAGTCTGTAAAAAGCTGATTGTTGTAATCCTTCTTATAATAATGCGATAGCATTGCCATGAAGCGGGATATCTGCCCGAGGGCTTCTGAGGTCTCTTTTGAGATTTCCTGGCCTTTCATGCGAAGCATTAGTATCATGTACAACGCGTTAAGGCAGGTCTCGATCTCTCCGGCCTTTTCCTCACCGGCTTTGGCGCGGAGCTCTACGATGTAGGGGAGTGTCTTGTAAAATTCAGCGGCATAGGCACTGAATTTTTCATCAGCCAATAACCGGCGATGCAGATCGTCAAGGGCGATTATCACATTCTTATTGATCTGCAGATGCCCTTTCTGCACGACGTCTTCCCGTCGCATCATATCAATCAGGGATTCATACCACTCATGAAGTTCGCGCTTTTGAGCATCGGTAAGATCCGTATATCGTGAGATTATCTCCGCATCGATTTTATCCATGTCGAGGCCATAGGCTCTTATCAGATCTTCGATCTGCCACATATAAAGGATATACTCGGCGATGTTGTCTCTCTTTTTTTCAGATGCTGTATACATATCTTGTATCGGTTTTCATTCTGCAAAATTAGTAAAAAATCCTCATTCCGCACTATCAATACCTTTTGAAAGGGTATGCCATACGCTCCATGTGACCGCAAATGTGGCAAGTGTGGTCAGCATGACGACCAGAAAGAACAGTCCGTAGCCTCCACTTGCCAGATTGGGTACCAATGGGAGAGCTACGCATGCGCCTGCATGAGAGGCAAGGGCTGCCATTCTTTCAAAAAGCCATCCTGCCGCCATGCCCGGAAGCATCATGCCTAATGCCATGAATGCCGTGCAGAAAGCATAATGCGAAGTGGAGTTTTCACCGCGGCAGAAATGCATCATGAACAGCATATAGGCTGTGAAGCCGTAGCCGTAGCCGAATTGCTCTATGCCTATCAGTGAAGTGATGACTATGTAATTCTGGGGATGCCACATTGCCAGATAGCAATATACTCCACACGGCAGGGAAAGCGCGGCGGCCATGGGCCACAAGCATTTTCTCAAACCCTTGCGAGCTATCACCACTCCGCCGGCTATACCGCCGGCAAGAAGGCAAAGCACTCCTACGGTGCCGTTGATCACACCTACCTGTGATGTGGTAAGTGCCAGCCCCCCGGCCGGGACTGAATCAAGCAGGAAAGGTGGCACGAGTTTGATGCATAATGCTTCAGGCAGCCGGTAAAGCAGCATGAATGCAAGTGCGGCCACTATCCCCGGTTTGCGGAAGAAGGTGAAGAATGTGGATATAAAGTCTCTGCCAATCGTAGACACACGCACTCCCGGCATAGGACAATCTGACGCCGGATGTGGCAATATATACAGATGATAGCAGAAGACTGCGACAAAGAATACCGACAGGATGGCGAATGTCACTGCCCATGCGGAGGCGATGTGGCCCATCGATCTCTCAAGATATCCGGCAAGTATCACCAGTCCTCCTTGCCCGACTACGCTTGCGAGCCGATAGAACGTAGAGCGGACTCCCACATAAGCCGCCTGTTCCTTTTCGCTGAGTGCGAGTATGTAGAATCCATCGGCGGCCACATCGTGGGTGGCTGATGCAAAAGCCATAAGCCAGAATGCCGCCAAAGTGGCCCCGAGCCAAAGTGTGGTGCCAAGTGAGAATGCCACACATCCCATCGAGAGGGCTATGACGGCCTGCATACAGATAATCCAGAGACGCTTGGTGCGGAATAAGTCAAGGAATGGACTCCAGAATGGCTTTATGACCCACGGGAGATAGAGCCAACCGGTATAATATGCCATATCGGCCTTCGGCATCCCCATGTTGGAAAACATAAGGACCGTGAGCACATTGACTGCAAAATAGGGTAGTCCTTCTGCCACATACAGTGTCGGGATCCAGCTCCATGGAGTACGTTGCTTAATCATTTTGCTCCGAATCAGAAGAATCATCCACAGGCGGAAGAGCTACCTCAGAATAGACCTTCCGGATATCAGCATCTGTCATGGCCTTGAAATCGGCAAGCCTTGGCAGTATGATTATCCCGGCCATGTCAATTGCCCCGGGACTTACCATTATCCCCGGCATATCGTCAGACGAAGTATAACATGACGGACGATGTGCACCCCTCGGCACTATGGCTACCCGCAGGGAGCCGTCGGATCCGAGCCACATGTAGGCATTCACAAGCGAAAGGTCCTCTGCTCCGGATTTGACATCTTTCCCGCCAATACGGGTCATCACATGCAGGCGTATCATTCCGCTCACATCCGGAGTTATGATATCATAGTACACCTGAAATGGCAATGCCGCTATGTCGCCGCCGTCTTCAAGATAGCGCATAAGCGGAAGTTCGGCAGTTCTTACGGCCTGGCAATGCAGATGGTCGGGGGCGGATGCTCCCGCATGCGCACCGTTGAAAAATACCGTCATACCCGGCAGGCGCTCAGCCATGGATGCCATTTCAATCGGGATATCTCCCTGCGGTACATGCCTGACTGAGGCTATGGTAAAATGCAGAGGAAAAATAGGGTAGGGATTGACCAGAAAATCCCATCCTGCCACTATTGTCTCAGTGGTCTGCTCAGCCGGACGGTTTGAACCGCACAGGAAGCACGGGCGCTGCCTGATGGCAGCTGCATCCGTAGGCGCCCCTGTTGATACTTTTCTGGCAGGGTTAAACTGCAAAGCGCCCTCCAGAGCACCGATTCTGAACGAGCGACGCTCGCTGAATCCAAGCGACTCGTAGTTGGCTCGAGCCAATGGCCAGACTTCAAGCTGGGCATCGCGCAATTCGGCCAGCTTCTCTATCATTAAAGTTTCATCCATGATATCGGGGGATTAGACAGAGGATGATTCATTGCCGGTATTCCCTTCGCCTGTAGGGATTCCGGAAGAGTTGCGCTCATTGCTATGTATGCGGGCTATGAGTTCATTGGTGCGCACAAAGTCTTTGTATGCATTATGCTCATTTACTTTTTCCACAGAGAGAGATGCATCGGAGTTGCCTGTCCAGCGGCGGCAGTAATAAATGCCGTCAAATATGCGTCCTATTCGGTAATTGCGGCTCAGACGCAGGCACATCGCATAATCTTCGCCATAGCTGACATTTGGGAAGAGTATTTCACGCACAACGTCTCTGACATAACCGCGCGGAGCGCCGAATCCGTTGATGCGCAATGCATTATTCGCACCGTTCTCATCGGTCCACTCCCGATGGTCAATAAGCCCCGGAGGTATCGGATGAAGATTGAAATCCGTCATGAAGTAACTGCCAATGACGGCTGCATACCCTCCTTCATAGAACTTGTCGACCATTATCTGCAGTGTATGCTCGGAAGCATAAATATCATCTGAATCAAGCTGAATGGCGAAGAATCCGCACTTGTCGCAAAGCACAGCCTCATTCCAGCAGCCTCCTATGCCGAGATGCTCGGAGCCGTCAAGGCAGATCAGATGCAGGCGCGGATCGTGAATATTCTCAAGCAATTGACGTGTGCCGTCGGTCGAAGCATTGTCGACTACGATTACGTTGAACTCAAAATCCGTGATCTGGCTGAGCGCAGATTTCACCGCATCACCGACAGTATCGACACGATTCCGCACCGGTATCACGACAGAGGCGCGTACGCCGCCTGGCAACTGGCTTTCATGGAATGTGAGCTGAATCTTTTCAGTCGGTGCCAGTGCATCGATTTCAAAAAGATGCTGATATAGAGCATCCTCCATTTCAGCCTGATAATGGATATTGCGCGGGTCGACGTAATCATGCTGTTTCTCGCCGCTCTTCCGGTAATCCACACGTTCTACGGTGTAGAGGTATTCGGGAATCATCTGAAAGAAACGACCCTGACTCAGACGCAACCGCAATGCATACCATCCGCCGTCCATATAGTCGGAGTCGTCTTCTGAGAAGTCCTCTGTAGCCGTAAGCACATCTGCTGCATTAAGCAGCACAAAGGCTCCGAAATCGAAGTCGTCGCGCACCGAGCCGGGCGTATACTGAATCAGCGGATGGTCAAGCAATGATCCATCTGCGTTGATTTCACGATACCATGCATACACCATGGATACATCCGTATCCTCCGCCACCTGGCGGAGGCGCCGCACTGCGTGCTTCTCCAGATGAATCTCCCGGTCAGTGAATGACACGAGAATATACTGCTCGAGAGGAGTGCGGCATATCTCTTCCCGCAGATTCTCGACATTTTTAAATCTGTGTATTTTCATTTTGTCTGGTCAGTATTTGTCATTATGGAATTTTCAGGATGCCGGGATGCCGGCTTTCCACTACTTGGAAAGCTGCAGCAATCCCTGCATCAGGCGGCTGCGCTGATCGGCATCCTTTACCGATTCAATCGGCACTGAGAGCACCGTCACATTTCCTTTGCCATAGGTGGAGTGCACGCCGGCCGCTTCTCCTGTATCAGAGTATGTGATGATTACTTCGCCATCTGGATTCACCGGGAGAAGCACATCCGGATTCTCAACTATATACTGGTCTTCATTGATCGTATTCGAATAAGGGATAGTCGAATTGCCCAATGCTATGCCATAAGTGGAGATTTTGCCACTGCGCGGACGCGAAGCGCCTGCAGAGGGGCGCACATTAAGCACCTGCTCCGCGAAACTGCGGTCGGCATTATCGCTTCTGGAGTCATAAAGATCACTTACCACATAGGCTCCGCTCGCAATCAAAGAGCCTCCCTGCGCCACATAAGAGCGTAATGCCTCTTGAAGCGGTTTTGGGAAAGCGGTATAGCTGACACCGCTCGTGCCGGAGCCTACTGTAGTGCGCTTCTGTTTGCCAAGAATAAGGTCGACTACCTTATAATCTTCAAGATTCACTTTGCCTGCCTCAACGGCAGCTGCCGAACAGCTCACGAATCCATAACCGGCATCGGCGACAGCCTCTCCATGCACGGCGGGGAAATCAAACGTATTTCCGGCCACAACCGTGCCGACATATGATGATGAACTTCTGCCGAAGCTCTCGCCTGCATTACGCCGGAATTCTGTCTGATAACCGGTGAACGACGCGTCGTTGATGTAGGGCACTCCGAAATCGTCTTCGGATTTAAACCCGGCGTTGCCGTCCTGTGAAAAATGTCCCGGAGCCGACACTCTGTCAAATCCGTTGACTATCAGGACCGGCTCACCTTCCTTGCTTGCACGCAACGAAAGTATTTCCGAGGGGAAGGCGAGTCCTCCATCGTTGGCCGCAATCACTTTATAGGAGTGTATCAGATCGTCAGTCACCTTTACATCGAAATGGGTAGACGAGGTATCACCCACTTTGTGGAATCCGAGGGTGCCCTCGGTACGTTCGAGTATGACATAACGGTTGGGCATAGCTGTAGATTCCAAAGGATCCGGCACAGGCTCCCAGCTTAATCTGAAATGTCCGGTCTTGACCGGAGTGATTGCAAACTCCTTTACCGGAAGCGGCTGGATTACCACCTCCCGGTCTTTACGCTCGGAAATGAATCTTGCCATCGCCTTATATATGGCTCGCGACACGAGGAACCGGAAATTAGGATCAAGGCCATACTGCATGTCCTTGAAGTTCTGATGGCTCAGAATCTCAATGAGGGTAGTGGGCACTTCGGCCACACGGGCTTCCAGATAGGATTTATCCCACATGGAGCGACGTGTCCAGTTGGGTTCGTAAGTGCGGCGGATGTCGCCGGTAATCTGGCGCATCAGCATGTCGGTAAGCATTCGCGAGTTGGTACGCGGAGTGCCGTCGGCATATATGTCGCCATTATTGGTATAATAGATGCCGAGGGTGCCTACCGTAGAGTCATCGGCTCGCTTGCCGGCATCAGAGTGAAGGGCGAATGATATGTCGACAGGGATTCCAAGTCCTTCGCGCCCCGGGAGCACTCTGGAGCCGCCTGCAAGGTAATTTACCCAATGTCCGCGCGAAGTGTAATCATCCTTATAATCATCCGTGCCATGGAAGGGGGAATACACTTTTTCAGGGAATCCGGCCCAGTGCATCCAATAACGCGCACCCTCAAGATATCTCGGCAGCCCCGAAGTGGTGAAGACCGGAGTGCGTCCTGATGAAGGAGCGGGCTGAGGCGCGGGAGTTGCCGGGGCAGGAGAATCTATATCGTCATCTTCTGACACGTCATCATAATCATCATCATAGGCATCCTCATCATCTACGTCATCCTGCGACGGGACAGTAGTTTGCGCTATCGGCGTCGATGGATCATAGTATATGTCGGAACGTGATGTGGAACGGGCTATGTTGCCCATGCCGCCGCCTATTTTCACAGCATCGGCAGTGACTATACGGTCGCCACCCTTATCGGATACATTGGTGAGTGTCACTACCGGCACCGTGGCACTGTATCCTTCTTCCAACGGGAATGTGCCAAGATAGATCCATGTGCCACCACCCATAGTCTGATTTACCTTAAATTCCCGGCTGCCACCCGAGTAATTGACGGTATAATGGGCATCCTCTGTAGAATTGGGAAGTGTCTTGTAGCTGACGTATACCGCATATTCTCCATCTTCGGGGATATCCGCATACCATCCGGCCACGGAAGGCTTGCCGTTGCGGATGGTCTTTACCTGTCGGTATGTGCCGTTCTCAAACGGATTCTCAGTGTCGCGGAAATCTGGCAAATCATAAATGAAACCTTCCTTGTCGCCGGTCTCCCATTTATTGGAGCCATTTTGCTCCATATACGTTGTCTGTGAGAAAAGCATACCCCCGTCGTTGGTATCATTATCCACGATGACTTCATGACGGTTGTAGTCGCGTTCACGGGGCAGCATCACATAAGCACCTGCATTCTCAAGCATGGGCACGAGGAATGGCAGGACATAGCCCATCGTATATGTGTCCTCGAGCGACTGAAACAGGAATGACCTCTGCCACTGCCATCCGCCCCCCTTGAAGTATCGGCCGTGACTATGCCACAACGCTATTATATCCCCCTCCATCCCTTTCTTGGGATGGACATATGGATTAAGAGCCGTCACAAACGGCACATTGGCACGATACTGAGCCGGAAGCTTATCGATCTTATTTATATAATAAGCAAGATTACGCGATCCCACATTCAGTGTGATATTGTAGTCCGCAATCGAATCCGGCAGATTGCGCCGGATCACCTTGGTAAGTTCGTTGATAAGGTCTTTGCTTACCGGCATATAGGTAAAATTCTCATTCAGTGACACTCCGACCGTGCCCTGTGATTTATTGGGAGTGACACGATTCACCCTTAGTCCGCCGGGATTCTGCTCCTTAGGCATCCAGTCGAGAATAGCACTGTTGACCTTCAGTGTCAGAGGATCATCCGATGGTTTTTCAACGGCGGGCTGCGTGGTCTTGGGTTTGGTTGAGGCGGCCTTGCGCACTCGATTTGAAGACTTCTTGGAGGAAGTCTTCTTAGCGGTGGTGCGCTTCTTGGAGGAGGAGGAGGTCTTTTTTCTTGCAGTCTGTGTGGTTTTAGCCTTGGTCTTTTTAGTGGCGGCCACACTCTCGACACCGACCATCGATACCGAGGCTACAATCGCCATTACAAGACAACCCACATATCTTGAGAATCGTAGTTTCTTCATAGAATACAGCCGTTTGAGATACGGCAATTTACAAATTTAGCAAAATTTCGGATTATACCTTCTATATAACGGTTTAGAAATGGATTCTCACCGTTAAATTTCTTAAAATACACACATCCACATCTGCCGGAAACCAAAATACCTATGCTTATCAATCTGCAGCCTCAGCCGCTCACGCGACGCCCATGTCGTGAAGATTATTTGGCCACCGTCACCTTCAACAGACCGGATCACACCACAGAATCCGCCTCATACCGGAATATTTCACTTTCCCCAATAAATAACAGGACTGAATATTCCGCCATTTCAAAGATTTTTATTAACTTCGCAATAGAATCTAAACCAGAAATAAAATGGCAACAAAACCCTTCCATTATCAGGATCCTTTCCCCTTGGGAGAAGATACCACCGAATATCAGCTCATCACAAAAGACTACGTGAAAGTTGAGAACTGGAATGGACACGAAATGCTCGTGGTCGATCCCGAAGCCCTCACCCTCCTTGCTAATGTAGCTTCTCACAACTGCTCATTCATGCTGCGTCGCGAGCATAACGAGATGGTCGCCAAGATACTTAGCGATCCGGAAGCCTCCGACAACGATAAGTTTGTGGCCCTTACGATGCTGCGCAACGCCGAAGTAGCCAGCAAGGGCGTGCTTCCTTTCTGTCAGGATACTGGCACATCCATCTGCGCCGCCTACAAAGGGCAGCATGTGTGGACCGGGTGCAATGACGAAGAAAAAATATCACTCGGCGTATACAAGACCTACACCGAGAACAACCTCCGCTACTCGCAGAATGCACCCCTGACAATGTACGATGAGGTCAACACCGGCTGCAATCTCCCTGCCCAGATAGAGATCCACGCTACGGAGGATGATGAATACAAGTTCCTGTTTGTGGCAAAAGGAGGCGGCTCAGCCAACAAGACATACCTCTACCAGGAAACGAAAGCCATACTCAACAAGAAGACTCTCGTACCCTTCCTGATTGAAAAGATGAAGACACTCGGCACTGCCGCCTGTCCCCCGTATCACATAGCATTCGTAATAGGCGGCACCTCTGCAGAGATGAACCTTGCCACCGTCAAGAAAGCCTCGGTAAAATATTACGATGCCCTCCCCACGACCGGCAATGAATACGGGCGTGCATTCCGTGATATTGAGCTTGAGAAAGAGCTTCTCGAAGCCGCGCAGAACCTTGGACTCGGAGCTCAGTTCGGCGGCAAATACTTCGCACACGACATCCGCGTAATACGCCTTCCCCGTCATGGCGCATCCTGCCCGGTAGGTATGGGTGTAAGCTGCTCAGCCGACCGCAACATCAAAGCCAAAATCAACCGCGAAGGACTTTGGGTGGAAAAACTTGACGAATTCCCCGGCGAACTGATTCCCCAGGAACTGCGCAATGCCGGAGAAGGGGAAGTGGTAGAGATAGATCTCAACCGCCCGATGAACGAGATACTTGCCGAACTCGACAAATACCCCGTATCGACACGCCTCTCGCTCAAAGGCACCATAATCGTAGGCCGGGATATCGCACACGCCAAAATCAAGGAACGCCTTGATGCCGGCGAGCCGATGCCTGAATATCTCAAAAACCATCCGATCTACTATGCGGGCCCGGCAAAGAAGCCCGAAGGGATGCCCTCGGGATCATTCGGTCCCACTACAGCCGGTCGTATGGACAGCTATGTCGACCAGTTCCAGAGCGCAGGCGGCTCAATGATCATGATAGCGAAAGGCAATCGTTCGCAGCAGGTGACCGATGCATGCAAAAAGCATGGCGGATTCTATCTGGGGTCAATCGGTGGTCCGGCAGCCATTCTGGCTCAAAACAGCATCAAGAACGTGGAACTTCTTGAATACCCCGAACTCGGAATGGAAGCAATCTGGAAGATAGAAGTCGAAAACTTCCCGGCATTCATTCTGGTAGACAACAAAGGCAACGATTTCTTTAAGCAGATTAAGCCCCGCTGTCCGATGGACTGCAAATAAGGCTCCGGCGTATCGACATGCAATATTTTGCATAAACGCCAAAAGCCAACCATGTCCGAGATGCCGCGGAAGTCGTGGGCAATCACGATAGATACTTGACCCACACCTTAATAATAATTGGCCATATCCCATCGTAATACATCGGCGGGATATGGCCAATAGATTTTTTTTGACTGTTAAATACGTGACTATTTGGATTGTTAGGATAATTTTATTAATTTTGCAGTCATGATTGCCGAGTCAAATAGAGTAAATTCAAGGCATTCGTGCCAAGCTCTTTCTGTCCGGCTTACGCGTGAATGTATTCACGCGTGATATGAAGACTTAAGTATATATCTGGCTTCAATTTACGACAAAGCGCCACATAGCGCTTTTACAGGTAATAAGATTTATCACGATGCATAAAACATCTGACTTTAAGCAGCCCGACCTTCTGTTTGAGGCCTCGTGGGAGGTCTGCAACAAGATTGGGGGCATATATACCGTACTTTCCACAAAAGCACGCGAACTGAAGAAAATCATGGGCGACAACCTGATTTTCATCGGGCCGGATGTGTGGTCAGAACAGAATCCCTCTCCGACATTTCTGGAGCGCAAGACCCTGCTTAAAAACGCAGTATCGTCAATGCGCCTCCCCGATGGCATCTCAATCCGCGTAGGACGCTGGGATATTCCGGGCTCACCCATAGTTGTGCTTGTGAAGTTTCAGAGTCTTATGGGCAATATGAATGCCATATACGGCGAGATGTGGGAGAAATTCAAAGTTGACTCCCTCCACGCATACGGCGATTATGAAGAAGGGTGTTCATTCGCAGTAGCGGCCGCAAAAGTCATGATAGCCCTTTCAAAACATCTCAATGGCTCTAATACAGTAGCTCACTTCAACGAATGGACTACAGGGATGGGGTTGCTGTATCTGAAGGCTCATGCGCCTCAGATAGCTACAGTATTCACCACACACGCCACAAGCATCGGCCGCTCGATCTGTGGCAACGGCAAGCCTCTCTACGAATATTTCGAGCACTACAACGGCGACCAGATGGCCCGCGAGCTCAACATGGAATCCAAACATTCCCTGGAAAAAGCGGCCGCCCACAACGCCGACTGCTTCACAACCGTAAGTGAAGTCACTGCCCGCGAATGCACTCAGCTCCTTGAGTGCACACCACAGGTGGTGACCCCCAACGGATTCGAGCCGGATTTCCTGCCCGGCAAGCGAATTTATGCACAGCAACGCAAGGCAGGCCGCGAACGCCTGCTCCGCATAGCCTCTTTCCTGACAGGAGAGAAATACACCGATGATACATTCATCATCGCGACTTCAGGCCGCAACGAATACCGCAACAAAGGACTTGACCTTTACATTGATGCTGTAGAAGCGGCCGGCTCGGCATGTCTGCGAGAGAATGGCAAGATACTTGCATTGATTCTCGTACCCGCATGGGTAAAGGAACCTGCAGGCGAACTGCTGATTGACCTCAATCACGGCGGCGCAGACCGACCCGAAGTGAGCTATCTGACCCATCGCCTCAACAATGAGGGCGAAGACTCCATATGCAGGAGACTGGCGCAGATCCAGGCCGACAGCCGGCAAAGTAATACGCGCATCATATTCGTGCCATGTTATCTTGACGGTCACGACGGGATAGTCGATATCGCATACTATGACCTGCTTCCGGCTCTGGACATGACCGTATTCGCCTCCTACTACGAACCCTGGGGATATACGCCTCTTGAGAGCGTGGCATTCGGAGTGCCCACGATCACGACCGATAAGGCCGGATTCGGACAGTGGGTATTGTCAAACTTCAAGAACTCCCTTTGCGCCACAGGAGCATTCGTAACACCGCGTAATGACAGCAATTATACGGAAAGCACCAATGTAATCGCCTCTCAGATCGCTGAATACATGGCACTTCCGGCGGCACAGATAAAATCAGCCCGACAGGCCGCTGCCGACACCGCGCGGAAGGCCGACTGGCAATTCTTCATCAAGGATTACGAAAAAGCATTTGACATCGCGCTCACCAATGCCGCAATGCGACAGTAATTCATCCAATTCACAAACATAAGAGTCTGCTAAAGGATAAAAGAATGCAATACTTCTGCAGCAGACTATGCTGTGAGAAGCCGGATACGGAGTGACTTCCCGTACGGCTCCACTCAATATTTCAATCAAGAAACATTATCAACAATAATAATATGAAACTTCAAGTAAGTAATTCCAATCAGCCCACATGGCACAATCTGACTGTGTCGACTGAGCTTCCCAAGCAACTCAAACCCCTGGAGGAAATGAGTAAGAACCTCTGGTGGGTATGGAATAGCGAAGGCAAGAGCCTCTTCCGCGACATCGACAAGGACCTCTGGCGTAAGGTAGGGGAGAACCCCGTGATGCTCCTTCAGCAGATCAGCTATGAGCGCCTGAAAGAGATTCTTGATGACAAGGCATTCATGGACCGCATCAATCTGGTGTATGCCTCATTCAAAGACTACATGAAGCAGCCTATGCACAGCGACATCCCCTCTGTGGCATATTTCTCAATGGAATATGGTCTGTGCAACTGTCTTAAGATATACTCCGGAGGTCTGGGTGTACTGGCCGGTGACTACATCAAGCAGGCATCCGACAGTCGCGTCAACATGACTGCCGTCGGCTTCCTCTACCGCTTCGGCTACTTCTCTCAGAGCCTCTCGATCAACGGCCAGCAGGTAGCCAACTACGAAGCTCAGAACTTCGACCAGCTTCCCATTGACCAGGTGCTCGATGAGAACGGTCAGCCCATGATTCTCGAAGTGCCGTATCCCGGCCGCATCGTATATGCTCACGTATGGCGCGTCAATGTGGGCCGCATGAAACTCTATCTGCTCGATACTGACTTCGACCGCAACTCGGAGTTCGACCGCCAGATCACCCACAAGCTCTATGGCGGCGACTGGGAGAACCGTATCAAGCAGGAGTATCTGCTCGGTATCGGCGGTGTGCTGATGCTCAACAAGCTCGGCATCAAGACCGACCTCTACCACTGCAACGAGGGTCATGCCGCTCTGCTCAACCTGCAGCGTCTCGTAGACTACGTGCAGAATGACCACCTCCCCTTCAACGTGGCTCTTGAGATGGTGCGCGCCACTTCGCTCTACACCGTACACACCCCCGTACCCGCAGGTCACGACTACTTCGAGGAAAGCCTCTTCGGCAAATACCTCGGAGAATATCCCGCTAAACTCGGCATCTCCTGGAACGACCTCATCAACATGGGCCGCGAGAACCCCGATACCAACGAGCGTTTCTCCATGAGCGTATTCGCCCTTAACACATGCCAGGAAGCCAATGGCGTAAGCTGGCTCCACGGCGAAGTATCAAAGAAGATGTTTGCCGGTATCTGGAAAGGCTACAGCCCGGAGGAATCTCACGTAGGTTACGTCACCAACGGCGTGCACATGCCCACATGGGCTGCCAGCGAGTGGAAGGCTTTCTATGCAGAGAAACTCGGAGAGCAGGTATTTGAGGACCAGTCGAATCCCGATGCGTGGAAAGGTATCTTCGAGGTTGGCGACGATGAAATCTGGAACATGCGAATGACGATGAAGAATAAATTCATCAACTTCGTAAAGAAAGACTTCAAAGAAAAATGGCTCAAGAACCAGGGCGATCCCTCTGCCGTGGTGAAAATCCTTGATAAGATCAATCCCAATGCACTTATCATCGGGTTCGCACGCCGCTTCGCTACATACAAGCGTGCACACCTGCTTTTCACGGATCTCGACCGTCTGGCTAAAATCGTCAACAACGACCAGTATCCCGTACAGTTCATCTTCTCCGGCAAGGCTCACCCCGCCGACGGAGCCGGACAGGGCCTGATACAGCGCATCGTTGAAATCTCAAAGATGCCCCAGTTCCAGGGTAAGATCATCTTCCTTGAAGACTACAACATGATCGTGGCAAAGCGCCTCGTGACCGGAGTGGATATCTGGCTCAATACTCCCACACGTCCGCTCGAAGCCTCCGGCACATCCGGCGAGAAGGCTGAGATGAACGGTGTGCTCAACTTCTCCGTACTCGACGGCTGGTGGTATGAAGGCTATAAGCTCGACGAAGAGGCTGGATGGGCTCTCACTGAGAAAATCACTTACACCGACAATGCCCAGCAGGACCAGCTTGATGCCGCCACAATCTACTCAATGCTGGAGAACCAGATCATCCCGCTCTACTTCAATAAGAACTACAAGGGATACAGCCCGGAATGGATTCAGTATATCAAGCGTTCCATCGGCCATATCGCTCCCATATTCACCATGAAGCGCCAGCTCGATGACTATATCAGCCGCTTCTACCAGCCCGAAGCAAAGCGTGCTCACAAGCTCGCGCTTCACGACTTCGCAAAAGCCCGTGAAATTGTGGCCTGGAAAGAAGAGGTGGCTTCCAAATGGAATGAAATCCATGTCATAGAAGCTGACTACAACGATAGCCTCAGCAACGCGCTCTCTACAGGTTCCGACCTGGAGGTAAAATGCAAGATCGACACCAAAGGTCTGGGCGACTCAATCGGTGTGGAGCTCGTATACTACCGTGAGCATGATGGTGAAAGCACTTTCGCCGGCACTGAGGACCTCAAGATTGTCAACAAGGAAGGCACTGTCTACACATATGCCCTCAAGGTGAAAATCAAAGAGGCCGGCATCTTCCGCTATGCCCTTCGCATGTATCCCAAGAACAAGGAGCTGCCCCACCGTATGGACTTCGCTTACGTACGCTGGATCTGATACTGAATATTTCATGAACTTCCGCTGCAGCCCCTCGGGGCGACCGCAGTAATATCATTGATACATTTATCCCCCTTTGTCCCGAAAGGCAAAGGGGGATATTTATTATATATATGGCGTTATGGAGTGGCCTCATCGTCATATGGAAGCCACACCGCCGTCAGCCATATCCTTCGGCAAAACGCCGGATTTCTTGGGAAATATCTTTGCCAGATATTTTTCATTAAATCTCTGCAGCAATTCCCAGAACACGGGCACAAAGACTGTGCCGATCAGGCCGTTGAGAGCCATTCCGAACACTACGGCGCATCCCAACGCCTTACGGCTATTGGCTCCCGCTCCTGTGGCAAACAGCATCGGCATTACTCCAAACACAAAGGCACACGCAGTCATCATAATCGGGCGGAAACGCACTACTCCCGCATCATGTGCGGCTTTCCGGATCGGAACTCCCGCCTTTCGGAAGTCCATGGCATATTCCACTATCAGAATCGCATTTTTTGCCGACATACCTAATAACAGTATCAACCCGATCTGCGTATAAATGCTTATCTCCTGACTCATGAAAATACATCCCAGCACGGTGCCCATTATTGCAATAGGCATACTGAGCACTACTGCCAGCGGATCGGTCCAGCTTTCATATTGCGCAGCCAATACAAGCAGTGTCATGATGACTGCAAAGGCGAATACGAAGGTAATCGTAGTATGGGCTTTTGTCTCCTGATATGCTTCTCCTGTCCAGGCATATGAGAACTCATCGCCCACAGCTTGCCGGATGATCTCTTCCATTGCCTTTATGGCTTCTGATGAACTGACTCCTTTTGCCGCATTAGCCGTAAGGGAGGCGGTGGTATACATGTTATAACGGCTGATTGAACTCTCGCCGATGATCGGAGTGATAGTGGTGAATACGTCAAGCGGCACCATATCTCCGGAGGAATTACGCACGGTGAGTTTGCGCAAGTCTTCAGTCGTGCGGTTGCTCGAGGCATCTCCCTTGACTATGACCTGGAACGACCGGCCGAATATCGTGAAATCATCCACGTAGCTGCTCCCAAGATACGACGATATGACACTATATACATCCGACAGATCCAGACCAAGAGATGCGACCCTGTCGCGATCTACCGTAAGCTTATACTGCGGCACACCTCCCTGATACATGGACGTGACCGAAGCAATGCGTTTGTCAGACTCGGCTGCCTGGCGTATTGCCGTTATCGCTTTCTCAAGTTCTGTCGTCCCGAGACTGTTGATATCCAGAATCTGCATCTGCAATCCTCCGGATATGCCGAGACCGGGAATCGCGGGAGGATTCACGGAAAATATACTGGCCTCAGGGAAATCACGTGCCCCGATTTCATCAGTCTTGGCCATCAGACGCTCTACGCTCTCCTTTGCCCCTCTTTTACTCCAGGGCTCAAGTTCAATCATCATGATAGCGAGATTGGAGCCGGAGCCATTTGCAAGGAACGAAAATCCGGTAATTGACATCACATCCTTTACACCGGGCACCTCTTTACGGATTTGAGCCGAAAGGGCATTGACCACCTTTTCAGTGCGCTCCATCGAAGCATTATCGGGTAATTCGATACTGGTCATATAGTAACCCATATCCTCTTCAGGAATATAGGAGGAGGGCCAGGAGACATACCCCCATATTCCTATTCCCGACAATACTACGAACACTCCCATCGATAGGAACGGATGGTCAAGCATTAGATTAACGACACGTTCATACAGCGCCTCGCAACGACTCCAGAACTTATTGAACCATACGAAGACGAAGAATTTAGCGGGCTTGCGTTTTGTGAGAAACAACGCGCATAATGCCGGCGTGAGCGTCAGGGCATTAAAACCGGAGAATGCTGTAGATACGGCTATCGTCAGGGCAAACTGCTTATACAATTCACCTGTAATGCCGGATATGAAGGCCGTAGGTATGAATACCGACATCAGCACAAGCACTTCGCCTATCACCGGACCTGTAAGCTCCTGCATCGCCTTTACGGCGGCCTGTTTTGAATTGAGGATCCCTTTGTCGACGATACGTGAGCAGTCCTCCACTACCACAATGGCATCATCCACCACAATGGCGATTGCCAGCACCAGACCAAACAATGTCAGCGTGTTCAATGAGAAGCCTATCAGCTTCATCACGGCAAATGTGGCTATGAGTGAGACGGGGATTGTGATCATAGGAATAACCACTGCACGCCAGTTCTGCAGGAATATCATTATCACCAGCATTACAATGAGTGTGGTGAGCAGGAATGTGGTAAGCAGATCTGAGAGTGATGACCGCACAAAGTCGGTAGAATTCTGCACTACTTCGTAATGTACTCCTTCAGGAAAATATTTGCTGAGCTCCTTCATTTCCGCCAACGCGCCATCGGCCACATCAATTGCATTGGCTCCGGGATATTGCTGCACTCCGATTAACGCCACCTGCCGGTCATTAAGACGCGCCACTTCGGCATACGTCTCACTGCCCAGATCCACCGTCGCCACATCCTTAAGGCGCACTATCCCTGATTCATCAGCCTTCAGTACAATATCGGCAAACTGCGAAACCTCCGACAAGCGTCCCTGACTTACCAAAGTATATTGAAAGTCGGTCTTTCCGCTATGGGCATCTCCAACGCTTCCGGCCGACACTTCCATATTCTGTGATTCGATAGCGGCCTCCACATCTGCCGGCGTAAGCCCGCGTGCGCTCATAAGCTGCGGATTCAGCCATATGCGCATACTGTATTCACCGCCGCCGAATGCCGATACACCTCCTACACCGTCCACACGCGAGAGAGGATCAAGTATGTGTATCTGAGCATAATTGGTCAGGTACAGTGCATCATATCCCGACCCCTCGTCAGCATGCAACGATAGAAACAATACCTGGTTGGAAGAATTCTTGCTTATGGAAAGCCCTTCTTCTTCAACCACACTCGGCAACTGGGCTTCAGCCTCATGCACGCGGTTTTGCACTTCTACAGCAGCTTCATCAAGATCAGTGCCGTTCTCAAATGTAATGGTAAGCGAATAACTGCCGTCAGAGCCACAGTTGCTGCTCATGTACATCAATCCTTCTATTCCATTAATTTCCTGCTCGATTGGCTCGGCCACTGTCTGTGCCACTGTCTGTGCATCAGCACCCGGATACGATGCGCTTACCATCACCGTAGGAGGGGTGATATCCGGATACTGGGCTATTGGAAGCGAGAATACCGTCATCGCACCCGCAAGCACCATAAGTACAGCAAGCACGGTGGCGAATATAGGCCTATTTATGAAAAATCTTGAAAACATACCGTCTTATTTTCTGCTGTTTCGTGAGTCTACTCGCGTCGACGTGGATTTATTGTCGGCAGGTGTAGGAATTACTTTCTCTCCGGCACGCACATTAAGCATCGCACGTGTCACATACCGGTCAGTAGCCTTCAGTCCTTTGGTCACAAGACGCAATGTATCCTGATAAAGCTGCCCCACCTCAATCGGAGTATACACTATTCTGTCTGAGTCATTGACTACGTAGAGATACTTGCCGCGTTGATCGGTAGATATTGAGGCATCATTGACCAGAAGCGCATTATCTACGATTCCCGTAGGAAGCATCACGAGCCCGTACATACCGGGACGCAATCTCTTGTCGGAGGTCAATAAGCGGGCCTTCATCTTTATATTGCCTGAAGACGATTCTACCGATGGAGATTCATAAACCACGGATGCCCTGAATTGAGGAGCAGACGAATCTTCGGCGTTCCCGATGCTTACCGGTATATTACGGTAAATCGGATTCCTGAAGCCTTCTCCTGCATCTGCTATAGTCACATACTCATGATCAGCAATAGAAAAACATGCTTCAAGATTGCCTTCATCATAGATTGTAGCAAGGGTGACAGGCGCATTCTCGCCGGCCACATATGCGCCCACATCGAGAGTGGCAGCCGATATACGCCCCGAGACGGGAGCCGTCACGGTACAATATCCAAGCCGGGTAGCGGCTGTGGCCAGTGTGGCTTTGGCCTGATTGACTTCTGCCTGAGCCTCATCACGGGCCGACTGAGCCTGGATCACATCCATTTTGGCCACTGCATTATCGGCATACGCCTGCTCAAGTGCACGCAGATGCTTGCTCGCATAATCAAGCTGACTTTCTGCCGAAGCTACCTGGGCTTTATATTCATTGACCTGAGCAGCATATACTGTCGGTTCGATTGAAAACAATGCCTGACCTTTGCTGACATATGCTCCGTTTTCAAAATACTTGTGTGTAATCTGGCCGTTCACGCGTGCCACCACATCTGCCTCACTGTCGGATTCAAGAGTAGCGGGATATGATGAATAGACCACGACTGAATCCATCTGTATCGGAGATGCGACTTCCACCTTACGTGGCGATGTCGAATCGCGCTCTCTGTCTTTACTGCAGGAGGCGAGAGTGCCGCCTGCCACCAGACCGAATGTTAGCACCGTAAGTGCAGATATCCTTGATAATCCCGGAAGAAAATGGCTGTCATGCATTCGGGATAAAGAAGTAACGTGTGTGTCCATAGTATGTCTTTTTCTTGTTTAACCGATATTACTCACACCATCCGCCACCAAGCGCCTTATATAAATTTACCAATGCATTGAAGCAATTGGCACGTATGGTCTCGAATGAGGTCTCCGTAGTAAGAAGTGATATCTGTGCGGTAGCCACATCCGAGAAGTCGGTCAGCCCGAGCCTGTAGCGTTCCAGCGAGAGTCGGAGCACCTCGCGGCTGTCGGCAATCGCATCATCATACAGCTGCAACTCTGCTACAGCTGAATGATAGGAAGCCAGAGCATTGTTGACTTCCTGTACCGCTGTCAGCAAAGTCGAATTGTAGGTGTTCATCTCGGCTTCCATTTCGGCCCGCGCCTCAGCTATGCCTGCTTCACGCTGAAATCCGTCAAATATAGTCCAGCTCAGACGGGGTGATACAGAATAGGCAAGGCTATTCGATCCAAACAGATGGCCGACAGAATGGGAGGATGTCTCTATTGTGGCATCAAGCGACAAAACCGGCAGCCAGTCTTTTTTGGCCACACCAAGCTGTGATGCGAGCACTTCTACCTGCTTTTCAGTCTCTGCCACATCCGGCCGGCGACGCACAAGATCTGCCGGCGACCCGATACCCGGAGGGGGCACGATCCTGAAAACAGTGCTATCGCTTAGTAATGCGTTCAGCTTGTCATCACTTCCCACTCCGCAAAGCGTGAGCAGCGCATTGCGTGCAGTAGTCATGCCGCTTTCAAGAGAGGGGATAAGCAGCCTCGTCGTATTCATCGTATTCTTGGCTTGGGCCACATCCAGTTTTGATACCAGCCCTGCGTCATACTGCGCCTGTACAGTCCGAAGCACCTCGGCCTGTGACTCCAGATGACCGCGTGCAATTTCCAGCTGACGCTGATACATACGCAAATCAGCATAATCCTGTGCCACCTCTGCAGCTACACTGATCATCAGTCCTTCATACTCCAGCCGCGTCGCACTCAGAGTAGCCTTGCTTCCTTTCGCTTTCTCAGCCACCCGGCCGAATATATCGATTTCCCAACTTACGGTTGCGCCTATGCTGAAAGCCGAAGATGTCTCACCGGCCGCATCATAAGGTTGTGTGGCACGCCCCGAGATCTCACTTCTGTCATAGCCGGCGAACGCTGATAGTGTAGGATAATATCCGGCATAAACGCTTCGCAACATCTGTCGTGATGCATCTATACGCCGCAAGGCGGCGCGAAGATCATAATTATTGGCTACAGCAGTCTGCACCAATGCTACAAGTGAGGGATCATCGAAAGTTTGCCACCAGGCATCGCAATCGGGGAGAGGCATTGATTGCATATCATCGCAGATATAGGCGGAGGGCAAAGAATCGGCAGAGAGCATTATTCCCTGATTCCGGTAGCCGTCGGCCATACATACCTGAGGCGACAGCAACGACATCCCAGTCGCAAATGCGAGCCACAGATGAGGTGAAATGTTAAAATATCGATTCATAGTACTAAACTAAAATGCCATATCCCGACCACACTTCTATCATAATGCAACCTATATGGAAGACGATACAGCCAATTACACAGTATCATTCCACTGAGTGGAACTGATTTATATACATATAAAAACCTTTTTAACAAAAGAAATGTTTACCCAAAGACCATCCGTGACAGGCATTCTTCACAAAAGAAGGATAATCATAAGCCGGATGGGAATTCCCGCCATGCGTAAGCGGTCTGTATCTAAGGCATATACCGCCAGGGAAGGAGTATCCAACCGCATGCGACAAAGGAAGATATAGAAAAGGATGTTGTAAATTTATGTTACACAACATCTGCACATCCGATTCATAATTCAAAAAAAATGCTTAAATTGCAACCAAATTCCAAACACGGCTGGCATAGGGCTCTAAAAGGGAGCTTCGGCACGGCTGATTTGGAATAACCGTACTGAATAAATCTTTAACCCTGAAATCTATACGAATATGAGGATTTACAATTCAAACGAGATCAAGAATATTGCTCTCCTGGGATCAAAAGGCTCTGGAAAAACCACACTCGCAGAGGCCATGATCTACGAGTGTGGTGTGATCAGTCGTCGCGGCACAGTAGATGCCGGCAACACAGTGTCCGACTACTTCCCTGTGGAGAAAGAGTATGGCTATTCAGTGTTCTCCACTGTCTTCAACGCGGAATTCAACAACAAGAAGCTCAACATCATCGACTGTCCCGGAGCCGACGACTTCATCGGCAACGCCTATACCGCCCTTGGCGTGACTGACCTCGGACTAATCCTCATAGACTCAGAATATGGAGTAGAGGTGGGCACGGAAAACATATTCCGTACCACAGCTGCCCTGAAAAAACCCGTGGTATTCGCTCTCAACCAGATGGACGGAGAAAAGGCCGACTACGACAATGTGATGGAGCAGATGTATGACCACTTCGGCAAAAAAGTAATCCCCATACAGTATCCCCTCGAATCCGGCCCCGGTTTCCACAGCATCATCGACGTGCTTATCATGAAGAAACTGGAATGGAAACCGGAAGGCGGAGCGCCTGTGATCTCTGAAATTCCAGCCGACCAGATGGAACGCGCCCAGGAAATGAACAAGAACCTGATCGAAGCAGCAGCTGAAAACGACGAGACGCTGATGGAAAAATTCTTCGACCAGGGGGTGTTGACCGAAGATGAGATGCGCGAAGGAATCCGCAAGGGTCTGGTCGACCGAAGCATCTATCCTGTAGTAGTGCTCAGTGCGGCAAAAGATATGGGAGTGCGCCGATTGATGGAGTTCCTCGGCAACGTATGTCCCTTTGTTGACGAAATGCCGGCTCCCGTCACTACGGCAGGCGAAGAAGTAAAACCCAATGCCGACGGTCCTCTGTCAGTATTCTTCTTCAAGACCAGTGTCGAGCCCCATATCGGCGAAGTAAGCTACTTCAAGGTAATGAGCGGCACTCTGCGCGCCGGAGAGGATCTTGAAAATGTGTCACGCGGCGGCAAGGAGCGATTGGCGCAGATATATACGGTATGCGGACAGATCCGCAATTCAATCGACACGCTGAAAGCCGGCGACATCGGTGCGGCTGTCAAACTGAAGGATGTGCGCACCGGCAATACACTCGACCAGAAAGGGTGCGACTACCAGTTCGACTTCATCAAGTATCCGCAGCCCAAATATCAGCGTGCCATCAAACCCAAGAACGAGGCTGATGCCGAGAAACTTGCCGGCATTCTCACCAGAATGCATGAAGAAGACCCCACATGGGTAATCGAGCAAAGCAAGGAGCTCAAACAGACCATCGTCAAAGGACAGGGCGAATTCCATCTGCGTACCCTCAAATGGAGAATCGAAAACAACGAGAAACTCCCTGTAGAATACGTAGAGTGCCGCATACCCTATCGTGAGACAATCACAAAAGCTGCCCGCGCCGATTACCGACACAAGAAACAGAGCGGCGGTTCGGGACAGTTCGGAGAGGTACACCTCATCATCGAACCCTATACCGAAGGTATGCCCGAGCCTGACACATACAAGTTCGGCAATCAGGAATTCAAGCTCAATGTGCGCGACAAACAGGAAATCCCGTTGGAATGGGGTGGCAAGCTTATCGTATACAACTGCATCGTAGGCGGTGCGATCGATGCCAGATTCATCCCGGCAATCGTCAAAGGGCTCATGGACCGAATGGAGCAGGGGCCGCTCACAGGCTCATACGCCCGCGATGTAAGGGTAATGATCTATGACGGCAAGATGCACCCGGTAGACTCCAACGAAATATCCTTCCGTCTTGCCGGCCGAAACGCATTCTCGGAAGCATTCCGCAATGCCAATCCCAAGATACTTGAGCCCGTATACGATGTGGAAGTGCTGACACCCGCCGATTCTATGGGCGACGTGATGAGCGACCTCACAGGAAGAAGAGGCATCATAATGGGCACAGAGTCTGAAAACGGCATCGAGAAGCTTAATGCGCGTGTCCCGCTGAAAGAACTCAGCAGCTACAGCACTACACTAAGCTCACTCACAGGCGGACGCAGCAGCTTCACCATGGAATTCAACAGCTATGAACTCGTGCCATCCGACGTGCAGGAGAAACTGCTGAAGGACTATGCAGCCAACCATAGTGAGGAATAATCCTGATTCCAAAGAATATCATACTATCTTTCAACTGACTTAACATTCTGCAAGGGCATGAGACTTGACACACAAGTTTCATGCCCGATTTTTAGAAAATAAACTGTCTCATATGCCAAACATCGTCTGAAAACTTGCCGCAAATGAAAAGATTGGTTATATTTGCAAAGATTATGAGCACAACCGAGAATCAGTCATGGTGCCCTTGGCCCAAGCCTGATTCAAGATGCCCCTCTAACATTTAATTCATTTTTCAACCGTAATGAATACCCAACAATCATCATACACAATCGACGATGCAAAAGAGCCATCGGTAAAATCGCCGGGCATACCGGAAGCCTCCGGAGAGATTCTCGTGCGCTACCGCGGGGCTGACATTGAGCGTGCAGAGCGCCAGGTGCTCAAAAGTGTGGATTTCACACTGCATAAAGGAGAGTTCTGCTACCTTGTGGGAAGAGTGGGCAGTGGCAAATCATCACTGATGAAGACAATGTATGCCGATGTGCCTGTAAAAAACGCCACAGAGGCCACCGTCATGGGCTTCGATCTGCTCAATCTCAGAAAATCGAAAATACCATATCTGCGGCGCAAAATAGGGATCGTATTCCAGGACTTCCAGCTTCTGCAGGACCGCTCGGTAGCCGCTAATCTCAGATTCGTACTGGAAGCCACAGGATGGAAAAAGAAATCCGAAATCGAAGACCGGATTGAGGAAGTGCTCAAAGATGTAGGAATGGCCAACAAAAGCTACAAGATGCCTCACGAGCTAAGCGGAGGCGAACAGCAGCGAATCGTAATAGCCCGAGCATTGCTCAATAATCCGGAACTCATAATCGCCGACGAACCTACAGGCAACCTTGACCCTCAGACCGGCTATCAGATTGTCAGACTGCTACACAGCCTGGCCGCCGCGGGACACGCCGTACTTATGGCCACTCACAATCTGCAGCTCGTGGAAGACTTCCCGGCCCGCACCGTGCGATGCACTGACAAACGCCTTGAATAGCAGCATCAAGGATGGAGCCGCAAGCTTCTCGCACAGAGCTACGCGCCCCGGGAGGACTTATGGATAAAAGTATGTTTGTCAACATATTTATAAATTTTTAAATGTAAATAGTTTTGTATCTGCACAAAATCTAATAACTTTGTAGTGAGAAATTCTGGGACATCCCCCTATTCAGGAGTCCCGTCTCTCCCGGCTGCGACAAGGATTTCTCCGTCAATCTAATACTATACAACATCATTCTATATCAGCTATTTAATTATGGCAAACAACAAAGAGAATCTGTTTGACATGTTTCCGCCCATCTCCACCGAAGAGTGGAAGGCGAAAATCAATGTCGACCTTAAGGGCGCCGATTTCGATAAGAAATTAGTGTGGCGCACCAACGAAGGCTTCAATGTGATGCCGTTCTATCGCAAAGAAGACCTTGAGGGGCTTCCCACACTTGGCACATTGCCCGGTGAATTCCCGTACGTACGCGGTACCCGCGACAACAACGACTGGCTCATCCGTCAGCATATCCAGGGCTCTACGGCAGCCGAAGTGCTGGCCAATGCCCGCCATGCCATCGACCGCGGCGTAGAATCAATCGGCATATGCCTCTGCGGCGACCTTAACCCGGAGCAGCTTCCCGAAATCCTCAATGGTCTCGACCTGAAGAAAATCGAAGTCAATGTAGCATGCTGTCCCAATAAGGCAATAGAAGTGGCCGAACTTATGGTGACCGCCATCATCGCCCAGGACGCAGCCGTCGACTTCCGTGGCTCAATCGACTTCAATCCCTTCAAGCGCCTGCTCAAACGCGGCCTTGAATTCCCCGAAGACATCAAGACAGTTTCTGTCAATCTCTACAATACAGTAAAGGATGTAAAGAATCTGCGCTGCTTCGCAGTAGATTCCTACATGTTCAACAACGCCGGCGCATATATCTCCCAGGAACTCGGCTATGCTCTCGCATGGGGAGCCGAATGGCTCACTCTTCTTACCGAAGCCGGTCTTTCTGCCAATGAAGCTGCCGCACGCATCAAATTCAACATGGGCATCTCCAGCAACTACTTCATGGAGCTTGCCAAATTCCGTGCCGCACGCATGCTTTGGGCTGAAATCGCAAAAGCATATGGTGTTGAGGAAGAATGCTGCAAGATGTGGGTACATGCAGTCACATCGCAGTTCAACATGACAATCTACGATGCTCATGTAAATCTGCTCCGCTCAATGACAGAGACCATGAGTGCCGCCCTGGCAGGTGTAAACTCAATCGAGACACTTCCCTTCGACCTGCAGTTCAAGAATCCCGATGAATTCTCGGAAAGAATAGCACGCAATCAGCAGCTCCTGCTTCGCGAAGAGTCACATCTTGACAAAGTTGTTGACCCGGCAGGCGGCAGCTACTATATCGAAGTGCTCACCACCTCGATCGCACGCGAGGCATGGAAGGTATTCAATGACGTTGAAGACAATGGCGGATTCCTCTCGATGCTCAAGAAAGGCGATATCCAGGCTAAAGTAAATGAGTCCGGCGTAAAACGCCATATGGACGTGGCTCGTCGCAAAGAAATCCTTCTTGGCACCAACCAGTATCCCAACTTCAACGAGATGGCGCTCGACAAAATCCAGAAAGACGGCTGCTCGTGTGGCTGCGGTTGCGCCACTCCCGCTGACGGTGCTGTAGAATCTCTCAACTTTGACCGCGCCGCCAGCCAGTTTGAGGCACTGCGTCTTGACACCGAGCGTAGCGGTAAACGTCCGAAAGTATTCATGCTCACTATCGGCAATCTCGCAATGCGTCTTGCCAGGGCACAGTTCTCTGCCAACTTCTTCGGATGCGCCGGATATGAAATCATTGACAATATCGGCTTCAACTCCGTTCAGGAGGGTATCGATGCCGCTATGGAGAAGGGTGCCGATGTGGTAGTGCTCTGTTCAAGCGATGACGAATATGCCACATTCGCTCCCGAAGCATTCAAGGCACTCGACGGCCGCGCCGAATTTGTAGTAGCCGGCGCCCCGGCATGCATGGAGGAACTCAAAGCCCAGGGCATCGAGAACTTTATCCACGTGCGCGTCAATGTACTCGACACACTTATCGGCTTTAACGCTAAACTCCTCAAATAACCGCGAACCAATGAGACCGAATTTCAAAGAAATCGATATAAACAACATCACAGCTCCCGCCGCCCATCCCGCAGTGAAAGGGGAGGAGTGGCTCACTGCCGAGCTGATTCCCGTAAAATCAATCTACACCAAAGAGGACCTCGAAGGACTTCAGCATCTCGACTATGCTGCCGGACTGCCCCCCTTCCTGCGTGGCCCGTACAGCGGCATGTATCCCATGCGCCCCTGGACTATCCGTCAGTATGCCGGATTCTCTACCGCAGCGGAGTCAAACGCGTTCTATCGCCGCAACCTTGCATCCGGTCAGAAAGGTCTTTCGGTGGCATTCGACCTGCCGACTCACCGTGGCTATGATGCCGATCACGAGCGCGTGGTAGGTGACGTAGGTAAGGCCGGTGTATCCATCTGCTCGCTCGAAGACATGAAGGTGCTCTTCGACGGCATCCCCTTGAACAAGATGTCGGTGTCAATGACCATGAACGGCGCTGTGCTTCCCGTGCTTGCATTCTACATCAATGCAGGTCTCGAACAGGGAGCAAAGCTTGATGAGATGGCCGGCACTATCCAGAACGACATCCTCAAGGAGTTCATGGTGCGTAACACCTATATCTATCCGCCGGCATTCTCAATGAAGATTATTGCCGACATCTTCGAATACACATCGAAGAACATGCCCAAATTCAACTCGATCTCAATCTCCGGCTATCACATGCAGGAGGCCGGCGCTACTGCCGACATCGAGCTGGCTTACACTCTTGCCGACGGTCTGGAGTACCTCCGCGCCGGCGTGAACGCAGGCATGGATATCGATACCTTCGCACCGCGCCTGTCATTCTTCTGGGGCATTTCGATGAATTACTTCATGGAAATCGCAAAAATGCGTGCCGCACGTATGCTTTGGGCACGCATCGTGAAGCAGTTCAACCCCAAGAATCCGAAATCGCTTGCCCTCCGTACGCACTCGCAGACATCAGGCTGGAGTCTCACGGAGCAGGATCCCTTCAACAATGTCGGCCGCACATGCGTAGAAGCAATGGGTGCGGTGCTGGGCCACACACAGTCGCTCCACACCAATGCACTCGACGAGGCTATCGCACTTCCTACCGACTTCTCGGCACGTATCGCCCGCAACACACAGATCTATATCCAGGAAGAGACCTACGTGACCAAGCAGGTCGATCCCTGGGCAGGCTCATACTACGTTGAAGCGCTCACTGATGAAATCGCTCGCAAAGCATGGGCCCATATCGAGGAAATCGAGAAACTGGGAGGCATGGCCAAGGCCATCGAGACAGGCTTGCCCAAGCTCAAGATCGAGGAAGCGGCCGCCCGCACACAGGCCCGTATCGACTCAGGCAAACAGACTATCGTGGGTATCAACAAATACCGCCTCGAGCACGAAGACCCCATCGATATCCTTGAGGTCGACAATACTGAAGTGCGTAAAGAACAGTGTGCCCGCCTCGAAGAGCTCCGCAAGGACCGCGATGAGGAAGCCGTGAAGAAAGCTCTTGAGGCTATCACGGAGGCCGTAAAGGATCCCTCTAAGGGCAACCTTCTTGACCTCGCCGTTAAAGCGGCCGGAGTCCGCGCCTCATTGGGCGAGATTTCCGATGCCTGCGAAGCTGTGGTAGGTCGTTATAAAGCTGTAATCAAAACCATTTCCGGCGTGTATTCAAGTGAAGAAAAGGGTGATCCCGAATTCGAGGAAGCCCGCAAGGCAGTGGCTGATTTCGCAAAACGCGAAGGCCGCCAGCCCCGTATCATGATTGCCAAAATGGGTCAGGACGGTCACGACCGCGGTGCAAAGGTCGTAGCTACCGGTTATGCCGACTGCGGTTACGACGTCGACATGGGTCCGCTCTTCCAGACTCCGGCTGAAGCTGCCCGTCAGGCAGTGGAGAACGACGTGCATATCCTTGGCGTAAGCTCTCTGGCCGCTGGCCACAAGACGCTCATCCCGCAGGTGATCGAAGAGCTCCGCAAGCTTGGCCGCGAGGATATCCTCGTCACAGCAGGCGGTGTGATTCCCGCTCAGGATTACGACTTCCTCTACAAAGCCGGAGTGGCAGCCATCTTTGGCCCCGGCACCCGCATCCCCCGCTCGGCTATTGAAATGATACGCCTGCTCAATGAGCAGCGTGCCGCCGAATAACAGGCTGATACCTATACATTTAACCTCAATAATCCGGGACTGTGGCGACAACATCGCGTCACAGCCCCGGATTCACGCACAATAAGGATTTATCGTTTATGACCGATTACAACCACTCATCACCCGATGAATATGACCTGGATACGGAAGATGTCTTTACAGGCGACAATGATTCCGGATATCCCCGATACACTCCCGATCCTGATTCCTATTCAATAGAAGATGATGACGATCAGCAGGACTTCAATGACATGACGGATGATGATGTTGTTGATGCAGATACGGACTCCGAAGCCACGCCTGATGATGAAGTGGCCCATAGTCAGACTGCTGCGTGGCGTCAGATGCTTGGCATAATGATCAATCCTGTGGAA
The DNA here is from genome assembly GCA_947176605.1 of uncultured Porphyromonadaceae bacterium. GTDB lineage: Bacteria > Bacteroidota > Bacteroidia > Bacteroidales > Muribaculaceae > Lepagella. The sequence goes on from CAMWRH010000001.1 coordinate 78,150, forward strand.
GGATGGAAAAGCATCCGCCGGACTCGCCGCCCCGTCGACGGTGTAGCCAAAGACTGCTTCTATCCACTGATAGCCATCGCTTCTGCTTCATGCTATCTTGAATGTCTGTGGAACAGGAGTATCTCGATCAATCAGGCCACCATAGAGGCAATCACTGTCTTTTCGGCTTTCTTTTTCGGTAATTTCCTGATTCTGATGCTAATCAGATTCCTTTTCCCCGGTAGTCTCAAGGAGATTGCCGATTCGGATTACTGCAAGACATACGTGATGTACAACCTTTCGACCCTCGCTCTGTTCTATATCGCATACGAAGCATTTCCGATGGTAAAACCGGTGCTGGTATTCCTGCCGTTATGGACCATTTACCTGACGCTGCGTGGAGCGCGGTTCTTTATGTTTCCGCAGGAAAAAAGGAGTCTGCTCAACACCCTGCTGTGCATCTTTGTCCTGGGAGCCCCGATCCTGGTATACTGGATAATGGGGATTTTTCTCTAAATTCATTGACTGTGATGAAACAAAATCAGATAAATATCAAAAACAAGCGTGCGCATTTCGACTACGAGATTGGCGATACGTTCACAGCCGGTATCGTGCTTACCGGCACTGAAATCAAATCCATACGCGACAGCAAAGCATCTTTGGCCGACTCCTACTGTATTGTGGAAAATGGTGAAGTCTGGGTAAAAGGGATGCATATTGCAGAGTACTTTTTCGGCTCATACAACAATCACTCCACCCGACGTGACAGGAAGCTTCTGCTCAGCAAGAAGGAGATTGCCAAAATATCAAAAGCCACGGACGACAAGGGGTTCACGATTGTGCCAATACGAATGTTCATCTCCGACCGGGGTTATGCCAAACTCGTAATAGGGATAGGGCGGGGCAAAAAGCAATACGACAAGCGCCAGTCCATCCGGGAGCGTGACGACAAGCGGATGCTCGACAGGATGATGAAAAAATAAATCACAGAAATAGTCAATGACACCCCGCAAGATTGAATTGCTCGCACCGGCAGCCAATGCCGATATCGCCATACAGGCAATCCTGCATGGCGCGGATGCCGTATACATCGGCCCTTCCTCATTCGGCGCACGCAAGAACGCAGCCAATTCCATTGAAGAAATTAAAAGGGTGGTGGATTTCGCACACCCTTTTAGGGTTAAGGTTTATGCGACGGTTAATACAATCGTGTATGATGATGAAATATCAGCCGTAGAACGACTCGTAAGGGATTTGTATATGATTGGTGTCGATGCTGTGATTGTGCAGGACATGGGGCTATTGCGTATGGATCTTCCCCCGATACAGCTGCATGCCTCGACCCAATGCGATACAAGAGATGCAGCAAAAGCACGCTTCCTTCAGGAAGCCGGATTCTCCCAGATTGTACTTGCCCGGGAACTCTCCATACCGGAGATAGCTGAGATATGCCGTAATGTCACGGTCCCGGTAGAGACATTCGTCCATGGCGCGCTCTGTGTCTCATATTCCGGATGCTGCCACGCCTCACAAGCCACGATGGGCCGGAGTGCCAACCGTGGAGAGTGCGCCCAGATATGCCGTCTTCCCTTTACACTTAAGGATGCTGACGGCAAGACACTTGCTACCGACCGACATCTGCTGTCGCTGAAAGACTTCAATGCATCCCAACGACTCGGCCAACTTCTTGAAGCCGGAGTATCATCATTCAAGATTGAAGGGAGGCTGAAAGATGCTTCATATGTGAAAAACATCGTGGCATACTATCGGCAATGTCTTGACAGAATTATCGATAGTTCGGACGGTCGATATATCAGAAGCTCTTGCGGCATAAGTGAGGTGACATTCACTCCGGATCCTGCAAAAAGCTTCAATCGCGGATTTACACATTATTTTCTCGACACATCCCGCCCTTCCGACATCTCATCTCCGCTTACTCCTAAATCAATGGGAGAAGTCATCAATCATATCTCACAGCTTAACAACGGGGATGGGATAAGCTATTTTGACGCCCGGAATGAATACAAGGGGCTTATCGTGAACCGGATTGACCACGGACGGATCATATCCAACCGCCCGGTCGCAATCCCGAAGGGGACCATAATCCACCGCACCCTTGACGTGCAATGGGAGAAGACAATGAATAAGAATACGGCCCGGCGCACCATGTGGCTTGACGTGCACATCACGCCTCACAGTCTTCAGGCCCGCGATGAACGTGGTGTGGAAATAACCGTCCCTCTCAATGCCGACTGTCAGCCTGCCGTCAGGCCGCAGGATTTACGTGGCAGTTTCGATAGATTCGGCAATACAGTCTACCGCCTGCGCAATTTCAGCACATCCTTTACCTCTGACACATTTATCCCGGCATCCCAATTGGCCGATGCCCGCAGACGCATGACGGAAGCCCTGGCATTAGCTGCAGAGAGCACCTACCCCTATGCGCTGAGAGACGTCGAACACAAGGATTTTCCATTTCCCACAGATAAGCTCGACTTCCATTACAACGTTGCCAACCGCCTTGCCCGAAGATTCTATACCGATCACGGATGTAAAAGCATACAGGATGCCCTCGAATTGGAGTCCGGTAAAGGCAATATCCGAGAATCTCAGCCTAAACAGGAAATTTCCGTAATGACCACCAGACATTGCATATTGCGCGAGATGGGATGCTGTCTAAAGGAATCATCTCATCAGAAACACAGTTTCAGAATGCCGCTTTCCATCCATTCGGGCAATCGGCATTTCAGGTTGTCATTCGACTGTAAGCGCTGCGAAATGCATCTATGGAAGTGAGATCTATTTTGGCAAAGCGGCTGAATCGCCACCGATACTGTCAATCGGGCCCGCTACCTTGGCTGCAAGACCTTCAAGCCTCCGGTTGCGCCTGACGATCAACGAATCCATAAGCATGGCAATAGTGTCATTCTGAGCCTCGTTCAGATGATAATCGGTATCTGGTAAGGCCTCATAGTTAATAGCGTCCATACGATCGCCATAACGCTCCATAAGGGCATCTACTGCGGCTGAATCGCCGGCAATGGCCAGACTGTCGGTATAAAGACTTACCGCACGACAGATTTTTTCATAAAGCTCATTAGCCTCTGCATTGGTTTCATCCTCATTGTCAGTATGGCATGACGCCGATACAGCAGCCACACTGAGAATAAGTATCGCAATTTGCGCTTTCATATCAGATTCATTAAATCAGGTAATATTGAATCACATCTTACGGCTTCTGAAGTATCCCCCCATTGATACTCAGTGGCCGCAAGATGAATCTCAGTCACATAGTTTCTCCTTAAGATAGCGGCCAGTATAGGATTGAGCGCAGGATGCCACAATTTCAGGAGTGCCTTCCACCACAATATTTCCTCCGGCATCCCCACCTTCCGGACCGATATCGATAACCCAGTCGGCACACTTTATCACATCCATGTTGTGCTCTATGATCACCACTGTATGGCCGGCGGCTATCAGACGCCGCAATGACTTCATAAGTGTCGAGATATCGTGGAAATGAAGGCCGGTAGTCGGTTCATCGAAAATAAACATGGTGTGCGGCTGCTTGTCCTGTGATATGTAATAAGCGAGCTTCACCCGCTGATTCTCTCCTCCGGAAAGTGTCGACGACGACTGGCCAAGTTTTATATACCCCAGTCCCACCTCAAGCAAGGGAGTAAGCCGACGCACCACCTTGGCGGCCTGGGTCGAGTCGGCATCCTCCTTGAGGAAGTCAATTGCCTCGGCCACGGTCATTTCAAGAAAGTCGTAGATGTTTTTACCACGGTATTCCACCTCAAGGACTTCATTCTTGAAACGCCGGCCATGACACACATCGCATGGCACCGTGATATCAGCCATAAACTGCATCGGGATCGTCACAGTGCCCTCTCCTTTGCATTCATCGCATCTGCCACCATCAGAATTAAACGAAAAATATCCCGGAGTGAAACCCATCTGGCGTGCAAGCTGCTGGTCGGCAAAAAGCTTACGCAGCTCATCAAATGCCTTCAGATATGTAGCAGGATTTGAGCGCGAGGATGTGCCAATCGGATTCTGGTCTATAAATTCCACGGCACCAATATCCTTCAGATCGCCTGTAAGACGCTTATGCACACCGGGGGCATCTCCGGACTCTCCGAGTTCGCGCACCAATGCCTTGTAGAGCACCTCCCTTACGAGGGAGGATTTGCCAGAACCCGATACTCCCGTCACGACAGTCATCACTCCAAGCGGGAATCTGACATCTATGTTTTTCAGGTTATTGGCCATGGCCCCTTCTACGGTGATGGATTTCTTCCATGGCGCACGCAGCCTGTCATAAGGGATCTCCCTGCGCCCGCTGAGATAATCGAGAGTATATGAGTCATTGCAGATCTTATCACGGAGAGCATCGTGCAGATTGCCGGAGAATACGATTTCTCCCCCTTTACTGCCGGCATCGCGCCCGACATCGATTATATTGTCGGCTGCAAGCATGATATCCTCGTCATGTTCTACCACCACGACCGTATTGCCAATCTGCTGAAGACGCCTCAATACACTTATCAGGCGTTGAGTATCGCGAGAATGCAGTCCGATGGAGGGCTCGTCGAGTATATAAAGCGACCCCACAAGTGAGGATCCCAGCGAAGTGGCGAGATTGATGCGCTGACTTTCACCGCCCGAGAGAGTGGATGAAAGACGGTCGAGAGTAAGGTATCCCAGTCCCACTTCTTCCAGAAATCCTATCCTGTTGCGTATTTCCATCAACAGACGGGCCGCTATAAGTGAGTCTTCGCGGGATAATGAGAGATTGTCGAAGAAGTCCTTCACTTCAGAAATCGACATCCTTACGATTTCGGTGATTGTCCTGCCGCCGATCCTGACATATTCCACATCCTTCCGGAGGCGGGATCCATGACATACGGGGCACTCCGTCTTCCCTCTATACCGGGCTTTCAGCACTCTGTACTGAATCTTATACTGATTCTCATCAACCCATCGGAAAAATCCGTCGATTCCTTCCCATTTTCCTTTACCGTGCCACAGTATGTCTTTATGCTGCCTGCTGAGATCCATATAGGGTGTATGAATCGGAAATCCTAATCTGACGGCCTGACTGAGCAGCGCGTTTTTCCACTCCGACATTTTTTCTCCACGCCAGCATTGCACTGCACCCTGATATACGGAAAGAGTCTTATCAGGCACTACAAGATCTTCACTGATGCCGAGCACCTTCCCAAAGCCTTCACACTTGGGACAAGCTCCATACGGATTGTTGAAATTAAACATCAGGTCGGAAGGCTCGCGGAAGTCTATTCCGTCAGCCGAGAAAGAACTTGAGAATTCATGGGTTCTGATTCCTTCCGGAGTCCATATCTTTACGATGCAGCGGTTACGCCCCTCGAACATTGCCGTCTCAAGGGAATCTGTAAGACGCGAAATCTCATCCTTATCATCAGATACAGCCAGCCGATCAATCAGAAGCCTTAATCCGGATGGGTCCTCTCTTTTATCACATGTGTCAAGATACTCTTCGATACTGATAAATTCGTCGCTGCGTTCAAGGCGTGAGAAACCTTCCTTCATGAATATCTGCAGTTGCTGCTCCAGACTCCGGCCTTCGGGTAATTCCACATCGACGAGCACGGCAATGCGTGTACCCTGAGGATACGCGGTGATGTCGCGCACGATATCCTCAATACCGTATTTTCTGACTTCGGCTCCGCTTACCGGAGAATACGTATGCCCGACGCGTGCGTAAAGCATGCGCAGATAATCATATATTTCAGTGGCAGTGCCTACGGTCGAACGCGGATTACGCGTATTTACCTTCTGCTCTATAGCTATCGCCGGCGGCAGACCTTTGATATAATCACATTCCGGTTTGGCCATGCGTCCGAGAAACTGCCGGGCATAGCTCGACAGTGACTCCACATACCTTCGCTGACCCTCAGCATAAAGCGTATCAAAGGCCAGACTCGATTTGCCGGAACCCGACACTCCCGTCACTACGGTAAAGCTGTTGAGCGGCACCTTTACATCAATCCCCTTAAGATTGTTGACTCTTGCCCCCTTGACTTCGATTACCCTATGGGTATCAGGTTGAGCGGCACGTTTTGTTTTTGAAGCAATTTCTTTCATGCGAATCATTGGTTTGATAAGTGAGCGTAATCCGGAAGATGATTTCACGAGGCCGACCGAGTGCCCGCAGGTATGCGGGAGCCACACGATTTACGGGGATCCGTGAAACTCGGCATTTCATGTATGCCTATACCGGCAGATGCGGCTCTAACCTATACTTACCATAACAAATATAGAGGCGATGAATATTTAGGGCCTATGTGGTAATCATAGCAAGCGCGGTCTGATACTTGGCCATGGTCGAGGCCTTTTTCAATTCCTTCCAGGCTTTACGCCCTATCTCCGGCTCTGCGTATTCCCAGAACGGACTTATTTTTGACAGCACCTGATGATCTCCGCCAATCAGCGATGACCTGTAATACTCAAGCAACTCTCTGTGGAAGTCAAGCATCCTGCGCTTACGCTCTGATGCTTCAAGCTCTTTGCCGGTGGCAATCTCTTCGAGCAGAGATGGGCGTCCGAGAGCTCCACGACCTACCATGATGCCATGCAGGTCCGGATACCGTGTCATTATGGCCAATGCATCGGATGGAAGGAGTATATCACCATTGTACACCACCGGATTCTCACTCCGGGCATATATAGCGTCAAATGCCTGCATATGCAACTGGCCGGAATACTGGTCGGATGCTGTGCGTGGATGTACGCAAAGATGATCAAGCCTCACCGTATTAAGTACCGACAGAAGTGGCTCCCATTCCTCTTCCCGAAAACCGAGACGCATCTTGACGCTGAATGTGATATCCTGACGTGACTCCACTATGTCACGCACAGCCGAGGCACATGCCGGATTGCCTACCGTGGCCGCACCACGTCCACGTGCTGTCTGAAGAGGGAACGGGCAACCCATGTTTATATCAATCCTACGCACACCCTCGGCGTACAGAAGCTCTACGAGGGCATCAAGCTCTTCGGCATTCCTAAAAATCACCTGAGGCACTACATCATGCCCGACATTGAGAGGGGAGAGGGCATCGCGAAGGTCTTTCTTACGGATCTCTCCTTTCTCAAGACGAATAAACGGAGTAGTGTATACCACACCGGTGGAAGCGTATTCCTTAGCGTGAAAATGCCTGTAAGCGGCATCTGTATGCCCTTGTACGGGCGCAAAAAAGAATTTCATATCACAAATTTACAATTTTCCCACGCAATTATTATTATCTTTGCAGATAAATTTAAACTCAACTGAGTTAATTACGCTTAACAACGTGGCAACGACAGCCGCGCCTCGAGAAATCAGGCCGCAGCAGCCCATCCACATATTAATCAGATTTAGATTCAGATGAACTTACGACAAATTTCACCCGGAATACTCTATTGCGGTGTCAATGACCGGTCAACGACTCTTTTCGAAGGGTTGTGGCCTCTGCCCTATGGAGTAAGCTACAATTCATATCTGGTAAAGGGAAATTCCGCCAATGCTCTGATTGACACTGTTGAAATCGGTCATTCACGTGATTTCCTCAACTCTCTGCGCGATATGGCAGGAATCGGCCATATCGACTACCTCGTCATCAATCATATGGAGCCGGATCATTCGGGCAGCATTCCGTTGCTTCTTGACATGTTCCCCACGATCAAGATTGTGGGCAATATGAAGACTATCCAGATGATCCGGGGATTCTATCATATCAATGATGACTCGCATTTCATAGAGATTAAAGATGGCGACACCCTTTCTTTGGGCGACAGGACTCTGCAGTTCGTAATGACCCCCATGGTGCATTGGCCTGAAACCATGATGACATATTGCCCGGAAGAGAAAACTCTCTTCTCAGGAGATGCATTCGGCACTTTCGGAGCTCTCAACGGCGGACTCATCGATGATGAAATGGAGTGTGGCATGTATATCGAGGAGATGTACCGGTATTATTCCAATATCGTAGGTAAGTACGGTCTGTTTGTCACCAAGGCAATTGCCAAGACCTCAAGCCTCCCTATCAGCTATATATGTTCCACTCACGGACCCGTATGGCATGGCCGTATCCAAGAGATAGTGGATATCGTAAAGCGCCTTGCCGCATGGGAGCCGGAGCCTGGAGTCACGATTGTGTATGGCTCGATGTATGGCAATACGGCGGATGTGGCCGATCTCTTTGCCACCGAACTAAACAGGCTTGGAATCCGTAATATAAAAGTGCACAATGCCACTGTAGAGAATCTTAGCCATATTATTTCAGATGCCTTCCGGTATGAAGGCCTGATTGTAGGGGCTCCGACTTACTCGAATGAGGTATTCCCTCCGGTGCAGACCTTCCTAAATGCAATGCGCACACGTGAAATTAAAAATAAAGTGACCGCGGCATTTGGCAATCACGGATGGGCTCCGCTTGCCACCAAGGCTATTGCATCAGCTCTTGAACAGCTTGGGTGTGCTTTTGCCGGAAGTGTGGCTATGAGACAGTCGATGGATGCACAGACAGCCTCGGAAGTAAAAGACGTGGCAAAGCGCTTTGCCTCTATGCTTACAAAGGCCTGAGTATAGCCCTCCGTCGCATATCCGCCACATGCCTCTCTTCCGCACGGAATCCATGATGAGTGGCGACCTTGAAATGTCGCTACAGTCACTCTAATCCATATATCATTATGACAGATTCAATTACCAACACTCCCAATGCAGCCGAGACTCATCCGCTGCGTCCGTTCCTGCCCCATGGCGCGCGAATGCTCATGTGTGGCACATTCCCTCCCCAGCGTCACAGATGGAGCATGAATTTCTACTATCCGAATTTTATCAATGATATGTGGAGAATATTCGGAATCGTCTTTTTCGACGATAAGGATCACTTTGTGGATTCCATGGCAAAATCATTCTATCTGCCAGAGCTGAAGACATTCCTGTCAGAAAGGGGGATAGCTCTTAGCGATACCGGCAGGGAAGTGGTGCGCACAGCCGGGAATGCATCCGACAAAGCCCTTGACATACGCCGGCAGATCGACCTGCCGGCCATATTGGCCGAAATTCCCGACTGTCATGCCGTAGTATCCACCGGCGAGAAAGCAGCAGGAGTAATCGCAGCAATGACACAGTCGGAACTTCCGAAAATGGGGGAGTGCGCCGAATGCCATATTTCGGATTCCCTGGGAAATCTGCGCATATTCCGCCACTGGAGAATGCCTTCTTCCTCAAGAGCATATCCACTTCCAATTGACAGGAAAGCCCAGTATTACCGCAATATGATGCAACAGGAGGGATTGCTCTGACAGACTGACAGACACAAGTGACCTTTATACTGAAATATGGCAGCACGGAATGCACAGATTTTTGTAGGAAGGTTCTAAGAATAGTCATGATTTACATTATCCATACAAATGCTTGACATGATACCATTGGCGCTCTTCGACGCCGCGCAGTTCTTCAGTTGGTTTGTTGATAACGCCAACTATTGGTTTGTATTCATATTCATGGTGATCGAAAGTTCCTTTATCCCCTTCCCATCGGAAGTAATTGTGCCGCCGGCTGCATATCTGGCGTGTACCAATGCCGGAGCCGGCAGCGACATGAATCTGATCATGGTCACTGTCATCGCCACTCTCGGAGCCCTGACAGGAGCTTTCATCAATTATTATCTCGCATTATGGATCGGACGTCCGGTCGTCTACCGTTTCGCAGACTCTCGCCTCGGCCATGCATGCCTGATAAACCGTGAGAAGGTCGACAAGGCTGAACAGTACTTTGACCGCCATGGTGCGGTATCCACGTTCATCGGGCGCCTTATTCCGGCCATACGGCAGCTCATATCGATTCCTGCAGGTATTTCGAAGATGAACGTAGGCAAGTTTGCGATATTCACTTCTCTGGGGGCCCTGGTATGGAATGCCATTCTCAGTGCACTCGGATATTGGCTGGCTCAGACGGTGAGTCCTGACCAACTCTTTGAGAAGGTAGAAGAATACAACAAATACCTCACCTGGGCCGGTTATGCACTGGCGCTGATATGTGTGGCCTACATATTATGGAATGCGTTCCGTCCGCATGCAAAAAGCGCCGCGACCGTCACTAAGAATGACGGCAGCGTCAACTCCTGAATCCAACAGGGTCCCGCAGCACCTTACGGTGCCACGGGACCCGATTCCTTTAATATCAACACTGTTTCTTTCTAAAAAATGCAAGTATCTCCATCACTGCTCTCCGCAGACTTTGCAAACCTCACTCCGGATCTTGAAATGATCAACGGATCTGAAGCCGATCTGCTGCATCTTGATGTAATGGATGGCGTCTTTGTGCCCAACATTTCGTTCGGGTTCCCTGTCATGAAGGCTGTGGCAGAAAAATGCACGAAGCCTCTTGACGTGCACCTCATGATCGTAGAGCCTCAGAACTGGATATCGCAGGTACGCGATCTTAATGCCGAATATATGGTATTTCATCAGGAAGCCTGTACGCATATCCACCGCACCGTACAGGCAATCCATGCCGCCGGTATGAAAGCCGGAGTATCTCTATGTCCCGCCACACCGGTGTGTCTGCTTGAAGATATAATCGGCGATCTGGATCAGGTGCTGCTGATGTCGGTAAATCCGGGATTCGGCGGACAGCCGTTTATCCCTAACGTGGTAAATAAGGTGAAGCAACTTCGCGAAATGATTGACCGCACCGGGTCACATGCACTTATCAACGTAGATGGCGGTGTCAACGCATCTACAGGCTCTCTGCTGGCCGAAGCGGGAGCCGACATACTTGTAGCAGGCAGCTACGTTTTCGGGGCCGCAGATCCTTTGGCTGCAATCCATTCGCTCAAGATTCTCTGAAATCAGGACCACGGTAATACAGACTCCACCAATAATATTCAGCCGGCCCTCCCGTCATCGGGGAAGGCCGGCTGATTTTACTTATCGCAATCATTCGATACTGACCGGATCTGAATCTGAGCCGGCACCGATCTTCTTCAGAAATTCCTCTTCAGTGAGGATCGGAATACCGAGTGCCCGGCATTTTTCGAGTTTGGCAGGGCCCATATTGGCTCCTGCAAGTACAAAACTTGTCTTTTTCGAGATACTCCCTACATTCTTGCCGCCATTACGCTCAATCATGTTCTTGTATTCATCACGCGAATGGTATGTAAAAGTACCCGATACCACAATTGATTCCCCTTGCAGTGCATTGCCGGCAGGTGCGAGTTTCTCTTCCGACAGACGGAATTGAAGGCCTGCCTCCTTGAGACGGCGTATATTGTCGATATTGACGGGATCCCTCAGAAAATCATAGATGCACTGACCTATGACAGGACCAATATCGGAGACCGACGTCAGCTGCTCAACAGTCATAGCTTCCAGCGTCTCCATATCCTTAACTGCCGCAGCAAGCCGTTTGGCAGTGGTTTCACCCACATTCGGTATTGAAAGAGCATAGAGCACCCGCTCAAATTCTACGGATTTCGAAGCCTCTATGCCGGCCATTATTTTTTCGGCGCTTTTCTGTCCGATACGGTCAAGACCCGACAGTTTATCTACCGTCAGATCATACAGATCGGCTATACGCTCCACCAGACCGGAATCAAACAGCAGTTCGGCCGTCTCCTCTCCTATGCCATCTATGTTCATCATGCGGCGGGCGCAGAAGTGCTCTATCTTCCCCGTTAGCTGCGGACGGCATCCGTAATGGTTGGGGCAGCACCAGGCGGCCTCGCCGTATACACGGGTAAGGGGAGTGCCACATTCCGGACATTCCTTCACAAACTGCACACGGGCAGCCTCCGGCATACGTTTCTCAACATCGACACCGGTAATCTTCGGTATTATCTCACCCCCTTTTTCCACATAGAGGTAATCACCCTGATGGATATCCAGCTCGCGTATTATGTCATCGTTATGGAGCGAGGCTCGCTTTACTATCGTCCCAGAGAGCAGTACCGGCTCCAGATTTGCCACCGGTGTCACGATTCCCATTCTTCCCGTCTCAAACGATACGAATCTAAGGCGCGTGCATGCTCTTTCGGGATTAAACTTGAATGCTATGGCCCATCGCGGAGATTTTGCTGTAAATCCGAGATTGAGCTGCTGGCGTATTGAGTTCACCTTGAATACGAGTCCATCCGTTGCCACCGGCAGATTGCGTCGCTCCTCATCCCATTTGCCAACGAAGGCATCCACTGCCTCGATAGAGTCAAGAAGCTGCATGTGGTGAGATACTTTGAAACCCCACCTGCGGGCAGCTTCCATATTGGCAAAATGATTGTCGGAGGGAAGTTGATCGGAAAGAAGGTAATAGAACCTTGCATCCAGATGACGAGATGCCACGATGCGGGGATCCTGCATCTTGAGAGTGCCGGAGGCCGCATTGCGGGGATTGGCAAAAAGGGGTTCCTCATTGTAGGCCCGCTCGGCGTTGAGTTTCTCGAATACATCCCACGGCATCAGGATCTCACCCCTTATCTCAAATTCTTCCGGCCAGTCGCCAGGAAGGAGCTCAAGAGGAATTGAGCGGATGGTCTTTACATTGGCTGTCACATCATCTCCCTGAGTGCCGTCGCCGCGGGTCACGGCCCGTACGAGCCGACCATGCCGATATGTCAGTGATATGGATGTGCCGTCAAACTTAAGCTCTCCAACTACCTGGAATTTCTCTCCGGCCAGTGATTTGCTCACCCGATCAAACCATTCATCAACTTCCTTTACGGAATAGGAATTTGAAAGCGACATCATTGGGCGCTCATGCCGTATATGTTCAAATCCTTTGGTAAGATCGCTTCCTACCCGCCGGGTGGGAGAGAGGTCGTCGCGGAACTGGGGAAATTCATTTTCAATTTGCTCCAGCTCCTTCAGCATCATATCAAACTCGTAGTCTGACACTTCAGGCTGATTGAGCACATAGTATTTATGATTATGGCCGTTGATCTCCAATCTCAATTGGTCGATACGAGCCTTTGCTTCTTCGGGTGTCATTTGTCAACGCTATGGTTTAAGTCTCGTCATATCCGGAACTGCACTGTAAGTTGTGAATGTTGCCCGAAAGGGATCGCTGGCATTTCAGACAGACACTCATGCCACAGACACGTAACGGATAATCAGGATAACTAAGTGTTCAAATTCAGACTGTCAGCTACTGTCACTAAACTATAAGCTGCATGTAGTCTGAAAGATTCCTGCTCTTTGTATTTGCCAATCTGATCACTTGCTGATATAAGGATATTTTACATCCCATAGGAACAGGCCTTGAGGCGGCATGGATGTTCCGGCGGCACATCGGTCGAGGCTGTCGATTATTTGGCGGAAATCTTCGACTGATAGCTTCCCGCGACCTACATCCACAAGCGTGCCTACCACGGCCCTTACCATATTGCGCAGGAACCGATCGGCCGTAATTGTGAAAACGATACCGGGGACGCCGTAAATGCTGTCTGACTCCTCCCACCGGGCATACCGCACGTCGCATATGTTGGTACGCGCATCTGAATGCAGCTTGGCGAATGATGTAAAATCGCTTGTCTCGCAGAGTAATGCAGAGGCCTGGTTCATGGCTCCGATATCAAGGACTGTCGGTGAATGCCACGACACATTGCGAAGAAACGGAGACTTCTCATACACTATGAAATACTTATAGCTGCGCTCTATGGCATCAAAACGCGCGTGAGCATCTGCAGATACTTCGATTAGCTGCTGGAGTGACACTGCCGGTCCCACAAGCCTATTTAATCCGCTAAGCAATTTAGCGGGATTATCAATGGGACTGACCGTATCGAAATGCGCATACATTGTGCGTGCATGCACTCCGGTATCCGTGCGTCCGGCCCCGACAATAGGTGTCGGGGAGCGGAGCACGGTTGCCAAAGCTTCTTCGATTGTCTGCTGTACGGAGACGGCGTTCGGCTGTGTCTGCCATCCATGGAAGCCGGATCCGTCGTATGCAAGGCGAAGGAAGTATCTCATCAGTCGCGTTCTTCAAGATAAGTGATGCCGTAAAGGCCCGAACGGTAGATATTAAGGAACTGTCGCCCTTCCTCGGGTGAGATTACATGCTCCTTTACTGATTTCGATACCCAGGATTCGAGGTTGCGCACAAGTTTCTTGGTGTTGTACTCCACATAATCGAGCACATCAGCCACGGGCTCTCCATCAATCACCTGCTCAATCTGATATCCATCTTTGGAGCCTGTGATGTGCACGGCAGCAGTATCGCCGAACAAGTTATGCAGATCGCCCAATATTTCCTGGTAAGCACCCACAAGGAATACGCCGATATAGTAATGTCCGCCTCGTGTGAACTTATGCACAGGTAATGACGATGACACTCCCTGTGGAGAGACAAAGCGGTTGATCTTGCCGTCACTGTCGCATGTCACATCCTGAATCGTACACAACTGCGTAGGCTTCTCGTCAAGACGTGAAATAGGCATCACCGGGAAGAGCTGGTCGATAGCCCATGAATCCGGTAATGACTGAAACAGCGAGAAATTACAGAAATACTTCTCAGGCAACATTCTCGCCACTTTACGCAACTCTTCCGGCGGATGCTTCATATTCTGGGCGATATCGTTGACATCGCGTGCCACGCTCCAGAAAAGCTTCTCGATCTGCGCCCTTGTGGTAAGGTCGAGCATTCCGAGGCTAAACAGTTCCAATGCCTCCTCTCTGATCTGGAGGGCATCATGCCAGTCTTCAAACACACGGGCCGGATTAATCTTATCCCATATGTTGTAAAGCTCCCGGGTAAGCTCATGAGCGTCGTCATTGAGTTTATCTTTTTCTTCATCCCATTCAGGCAGCTGGGTAGTCTCGAGCACCTCGATGACAAGTACCGAATGATGTGCCGTCACTGATCTGCCGCTTTCCGTAATGATATTCGGATGAGGCAGATCATTCTTTACACATACATCCACCAGAGCAGCCACCGAATCGTTGACATACTCCTGGATCGAGTAATTCATGGAGTTCTCACCGGATGCTGACCGAGTCCCGTCGTAGTCCACTCCCAAACCTCCGCCAATATCCACAAACTCTACGGCGAATCCCATTTTTGACAGCTGCACATAGAATTGCATTGCCTCGCGCAGGGCATTCTTGATACGGCGGATTTTGGTAATCTGACTTCCGATATGGAAATGAATCAGTTTTAGACAATCCGTCATATCATTGTTGCGAAGGAATTCAAGCGCCTCAAGCAGTTCGCTTGAGTTAAGGCCGAATTTGCTGACATCGCCTCCCGACTCTTCCCATTTTCCACTACCGGATGAGGTGATTTTTATCCGTATGCCGATATTGGGTTTTACATCAATCCGGCGTGCCACATCGAGTATCAGTCGCAATTCATTGAGCTTCTCTACCACGAGATAGATCCGGCGTCCCATCTTCTGGGCCAGAAGCGCCAGCTCTACGTAATCTTCATCCTTGTATCCGTTGCAGATGATGACGGAATTGCTGTGGGCATTGACTCCAAGTACGGCATGAAGTTCGGGCTTCGAACCTGCTTCGAGCCCGATATTGTATTTATTGCCGTGACTCACAATCTCTTCCACTACCTGACTCATCTGGTTGACCTTGATAGGGTAGACCACAAAGTTCTGACCCGCATAATTGTATTCTTTAGCGGCTTTGGCAAAACAATTGGTAATCTTCTGAATGCGGTCGTCGAGTATGTCGGGGAAACGCAGCAGTACAGGAGCCGAGACATCTCTAAGCCGGAGTTCTTCCATCACCTCTTTCAGATCAATTGGAGCGTAATCCTGGCGAGGGACTACCTGCACATTTCCCTTCTCATTGATTGAAAAGTATTTCAATCCCCAGCCTCCAATGTTGTAGATTTCAGCTGAATCCTCAATACGCCATTTTCTCATTTTGTTGATATTATAGCTTTCTATTGTTATACTTGGGTTATATACGCATGTATGGGGTGTATCTGTTATCCTACTGAGTCCGGGGGGCGGACTGGGCAGATGCACCTTGTCCGAGCAACTCAAGATAGACCACTTCGACTTCTGCGACTCTTCGCTTGATTTTGTAGCGGTCCTCGAATTCACGATAACGCATTTTCCCTTCTACATATACGCGCGAACCCTTTCTGACATAACGCTCTGCCACGACCGCATTGCGACCGGTAAGGATACATGTATGCCAGTCTGTGATTTCAACACCCGATGCCCCTTTAGGTTCGCTTGTAGCAAGGGAGAACCGCGCTATTGCAAAATCTTTCTCCGGATATCGCATTTCGGGGTCATTACCCACATAACCTAAAAGTATGATCTTATTTACCGACATAATCCTTATCTATCGTGTCGCCATTCTTTGACCATGCGGATGATTTCAAGTCAAGTCCGGTTTTTTCGTGCAGACTGAACAGCAGGTTCATGATATGCAATGCCTCCCCGGCTCCTCCGCGCATACGCGCATCAGCCACAATCTCAATATTGAGCCGTTCTGCCGAGGATTTGCTTACGGATACGATCACTTTATGAGTCCCCTCCACCTCTGCCTGAGAGACCGGATGATGCACCACATACGTAAAATTATGGTCATCATAGATTGAATCATAAAGCTTCATCACCTCTTCCAGACTTGCGCTTACGGGCAGACTGAATTTCATACGCAGGGTGCGGTCTGATGCCGAAAGTATTGGTCTGAACTCAATCCGCCCCTGGAAGCTCGTCTGGATGCGTTGCAGCATATCAGAGGTTTCAGCCACTGCCTGCCGTAAGGATGAGTCCGACAGAAGATCTGCTGAGGTCTCGATGTCTACCCGGATGTCGCCGGAAAGCATCAGATGCCGGGCCAAAGGATATAACGCTATCAGCAGGGGAGAGGCCAATGGATTGGGCACTACAGCCACCCGCGCACCGCGCACCAAAGGCTTCCTGTTGATTTCAGACAGGCCATAGACCGGAGCAAAAGCATCAATCATGCCTTCGCTCAATGCCTGAGGAAAGATGATTAACTTTAACTGCGGTCTGTCGGCCAGCAGTTTTACCCAGTCGCTATCTGAATACAGTCCTTGAATCAGGAATACCGCATCCAATGCCGTAGCGTCAAGATTGGAGGTAAACAGTATCCGCTCCTCGCCAATAAATCCATGATGGACTGAACTGACGGGCAATCCGGCCTTTTCGGGGGCATATGCAGTCACAATTTCTACATCAGGATGATGCTGGCAGAGACGAAGCAACTCCCCGGCCACCGGGGTTTCTGCCCCGGATATACCAACTTTTATCATTGTGTTATCGTATTTGCTAATATAGGCTTGACCGACACGCATCGACCGCTGCTCGATAGCTGCAGTATCAATCTCGGCGGTGTCATACCTGCTACATACTCCTTCAGAACGGAGGAATATAGTGCTTCAGTGGCACAAACCGACCCAGCACAGCCATCTTCTCTTCCTCTGTCATACCCTCTCTCAACACGGCCATGATTGTATTGCCACCGGCTATGGTGCCGAGTATATCGGGGCAGTTGCTGATATCTATATCATATGCCAGGCCGGATGCATAGCCATTGCGGGTCTTTATGACGGCGATATCTCCGGATAATGCCAAGGATATGAAGCCACTCTGATAGTTGGCGTTCATATCGAGCTGACCGGCTGCAAGCAATTTGTCTTTAAGCGAGTTACTGTCCGGAAGCACATATACATACGTGCCGCGGTCAGTCGGCACTTTTGTGGTGTGCAGCATCTTGAGGTCTCGGGAGAGTGTGGCCTGTGTCACCTTGAAGCCTACTTCGGCAAGTTTGCGTGCAAGTTCTTCTTGCGATGAGATACACTGGGTTTTGATGAGTTCCACAATGACCTCGACTCTTTTTCTTCGATTTTTCATTGCTTTCGTATTGATTGGATTATATGTCCACTTGCTTTCCATAGCTTATACCGTCAATTGACAGTATGCATCTGCAAGCGGATAGTTGATTTGATTTGAAATCTGAACTGGGAAGATTACATTTTATTTATGACTGGCGCCTGCGCAACAGGTTTTTCAGTCGGGCCGCAACCTCATATTTTTCCTCAGCTGCAAATTTGCTTATCTGTGTCTCTATTTCTTTATCGGAATAATTCTTGAGGAAATCAAGTATCTCGGCATCCGCATCTTCGGAATTTACGGAAGAGGCGATGAGTTCCTCTATCCCGGCAAATGATTCAATGGCCGGGTTGCTACGGGATACGGCTTTACGGAGCAATTCCTCTCCCTTGCTGGCCGCATCCGGCATATCTTCCACATCCTCTGCAGGCTGTGCTGATTCCTGTTTTGGAGTAAAGCCTGCTTCATCCAGCACTTCTGCTGTAGTGTAAATAGGGGATCCGGTACGCACCGCAAGTGCCAGAGCATCCGATGAGCGGGCGTCTATTTTGCACAGTTCGCCCTGCGGGCCTTCCATTACAAGATCTGCCGCGAAGACTCCGCTCGGAAGTTTATGGATGTCCACACATGACAGTTTGAGATTGAATGTCTCCATCATGTTCTTGATCAGGTCATGGGTCAGCGGACGTGGTGGAGTCACCTGCTGAAGCTTGCATTCGATCGACTGTGCTTCCGGATATCCAATAATGATCGGAATCCGGCGTAATCCATCCACTTCCTCAAGAATCACCGCATAGACCCCTGATTCTATCTGATTATAGGTGATTCCTATCAATCTTAATTGATGTCGTTTCTTCATTTATCTACCGGTTTTGATGTCGATAATTGCTTTGTTTTGTTACGTCGGTGATGGGATTTGCCTGAATGAGGCACACTTATCATCCCCGATCCGAGGCAGAGCCGGCAGTCGGGTGTATAGATCACTGCAAATTGCCCGGGAGCTATCCCCTGCACCTCTTCAGCTGATTCTATCACATATCCGCCTGCTGAATCGCGTCTCATTACGCCTTGGGTAAAATGTGGCGTATGACGGTTTTTGAATGCTATGGAGCACTGACCCTCACTGCCGGCCACTATATCCGGGACTCCTTCTTCAAATGGATCCAACGTGATCCAGTTCATCTCTTCGATGGGAATCGTGCGTCCATACTGGCGTGGTGTGTCATATCCTTTGCTTACATACACTACATTGTCGCGCACATTCTTACGCACCACATACCATGGGCCGCCGCTTAATCCGAGTCCTTTACGTTGGCCGATCGTATGGAACCAATATCCCTTATGCGTACCGATTTTTTTACCCGTCTCAATCTCTATTATCGCACCCTCACGCTCTCCAAGGTGACGGCGTATAAAATCCGAGTAATCAATCTTGCCCAGGAAGCAGATCCCCTGGGAGTCCTTACGTCTGGCATTCGGAAGACCGGCCTCTTCCGCCATACGCCGCACATCACTTTTAGGAATGTCGCCGAGCGGAAACATAAGATGACACAACTGAGAGTAGCTGATTTGGGCAAGAAAATCAGTCTGGTCTTTCACCGGATCGGCTGCAGTGGCAAGAAATCGTTTGCCTTCCACTTCCCTGATACTTGCATAATGTCCGGTAGCTACGGCATCATAATCCTTGCCCCAACGCTCTTCGAAGAAACCGAATTTTATCATCTTGTTGCACATCATGTCGGGATGCGGTGTCAACCCTTTCCTGACAGTAGCAAGTGTGTAAGCCATTACATGGTCCCAATACTCCTCATGAAGGGATACTTCATGTAAAGGGAGTCCATATTTACGGGCTATGAGATTACACATCTCAAGGTCTTCTTCTGCCGAGCAGTCACCTTCATCATTATCCATTCCTATACGGATATAATAAAGATGCAGTTCATGTTGCTGCCTGTATAAAAGGTCTACAACCACCGCAGAGTCAACACCTCCGGAGACCAATACTGCAATTTTCATACTATTGTCGTCAATATTGTATTTTACGGTATAATTGGCTTTCCCACACTTCTCTTATCATACCTCTTCAAGCTCTTCATCCTCACTTTTATCCTCGGAATGAATCATATGAAGCGATACGAAGTAATCCACAGATATCTTGCCGGGACCAACAAGAAGTATAAAGAAATATATCCCCAGAAACATTACGGGCAGATACCCTTGCGATTGCCATGTCAACAGATACGGCGCACTTCCGAGTGTGTCATGAAGCAAATGATATTCGGCTATTATCATGGCCACAAAGGGAGGCAGAGTCATAAGCCTGGTCAGGAATCCAAACATTATGAATATCGAGCATACCGTCTCGACACAAATCATAAGTATGAGCGAAGCCTCGCTGCTCAGACCGATTACTGCCGGGAATGTCCCGCATATGTGACTGTATGTCGCAATCTGGCGCACTGCAAACTGTATGAGCATTATACCCACAAACAAGCGGAGAAACAGTCGGCCGAGATTCGTGTATGAATATCCTGTAGAACGTATATAGAACGTCCTTATAAAACTTCTTATACCCATATCTTATTTCTTCTTATTGTCAGATTCCTTTATCCTCCTGATTTCTGCCACGGCGCGGGTCACATCCATATTCTTGGCTATGATTTTCCTGTCAGGACCGATGAGATAGAAACATGGAGTGCTTCGTATATCAAATATGTCATCACCGCCGTAACATATTCCGGCCGTCCATGATGCCGGCAATTCCGCGAACTGTTGAAGCAGTTCGGGCTGATCTTCCGGGACGGCATCGGCTACAATGAACACCATTTCCAGCTCTTTGGAATCAATCATCTCAGCCACGTCTGCCGCCATTTCAAGTTTTAGACGTGCGAAATGACAGTCATCACATCCGGGATTACCGAATTCCACAAGTGTGAGTGGGGCAGTGGGGACAAAATCCGTATGGCGTCCGTTGCGCAATGTCAGGCGTGTATCAGGAAATTTCGCACCGGGAGCATTACGTTTCAACATATCCAGCTGCATCCTGTATCGCTGACTGCGCAACTCGGGTATGGCCTTGTCGGTAGTCACTGCCTTGAGAAAGGGGATATAGGCTTCATCACTCCATATATCGGCTCTGGGGCCAAACAGGCTTTCTTCAGCCGATTTTGTAAACTGAAGCAACAGCACGGGATTCCCCTTTAATTTCTTGGTTAGACCTGAAATTGCCGAAAGGGCTTTGGTTCTGTCGGCATAGCGCATGGCAGTAGTAAATACGGCAAAGGCATCATTCAAGGCATTTTGATCTACTGCTGCCGTCTGGCTGAAATCGAAATTATCCCAAAAATGCTCCATCAGATAATCCGAACGCTCGGTGAGTCCATCATACTCATCCGGAGGAGTGGGATATTCAAAAAGAGGCTCTATGATGATCTGATCCTGGGCCAGGACACTATACGGCAGTACTGACATCCCTAATAGAAGAGCAGATGTCATACCTTTTCGCCACAGTGCCATGACTTCAAGTCCGGCTGCGATTGATGTATGTTTTTGATTTATATATCTCATTACATTTCAAGTTTCTTTACAATTGATATCTGTTTTGCTTCCTGAGAGGCGGCCGGATCTTCATGTTCAGGAAGCGGCTCTTCCAGTCCTTCTACAAACGGACGCACGGCATCTGTCCATGCCTTATATCCGGCACCTGAGAGATGAAGTCCATCGGAGGTAAACTCTTTGCGCATCTTGCCTGTATCCGGATCTGCAAGCACCGGCCAAAGATCTACAAATACGGCCCCATTGCTTACCGCCAGATCACGCAACCGAATGTTGAGCTCCGGAAGCAGCGTTTCACGTCCATAAAGGCTTTTGTAACGCTTGAAATCATTATTTATCGGCATTATACTCTGTACATAGAGTTGCGTCTCGGGACTTTTCTGACGGATTGCCTTTATCAGCATCTCGTATTGGTCTGCTATAGAAACTGCCGTATTGCGTGAATCGGCCACATCATTGATTCCGATTAAAAGAAATATCTTTTTGGGATGGCCTTCGGTAATCTGGTCAATGCGCTTCATTACGCCGGAGATTCTGTCGCTTCGTATGCCTCGGTTGAGTACATTTTCCATGCCGAATAACTCCTGAAACTCTCCGCCATCTGTAATGGAATTCCCTAAAAATACAATATCATCGGCTGTGACGGGTAGTTTAGCGAAAAGACTTACCCGCTGATACCAATAATCATCCTGGGCTATAGCTGCCGATGGCCATGCCGCACCTGCGAGCATTACGCAAGTTCCGCCTGCCAGCATACAGCATCTGTAAATCTTTCTATAATTCGGCATACCGGTATAATTTAGATATTAGTAGATTTATGAAAGTCGATCAGCCCCGGCATGGGGGAAGAGGATATGGATGCAATTGTGAAACCTTGCCGAGAGGCCGCGTCCCTGAGCACGTCAGCAAAATTCCATGCAATCGAGCCGCAAAATGCCAACGGCAGGCTACGTGCCCCGGGATACATTGCGATGTTTTTACGGAAGTATTCTGAAATCTCTTCCAATACAAGAGAGTAGATGTAGGGATTCCATAGCCGCTCGCTTAGAAATGGTGCTAACGAGGCAAGAAATCTATTAGGTGCGGGCTGGCGGTAGGTGCATTCCAATATATCCGATAGCGACATTCCATATGTCTTGACAAACTGCTCGCGCATCTGCATTGGGAGATGCCCCTTAAAGGCATCTGACACCAGACGCTTGCCGAGCGCCGCGCCACTTCCTTCATCTCCGAGAATAAAGCCCAATGACGGGATATTCTGAATCAGATTTCTCCCATCATATAAGCCTGAATTGGATCCGGTGCCTAATATACCTATTATGCCTGTAGATTTGCCCAGACATCCGCGGGCAGCCCCAAGCAAGTCGGAATATACGTTGGTGTAGCAGGATTTCCACACCATATTCAGAGCATTCTGAATCTTTGTGCATACTCCTGCATTCGCACATCCCGCACCGTAATAATGTATCTCTTGTAATGTCCCGCTGATTGAAAGCTGAGCCGATACGTCATTAAACGCTGCTGCAAGGTCATCAATTTCACTCATCAGAGCGTTCATGCCGTTTGAAGTGACCCTATTGATCACTTCTCCCGTCTGACCGAGCAATACCCAATCAATTTTAGAGGAGCCGGCATCGGCTATAAGCTTATTTTTCATATCATAGCAGGATTAACATCACATGAAAGACTTCATTTTACAAATTTAATCAATATATATGGCATATGCAATATTTCAATCCATTTTTCTGTATAAGCGGGCCTTCATTTTGAAGAGTAGTCCATGCAGATAAGGTCTCGTCATCAACAAGAATCAGGGGCATCCCCGAGAGGATGCCCCTGACTACAGTGTAATCTTAATTACTATGGCTTTGATATGGCGGATTCCATGGCCACAATGCTTAGCCGTATACTATAAAGTTGGAAGTAGGGGAGTGGATTATTCCCAGCTGTCCCATACTCCGACTACCTGACGGAGAGATGTATCACCTTCTGTGCGAAGGTCGGAAAGCATATTGTTACCTGCGAGATTAAGCGACCTCAACATCGGATCAAATGTTACGTCAAGAGTAACAAGCTGATTGTTGGCTACATTGACTCGCTGCAGGAAGTTCTGGTTGGAAAGGTCGACTGTAGTCAAATCATTCCATGCGAGATTGACATCGGCGAGATTATTGCAATTTTCAACAGTGAAGGCCGTAAGATCATTGTATGCTGCATAGATATCCAGCAGGTTCGTACAATTTACGGCAGCGAACTGGGTCATATGGTTGTCGCTTACAAACACTGTCTGCAATGAGGAGAGATTCTGCAGATACATCTTCTGAAGGCGATTTGAAGTCAGATTCAGGTTTTCCAGAGAGCTGAGGTCTCCAAGTTCAAGCTGACTGATTTCATTATATCCTGCATAGAGATTCTTGAGATTCTGACACATCGTCACGTCCAATGCCTGAATGTGATTGTCCATACAGTTAAGCGTCTTCAGATTTACGGCATTGCTGATATTAAGCTCTGCCATGAAGTTGGATGCCACATTAAGTATGGTAAGTAGGGGAGTGCCTGAGAGATTGATCGAGCTCAACCGATTGCGGTTAAGACGCAATTCCTGCAGAGCGGCACAGCCGTCAATCTGCACATCAGTCAGATCATTATGAGAAGCATTGAGCACCACCAGCGACGGATCATTCGACACTACCACTGCGGAAATCTTATTATTGCTCACATCCACTTTCTGCAGATTGGGGAATGCTGAAAGATTCAGCGTGCCTGCAAGATCGTGACCTTTCCAGTCAATCTCAGTGACATGACCGTTTTCCACTTTTACACCCGGACAGGATGCCGGATTGCTGCCTCTCATTTTCAGAGCCTCTGCATTGTTACCGCCTTTGGCAGCTGGCATGTTGAGAAATACATTCAGTTCTTTGGCTTCGCTCTTAGATATGGTTTGCGCATATGCACAACCCATGCTCAAAGCGAGTACCAATAAGGTTGCAATTTTTTTCATAATAAATTAAATTAAGATTATAGTACATTCCGTCATCTCGTAGAAGCAGATTTTTATTTCAGTTCTACAGGATTTTTATCTATTTAACACCTTCAAATAGGGTTTGGTTGAAAAGATATGCAAAAATATCTTGACCTCCAACCAACGCTGTATATAATATGTTATACGTATAAGCTCACAGCTACTCATAAATGAGCCAATCGACTCAATGGCGTATCTGGAGAGGATTACAAACAATATGTAGGAAAATAATTTTAATCTACCAATGGGGCTCAAGGAGAGGAAATTTTCAATCTAAAGCCCAATTATTTTATAAAAGCAAAACTCAATATGACTCCATACATATCAATACTCATGATACCGCAATATCTGTTTCCAATATTCCGGATAGTTTTGGTATTGCTGATTATACTTGGGATGATTGTAGTGCTATTGGCAATCAATCATCTTACTCACAATGATGATCGCCATTCTGAATCATCGACAAATCAACTTAAACATGAAATAAATAAAGATGAGAAGGTAATTACGAGCAATAGTGTATTTCATAAATTTTTGGCGCGGGATTTCTCGCGAAGAATTAAACAACGGAATTAATCGTTGTTTTTGACCTCTATTTAACATAATGGCGATTATGTATATTTCAACAATGCCCTATCTTTCTAATGATTTCTTCATCTGATGCTACAGATTTTATGTCTGTTTAAAATTACTCTTCATTTTTATCATGCTAAGTTACAATACACGATGGTTAATCATTACTTATCTGTTGACAGTTTTATTACCTAACGGTTACAATCATGTTCTGGCAGCTATGTAATCAATTCTCTCAAAGATTTCCTGCCGACCTGCTACGCCTTAAAAACTCGACGTTTTTCGATTTGCTGATTTTCCAATATTTGCGCACAGGACGTCAGGCTGCGTCAAATATTCGATTTTCATTTCAGCCCGTTTTCTCAATGTTACAGGCCCGATCGTACCTCCCCAGCATGAAGTCTTACACAATGAATACAGAAAATCCATACTCGCAGGTGAATTGGAGTTCAACTCTGCAAGTATGGATGTAGCAATGATATTAATGTAGCAATGATATTATCTGTGTTAAGCCTATTGCGCCTGTATCATTTAATCCATACATCGCATACACAGTGAGAATTTATGATAATACAACACATAAACAGTCAATCCTTATCAATTTCGATTTATATATCAATCTAAGCATCGGCATCACTTAGATGAGGTAAATCTTCCAACTCCATTTTAAGATAACGTGAAGTCGGTCCGTTAGCGACAACCACCTGCTCTGGCGTACCTTCTACTACGATCTTTCCTCCTCCGCGACCTCCTTCAGGTCCCATGTCGATGATATAATCAGCACATTTTATAACATCAAGATTATGCTCTATCACAACAACCGTATTCCCTTTGTCAGCAAGACGATTGATTACTCCGAGCAATACCCTGATATCTTCAAAATGAAGCCCCGTTGTCGGTTCGTCGAGAATGAATAAGGTATTCCCCGTATCCTTCTTCGAGAGTTCGGTGGCAAGCTTTACACGCTGGTTTTCACCTCCGCTCAGAGTACTTGACGGCTGACCCAGCTTGATGTATCCAAGCCCTATTTCCTGAAGCACCGTGATCTTTTTTAGAATGGAAGGCACATTCTCAAAAAATCTTACAGCTTCATCCACTGTCATGTCAAGCACATCGGAAATCGATTTTCCTTTATACCGCACTTCGAGGGTCTCTCGGTTATATCGCTTGCCATGGCATTCCTCACATGGCACAAGCACGTCAGGCAAGAAATTCATTTCAATTGCACGGTAACCGTTGCCCTTGCACACTTCACATCTTCCGCCTGTTACGTTAAAGGAGAATCGGCCGGGTTTATATCCCCTTATTTTTGCCTCTGGCAATTCTACGAAGAGCTTGCGTATATCGGCGAAGACTCCGGTATAGGTAGCCGGATTTGACCGTGGCGAACGCCCTAAAGGAGATTGGTCTACAGTCACTACCTTATTGATATGCTCAATACCTATCACCTCTTTATACGGCAAAGGAGCCCGCAATGATCTATAAAGATGCTGGCTCAATATAGGCTGCAGGGTTGAATTGATAAGTGACGACTTGCCACTGCCGCTTACTCCAGTGATACATGTAAAGCATCCCAATGGTAGACGCAGATCTACTGATTTCAGATTATGTCCGGTAGCTCCTTTAATTTCAAGATACTTTCCATTGCCCGGTCTGCGTTTAGTGGGGATATCTATCACGCGCCTTCCGTTTAGATAATCGGAAGTCAAGGTATGGGTTTTTCTCATTTCGCGTGGCGTGCCCTGAAACATCACTTCTCCCCCATGGCATCCTGCTCCGGGCCCGATATCCACAATATAATCAGCCTGCAGCATGATATCGCGGTCATGCTCTACTACTATCACACTGTTGCCTGCGTCACGAAGTGATTTAAGGCTATTTATTAGACGCTCATTATCGCGCTGATGCAGTCCGATCGATGGTTCGTCAAGAATATACAGCACATTGACAAGTTGCGATCCTATCTGTGTGGCAAGGCGTATACGCTGACTTTCTCCACCGCTTAAGGTACTGCTTGCCCTATTTAAAGAGAGGTAATCCAATCCGACCTCAAGAAGAAATCTTAGACGGGCCCTGATTTCTTTAAGTACTTCTTCAGCTACGACTCTGCGCGACTGATCTATTTTGTCTTCGAGTGTGAGTGTCCATTCGTATAGCTCCGAAATATCCATTGAGGCTACATCGGCGATACTTTTCCCATCTATAAAGTAATGAAGTGAAATGCGGTTCAGACGTTTTCCATTACATTCCGGACAAAGCGCTTCCGAAAAATACTGGTTACTCCATTTATTGGCTTCAGTGCCGGCATCTTCACTCTGTTGCATTTCAATATACTTCACAAGGCCATCGTATCCGGCATCGATCATACCTGTCGACATTGTCGCGTTCTCAAGATGCAGCCGCACATCTACACCTTGCAGGATGTCGTTTATGGCCTCTGAAGGTAATTCAGCTATGGGAGTTTTGATATCAGCATTATGAAGTTTTAAAATGGCCTGAATCTGCCAGAACACAAGCGAGTTTTTATACTTTCCCAATGGTGCGATTCCTCCGTCATAGATAGATTTCGTTTTATCCGGGAAGACCTTGTCTTCATCTACGACGCTTACCACACCGAGACCTTTACACCTGCGGCATGCACCCTGGGGTGAATTAAAAGAAAAGTCGTGTGGCGCAGGCTCGGGATATGACAGTCCCGTAGCAGGATCCATCAATGACAATGAATAGTGACTTACCGTATCACTCTCCACATCATATACCATTAGTTGCCGCCCACCCTGACGCAGCGCATTGTCGATAGTCGACCTGAGCCGTTCGATATCTGCAGCCGATACCCGCAATCTGTCGATTACGAGTTCGATGCTGTGGTTTTTGTATCGGTCGAGCTTCATATCATAGGTAAGATCGCGAAGCTCGCCATCTACGCGGACACGCAGATATCCTTTTTTCATCAGATTCTCGAAAAGGTCTTTGTAGTGGCCCTTTCTGTTCTTAACAAGAGGGGCAAGAATATACGTCTTCCTTCCATCGTATTTTTTGAGGATAAGGTCTACGATCTTGTCCTTCGTATATTTCACCATCACTTCACCGCTTAGATAACTTCTGGCTTCTCCAAGACGGGCATACAGAAGTCGGAAGAAATCGTAGATCTCCGTAGTGGTGCCTATTGTACTCCGCGGATTACGGTTGGTAGTCTTTTGTTCGATACTGATTACCGGACTCAATCCAGTGATATAGTCGACATCAGGACGTTCCATAGAGCCCATCATATTACGGGCATAAGATGAGAATGTCTCAATATATCTCCGCTGTCCTTCTGCAAAGATTGTATCGAATGCAAGCGAAGATTTTCCACATCCGCTAAGTCCGGTCACAACGGTTAGACTATTGTGCGGCAGAGTGACATTTATATTCTTCAGATTATGCACACGCGCACCCCCGACATCGATGACGTCGGAGTATTCACCTATGCCACAATCAGTAGTGCCTGTCGCTGATATCTCGGTATCTGATATTGTATTCTTTATATCTGTTTTCATTGTACGAAGATTAGACAGTAATCAAAATGAGTTCGCTACGAATACCGACCCACTCATTACTGAAGAGTGTCTTCATTTCCTGTTCCGCTATTGCTAACACTTCGACGCAAGAGAATGTTGATATCTCCGCTCTTTTTATATTTCTTTCCATCCGCTCCCGTAGCGGTGATCACGTAATAATATACGCCGGATTTGACGGTCTTACCATTACGCTTCCCATCCCACCCTGCTGAGGGATCTGTGAAATGAAATATTTGAGACCCATATCGGTCGAATATCCAGCAATCGAAATCTACAATCGATCTGTAGCTTACTTTCCATATGTCATTCACGCCATCTCCGTCAGGTGAAAAAGCATTCGGACAAAGTAATTCAGAAGCTCCGATACTCACAACATATGTATCTCCAATAGCTTCACATGTCCCATCTGAATTGCTGCCGATAAAACGAAGATAAAACGTACCTTCATCCATGAATGTGTAGTCAAGATTCTGTTCCGTGAAACGATAATCTACTGTCTCGAATTCCGGATCTGTACTAAGCTGCCATTCACAATGCATTACACCTTGTGTAATATATGCATTAAACGAAATCTCGGCCGGAGCAGAACCTCCAAGTGCAGAATCATCACCCTTTATGATATTGCTTCCATCAGCATCATCATCGGAATCGGATTCAGTAATATCAGCATCGACTGTACTGTCAGAGCTACCTATATTTGACACGCCATTCTGAACGGCTTCCGTCATAACACTGACGGCAGTCGGTGCGATTGTCGGTGTCTCAATTTCAATACCCCAATTCCACTCATTCAGGAATCTATCTCCGGAGATATGAAATGGCGTATAACAGTATGGTGCGGGAGTAATTCTTATGGATGTATCGAAGTATTCAATTGTGTCTTCTATCTCTTTCTCGATATATTCCATGCGGGACGAATCCCATTCCTGAGTAGAATATACGACGTTAATATCGCGACTTAAAATCTTTCTTTGTCCTGTAATCGTATAATAATAGATAGCAGGTGCGTATCCATCTACATCGATGACTGTCGCATCGCAATCTGACAGATCAGAGGCGCTCGCACTTTGAAGTCGGAATCTATACGGAAGATAATTTACTACCCAATAATAATATCGCTTCCCGTTGTCTTCGAAAATATAACCGGTGTCGCCTAAGTCGCCGGACAGAATCACGCCATCCTGTTGACGCTGCACATTGGATATCTCTTCGGCAAACCCGCCCCCAAGATTCCCGTAGCTGTATACTTTTACTGCATCTGGATTAGAGGATACAAACTTTATAGATACTTCGGAAGTATCGTAAACTACATATATCGCATCTATACCGGATGATTTATCAGGAATAATCTCTATCGGATGCAACATTGTATTCTGAAATTGCAGCATTCCAGTAGCTTGAGCGCTCAAGCCGCACGATATCGCACCGATAGTCAAAAGCGATATTTTTAGACTGGGTTTTATAATTTTCATATGTTCGAATTATTTTCATATTCCTCCGGGATATCTAAATATAAATCACTCGTAGATCTATATCTAAAGATACGCCGGAAGTAGGTCAGCATGAGGGATGAGACTATCCCTTCTATATCAAACGAAATAGCCTCCCTGCTTATTGCAGGAAGACTATTGTGTAATATTCTGCCCAATGGCATATATCTTATAATCTTTGATACGTGATATTCACTTTGGTATGAAGGTCTCAAAGGTTGAATCGTCATAATATATGGTGATTTGAATAACTTTCCGAGGATTTTGCCGCATATTTTCTATTTGCCTTTGCAAATCAAGGATTTTCAAATCCGACTCAAACACCTGGTTTTTAGATAGGTTATCTCCATTTGACACACCTCCTAAGCCTGTGAGAATCGGACGTCTGTCTGAATTCGTACCGTTCTCAGGGTTTGTAGAATTCTGAGGCCCGAAATTCGCTCCTATGGAGTCGGTGCCGGGTGATGGGCCAGATATATTATCGACATTGCTCATGGATCCTCGTTCATGCGACAACGAAGAGCCGATCTTAACCGGACCTTCACCAAACATCAACCATAGCACTGACACGTCTGGGAAAGCCTCGTGGATCTGTTTGATCATTCCATCACTGATCTTCTTATTTCGGCCACTCAGTACTTGTGAGAGGCTCGGGCGAGGGATACCACACGTATCAGCAAACTGCGAAGGGGTGATACCATTTGTCTCAATGAAGAGTTTTAGACGAGTCGCAAAATTTTCCTCCATATAATCTGGATTTTCGGGATTCTGATTTCGATTACAAATGTAATAATAAAATTTGGAATTTGCAACTTCTATTTGCAAACTTCAATTTAAATTTACGATTCCCATTTTTAAAATCCTATTTACGTTTATAGATTTTGCAAAATTACATACTTAAATTAAAGGATGAGAATAACAGGGTATACCACTATATTTCAGCATTGTAACACCCGGTATTCACCATATCTCACGATTTAAGCTAGATCTGAACCTATTTCCCTCAAATCTACTTTAGAAATTCGGACTATGTTCCACGTTTTCAGTGTTTTATATTGCAGGTTAATAAATGTGATTTACGTTTGTTTCGAAATTATTTTGTATGCATTTGAATATTTAACCGCTGTAAATCAGTGATTTCCATTACCATATTATTTGCATTTTACATTTACAAATTAACAACGCAAACTGTTTCACAATTCAAATCCATACATTTTTACTATTTTGCAAATTTCATTTGCAAACCAATGTTCCACGATTAATCCCTGCAAATTTCAATGCGCACTTTTGACCATTTTGAAAATACCAGGTTAACTCAGGTATTACCTCATTGTTCTCCGCTGAGACGTCTTTCGTACGAAATCATTGTAGAATCATACACTTCTCAAGGATGTCCAGAATTATTGATTCTCGTGCCTTTAAAGAATCCGCATTTTAAGCTAATTCACTGTATTCTTGCGACTTATATAATAACCGAGGTCTCCCCTATTTAGCTCAAATTAGCCTTATTATGGCTGCTTTAGCTATCCGACAAGCTCCGTTGTGACTTCCAACCCCCTCCCAGCTCTTTTAATAGTGGTTTTTGGGCGCGATTTTGTTCTCTAAAATCTTCACACAGATATTTCGTTTTCAAATTCAAACATCAATGGCGGTTTCAAATTATAAAATCAGCATATAAGACTCTATATACCTATTATCATCCATTGATATATGAAGACAACTCACACTCTCCTGAATCTTGATATAATACTCCTGTGTCAATCTGTACCTATCAAGCATACTAAATCGTTTTATCATCCATTTGATTTATGAAGTCGCCTCTCTACTCTCCTGAAACTTGATATAACATTCCACTTGTCGATCTGTACCCACCCAGGCCGCAGTGTATGGTTTCTACCTCATATAGATCAGAATACTCTAATCAAAATTCGAGGAAATATCAATGTCTTACTCTGTCTCGAAGACAGACCCGTATACTAATAAGAGATATGGAAGAAGTAAGAGACAGTCGTCTCCCTTCTTCCATATCTCATACATTGAATCTTTATCGTTTACCTGCATCGGACAATTTTCACCACTCAGATTTACACAGTCTCATATATCATTTATTGCCGTATGCAGTATTCGAGTTCCTAAATAATCTGCTAATCCAACATATACTTGAAATGAACATTTCTGCCTATAAATTTCTCTGGAATCACCGTATTTTTGTCAGATTTCATTTTTTGATATTCGCCGGGAAATCCTCGATTCTTGTCAAATATTCGATTCTCAGGGCCTTGGGATTTTGATAAAAATCGCACCATACCATAGGGACATTCGACAGTCTCATAGCTTACATCCATTAAAAGATTGCTCTGCCCTTCTTCAATAGCAATCTCACATAGATTCTTCAATAATCGACTAAGAGAGTCATCATCGCCACAGAGAATTTTCAACTCTCCTTCATTAGTGAGGACCACGATTGTCTCAATACTATCCGGTGCGTTCCAGTCTACAATAAGTAGATTATTACTGATAAATATATCGCTTAAGATTGCCTCCCAATCTCTACGACTATGACATATTGAAATACCCTCGTCAGCGATAAATTCCGTTTCAATGCATCTGCTTATCACCCCGTCAAAATCGCAATTACCACATACCAACGGATTAGATTTACCGTAAATCTTAATAGAAATATCTTGCTTTGACAACTCGGATAGTGACTGCACAAACGCAATAAAACCTCCAGTCTGATCCTTTGGTGCACATAAATATCTACGCTTCAATTCACCTGAATTTTCGAATCCAAAGGTGGCATAATATTCGCGAAGATGAGAATCCGCAGGTATAAGAAATACGAAATCTACGGCTCCATCAGAGTCAATTTCCTCAATGAAATCGTCCAACATTCTTGACATTATACCCTGCTTTCTATGATTTTCAGCTGTTGCCAATCCGCATAGATATACTCCAGAATACACACTGTCCGCTGAATGAAATGTATACTTAATACCATATAGTGTCGCTATGATATTACCATTTTTCACTAAAATTCTCTTGTAGGAATCAGAGAAATAATACTGAAAAAATGACCGTATATACTCATCCCCATCGTGAAAAATCTCGCCCCAGAACGTTTGAAGAGCTCCTTCAAGTTTCGGGCAACTATTTATAGTTACATATTCTGTCTCCATGTATTGGTAGAAATTACAGATTGATGTCTCGATAGAATTAATCAGAGGATAGTGCAATTGAGCATACCGATATTCATACGTTGAGAGTAAGATTATTCTCTATCTCTCCTAATGAATCTACACCTGTCTACACCATATTCTAAATCTTGTGATTGCCGATATTCAAAACGATTGAAGTAGAATTAACTCAAATTAATTCTCAACATCAGCACCTATTACTTACTCACAAAATCCGCCATTAGACAAGATCTGATTGGCGTATACATAATGTCATGACACTCCAGACAACGAGTTGTTCATCCGGATAATCGCCACTATCCATATACATATAACGCCGCAGACCGACATAAAGATATGTCAGCACTGATATAATCCTAAAATCCGCAAATTTTGAGCAATCTTTCTGCGAAACATAATCGTATGGATGAGAGTAATATGCTTTGAAGATGGTTCCTCTATAATAGGTGTTACCGACAGATAAATACACATAGGAAGATTTCGTATTAAGAACTGATGGCTATAATTATGAGAGGCCGATAATATCGGCCAGACACACTTATTAGGAACGAATATTCTACCGTTTTTACAAGTTATCGGCATCAATCTTACAAATCGTGCACCTGACAAGATGATCAGTGATGCCTCAATAACGGCATTCGACATTTTATATTTCATTGATGCATCTCACCAATTTACTCAGAAGATACTTATACAGTGATCCTGCTTTATCCTATAATAAACCGCCCATACACAACAGGAATCGTAACGAAAGATTTATTTGCGAACCATCTACACTTTATAGTCAATTTAGATATCTCATTCCACACGTAGTATAAAGTAATCTAACTGAGATAATAGGAGCATATAGCATGTAGCATATTCTGTAAAATAAGGGTCTATAAGGAATGTATATCCGGTGATTTTAGGTTGATTTAGCAAGTTACGAAGAGTATAAATGACAATATTATGACCGATAAAACTCAGGAAAAACAGCCGAAAAAAGTCTCTCTCAAATGTGAATTTATAAAAATCATAATAACGTTTGCTCTTCATAGATTCTTAGATTCCTTAATGATCTCACCTTGCGGTTCAACTTCCACACACCCTATCACTGTCTCAATCTAAAAAGCATTTTCAATCACTCGATTTAGACGTCTCGCTCTATATATATGATTATGTGATTACTGAATTTTGCGATACTAAATTCGTCTATGGAGTCTGATTCGGGACCGGATTTATGTCATTTAAAATTCAGTATTCAAGACCAGATTATCCGTAGTCATATCCATTCATAATGGCAAGATATATCATTGAGCTCACAAGTATTATAAAATGAATCTCGACAACTCTAATCTTACACATCGCTATAAATGGAGATATCTAACATCGGAAGCCATCTTTAAATGATCCTTCCCATCATAAACATCGAAAATATATTATGGTAATTCCACACCCTATACATCTATATAAAGTCGCACAATTCACGCTCAATACTTCTTTTGAGATTCCAGTACACAACCATGTGCATTATACATCGAATAATGCAATATCCACATAGAACATTTACTCAATTTCATCTCTACTTACAAACCCGACAATCCCATCCAGACGAGTAATATATATATATAGTTGGCCACTTTAAAACCAATGTCAAGTCAAAAACATGACTTATCTCTCTGACATTACAGATCATTATTAACATTGATTTTATACAGTAGATCTACCATATTGAGTATATCACATTTCGACATAAAACCCAATTTCACGGTTATGTTTATGTAAATTATCCAACAATTCTCCTCTGATTTGATACCGCCACATCCCGAAATTATCCTTCTACGAGCCATCATTAATGCGCACATAAAGCAGCAACACTGCGTTGATTATTCATCAAAATACAGGTATATTATTTGATATAGTTATTACCTATGCTACTAATTTCATGGCTCGTATCCCGACCGATATCATAAGTAACTCGCCTTATATTTCGCAATACGATATGAGAAAACAAATCAACACCGGCAAGTCAATATCACATAATTTTCATCATTTGTATTATTGTATTTCTGTATTCGCAATCGGGCATGAATTGTATGGGAATGAAGGGCACCGTGTGCCCAAGTTTGACTATACACAATCGCTAATTTACATTCTTAGGTGGCTGCTATAATTCTTACTCTCCTGCCCCCCTGATGCGTTCTGAGCGCAGATTCCGTGCGTAACGACAGCCATCGACCATTGCTCAACGCCCTTTTGCGAGTCGCAGAGTGCGGAACGAACACTCCGGCTGTCGATCACGCACTTATTTAGTTCGAGGCATTGTCCTCAAGACGCACGTTGGCCTTCGATCAGCACACTCAGGAATTTCCGGATCCAGCCCATTCGGACAGAGAGTGGAAATGCATGGCATGATATACCATCTTCCAGTTTGGAAATCCACGGGAAGCATAGACCAATGACATCAGTTCCTGACCTCATTGGATATTGCGCTGATGATCGCTTCCGGTTTGTATTTTCTCAGTTTTGACAAAGCTTCGCCAAGGCTCGTATTGTCCACTATACTCCATGACCTGCGAGCCAAATCTGACCAAATCTGCGACCCCGGCGTTTACATTTTATTTGTTCGGAAACAGTCTAAGAAGCCTGTACAGGCCACACTTGTTATCCGAATATTTTTATGTCTCAATCTGTTTGTCCGATAATTTCATAACACCACTCTATCTACAGCATCTTAAGTCGCGTCAGACAGGGTGCAGACTGCCGCTGACAGCCCGATTGCAGCCCGTCAAAAGTAAGTGCTTCCAGCCCATCACAATTGAGTGCTCCCATGCATCATTCAATTGTCATGGGTTGCTCAAATTCACCCCGCTTACCTTGATTCAAGACGAACAAGAGTGGAATTTTTATCGGTTTATATTTTACATAATGTTATATCAATTGTCAGTACTCAGTATTAACTACATTCCGTGGATTCCCTATCTATTTAACATAATATTTTGCCTTAACATCTTCTTCCTCACATTTACTTTCTCCATGTCTTATTTTACCGTATTAAAAAATTATATCCAGAAGCAGATGGAGCGATTTCTGCTTCTGGATATTCTTCCCACTGAAAGATATTTAATATACTTAATAATATCATCTCAACAAGTCGGGATATTTTAGTTTATTCCAGATATCATATTACAATGATTCGGTAAAATTTGAGGTTGTTCAGCCTTGGCTAAGCCGCTAACTG
>CAMWRH010000002.1 GCA_947176605.1 uncultured Porphyromonadaceae bacterium
GCATCCGTACCCTCAAGGCCGACTCCAAGACGCGTCTGCGCCTTAACCTCGCTTCGGGCGGTGGAGCAGCCGTGAGGATTGCTAAAAAATAGGCTTTAGGTCTTAGGTCTTAGGCTTTAGGTCTTAGCTTGGGCTTTTGGGGCCGGGCTTCGCGATGCACTTCCCATCGCTAAAGCTCGGGCGCAGGACTACGAGGCACGGGCTGACGCGGGGGAGCTGCGCAACTGGGCGGGCTTTAGGCTTTAGTATTGAACTGGGTTTTGGGGATTGTATATCAGGTATTCTGAAATTAGATATTAGATGTGCGTGACAGCCGGCGGCGGGGTGATGCCGCGGTCAGGGAGCACCGAGTGTGGAAAGCAATTCCTCGTATCCCTGACGGAAATAATACCGCGCATAGTCGCCGGGGCGTATCACTTCGCCGTTGGCAATCACGACATCCATATCGATTGGGACTCGTCCGAGTCTACGCGCTTCCGCATTGCGTCCGGCCATGACCTCCCCGGCTTTCAGCATGGCCTGCAGGGTGTCGATATCGCCATCGAATTCTACGCTTGCCACAGCGTTGAGGTAATGCGGCTTATGAGCGGAAGGGCGCGATGATATGGCCGCCGACTCATAGGGAGTGCTGCAATAGGCGGCAGAGCATATTTCCGACAGGAAATCAATGGCATGGCGCAGATGCGCCTCGCGGTCGCCATCGTTGCTGCCGAGTCCGATATAGCAGTGTATCATAGGAATTAGGAGTTAGGAATGAGGAATTAGGAGTAGGGATGTCGGTAGGGTCGCGACCTGTCGCGACTGCCGAGGAGGGGATTTGGGAATCGGGATGTCGGTAGGGTTGCGACCTGTCGCGACTGCCGGCGGAGAGGATTTGGGAATCGGGAGTTTTTGGGAATTGAATCCGGCAGCCGGATCGAATTAAAGGTAAAGAATTGAGATTGAATCAAGAAGATAGAAAGAGTAGTGATTTGAAATGAGGAAGAGTGTGTTTGCGACAAACACACTCTTCCGTTTTTATTTCCAATCGGTTCATTCGCAGTGTTTTCCTGATAGCATAGGCATAATCCCGGTGAGAGTACGCCGGATTGCTGAATGTCATGCCGTCTCCACATCGATGAGATCACTTCTGCGGGATTTCCCCCTTGCGGAGAGTGAGGATGGTGATCTCGGGGGTAGCGCCGATACGGAACGGCATCCCTACCTCTCCTGCACCGATATTGACGTAGATCTGCAGCGTCTCACCCTTCGGGTTCTGCTTCTGATAGAGTCCGCCCCACTGCTCATAGCGCAGGGCCGACGGACTCCATTTCCATGGGCCGAGACGGAAGATGGTCTGCATGGCATGGGTATGTCCGGCCAAAGAGAGGTCGATATTGCTGATGCCCGTCACCTCGCGGCGCCAGTGCTCGGGATTGTGGGTGAGGAGGATTTTGTAACGGTCGTCGTTGAGGTTGTAGACACTGTCGCGGCTTATCGGGTAGGCATCGACCAGATGTCCGTACTGGTAGAACGGGGGTTCGCCCCAGTTCTCCACCCCGATGAGCAGGATTGTATCGTTGCCGTGTATGATTTGCGTGCGTTCATTGTTGAGCATATGCCAGCCGATCTGGCGCTCCCAGTTTTTGAGCAACTGCAGGTTTTCGCGCTTATCGGCTTCAGAGGGCCAGTCGACGTAGTCGCCGTAGTCGTGATTGCCGAGAATTGAGTATACTCCATCGGGAGCCTTCAGTCTTGACAGAGCCTTCAGGAAAGGAGCGAGTTCGCTCGACTGACGGTTGACAATATCACCCGTAAAGAATATGATATCCGGCTTCTGTGCATTGACCGAGTCAACGAGCGCCTCGATAAACGAAGTGTCATCGCCCCATGTGCCGGTATGGAGGTCGGAAATCTGAGCGATACGGTATCCCTCGAAAGCCTGCGGGAGTCGGGGACTGTAGACATCTACATCCACCACATCTATCTGGCGGCGAGTCACTGCCGCACCCCACCACATGGAAATGAAAATCAGGCAGGCTAATGGGAGACCGGCCCACATGCCGAGTTTCACGCCGCGTGACTTCCAAAGGCGTGGAATCTGCCCGATGAGGGATAGGAGGCAGAAGATAGTCTTGGGGATCAGCAGAGAGAGGTAACTGTAGATACCCCACATCTGAAACAGGATGCCGGAGTCGGAGTCGCGGCGCGGCATCAGCAGGCATACGGCGAGGAAGATCCAGCAAATTACGGCAAATATGCCGTAGATGCGGGCGGCCCACGGGCGGCGCGGGAAATTGCGCCGCAGGTCGCAGTAGATATAGAGGTCGGTCGCTACGGAGAGGATGCAGAGCGACAGGGCCATGAGCAAAGGTATTCGCATAAGAGAGTCTTTGGGTTAAGAATCAAGGATAAAGGAGAGGCGCTTTTCCCCTTCCCGGCGCTGAAGCTTTTATTCTATTCCGCCGAGGATGGTGCGGAGCTTGTTTTTGAGCGGATTGGCATACATGGTGAGCATCATGGTCATCATGTAGTCGCGCTCCTCGGGAGTGATATCCGTGAGGTCTACCTTATCAAGCTGTGAGTTGAAATAGTCCAGCACTTCGGCTTTGCGCTCCGGAGTGTAGCAGGCGCTGAAGCGGTCGGTGTCGTGCAGCAGGTCGAATGCTATATAGTTGATGCGGAAGATCATATAGCTTCGGTGTATGGCCTGGTCGATAATCTTCACCACATAGCGGGCAGCAGTGTTGGTATCCTTGAAATTTCCGATCTGGTCGAGCTTGGTGTTGATGCGCGGCGTGAGCTGGAAGTGTACCTTCCCCTTGAACTGCAGCAGTCCGGTCTCCATTGAGAAGAGGTCGTCGCGCTGCGACTTCCGGAAATTGGGATTGCGCCGGCGCAGCAGGAACTCGCGTGCTTTCAGATAGTCGTTGGGGTCATACTCATAGCTGATTGCCACCGGCATCAGGTTGATCTCCTTCAGCCGCTCCATGAAACTCCCCTGTCCGCCCAGCGCAAGCATTTTGACGAGCGACTCCTGAGTGTGGTCGGAAGAATCCTTGGCGCGCCCTTCACGCTGCGCGATCCATACGGACTCCTTCTTTTCCAGCAGACAGTGATGTATATATGCCGACAGCTTTTTGGCTGCCACGAGTCCCTCGCGCAGCCCGGTGTTGCGCTTCACTATAAAACTCTTGTTGAGCCGCACCAGATCACTGATCCAGGGGAAAATCAGGAGATTGTCGCCTATGGCGACCTCGGAAGTGGGGAGGTCGCGTCGCAGGAAAGCCAGATTCAGGAAAGAGGCATCAAGCACTATGTCGCGGTGATTGGTGATAAACGTATAGTTCATCGCCTGATTGAGATGCTTTATACCGCCAAGGGAGATACCGGAGGTAGTGGTCTTGGCGAGCATCTCAAGGAAGGGGAACATCACCTGGTGCTGGAAGTCATATTTATTGTCGATTTTCAGAAGGTCCTCAATCAGAGCCGGAGTGTCTTCCGGGGGCATGGCATACTTCACGGCGTGAAGGAAACCGGGTTCCTTCACGAGACGGGCCATCGTATCGTGAAACACAGAGTCGTCAAGCGGAGCGATATCTGAGAAATCTATGTCGGGAGTCATGATATACTAAAGAATTTCGAGGTAAAAGAGCCACTTTGAGGGAAGTGGAAAAGGGGCTGCAGCCCATTATCCTGCAAATATAACACTTTTGCACGGGCAATAGACTACGAGCAATTTAAGATGGGATGAAAAACTGTAAATAATTGTTAATCGCCATCGGCATTCATATTGAAGAAGCGGTGTATCCGCGCCATTTCTCTATGAGTGCGGCCATATCGGGGGGGATAGGGGAATCGAAGTCCATCTGCTCTCCGGTGACGGGGTGCACGAATCCGAGCGTCTTGGCATGAAGTGCCTGACGGGGGCATATGGCGAAGCAATTGTCGATGAACTGCCGGTACTTTGCGAATGTAGTGCCTTTCAGTATCCGGTCGCCGCCGTAGCGTGCATCGTTGAAGAGCGGATGCCCGGTGTGCTGCATATGCACGCGGATCTGATGGGTGCGGCCGGTCTCAAGCACGCATTTCACCAGACTCACGTATCCGAAATCCTCAAGCACCTCGTAGTGTGTGACGGCATGTTTGCCGATTTCCGGATTGTCGAATACGGCCATCTGCAGTTTGTTGCGCGGATTGCGGGCTATGTTGCCGGTGATGGTGCCTTTTTTTTCGGGGAATCCTCCCCATACGAGGGCGCGGTATTCGCGATGAGTAGTCTTGTGGAAGAACTGCAGCCCGAGGTGAGTCTTTGCCTCGGGGGTCTTTGCCACCACGAGCAGACCGCTCGTATCCTTGTCGATGCGGTGCACCAGTCCCAGGCGCGGGTCGGATACGTCGTAGTCGGGATTATCCTTGAAGTGCCATGCCAGGGCGTTGACCAGAGTGCCGGTGTAATTGCCATGGCCGGGGTGTACCACGAGACCGGCCGGTTTGTTGACCACCAGTAGCGCATCATCCTCATACACAATGTCGAGGGGGATATCTTCGGGTATGATTTCAAGTTCGTAGCGCGGGCGATCCATCACGATGCTCACCACATCGCCGGCCTTGACCTTATATGATGATTTTACGGGGCGGCCATTGACCACGATGCAGTCGGCATCGGCTGCCTGCTGAATGCGGTTGCGCGAGGTCTTCTCCATTCGGGCCACGAGAAACTTGTCGACACGGAGCATCTTCTGCCCCTTGTCGGCCACAAAGCGGAAATGCTCAAACATCTCCTTACCGTCGGCAGTGACGAAGAGTGGCTCTGCCGGCACATCGCCATCATCGGCGATATCATCGGCATCATCAGTGATGTCATCGGCATCTAAAGCGGCATCTGTCGGCAGGAGGTTATTCCCGTCGGCATCCGAAGCCGATACGGAGCCGGCCGCAGACCGGTCGGGATGGTCGTGCGTGTCGGGAAGCTGTCGCGGCTCCCCGGCCGGACCGGGTATGGGATTATCGTTCATCTTAATTATCAGAATCGTGTGTGTGGAAGGGGAGCGGCGGGGGGATGACGGGCAGTCAGTCATGTTACACCGCAATAGCTTCCGCATCCGTCGTGTCGTGTCGCCGGTGAGGCGGGAGAAATCGGTCAGATCAGAAGAACTCGATACTTTCCTCCTCCTCTTCCCTGTGAGATGATGAGGGTGCGGATTGAGAAGAGGGAGCCGAGGGCTCGGAAGGGGTAGCCGAAGAAGAAGAGGAGGAGGAATAATCCTGTCCGCCGTCATTGTCGTAGTCGGCATCGTAGCCCCCTTCGTAAGCTCCGGAGCGGATATTGGCCAGCACCTCCTCGCCCATCAGCGAGTCAGTGATTTCAGCCAGACGGCCATCGTAGACCTGCATCACGATCTTGGCATTGACGGGCACCTTCTGCATCTTCTTCACCGTAGTGCCGTTAGCCGTGATTTTGGCCACACACTCATTGTCGCCAAGCACACGCACCACCTTGATGTTCTTAAACCCAAGTTCCTGCAGTTTGGCCATTGCCGAGCGGTATGAGAAGCTGCGCAGGGCATCCTCCATAGGGTGATTGTCGTCGTCGATCACCACTTCCTTCGGATGCACGGCATTGATATAGAGGAAAATCTTCCGACCCGGCTTCACGATAGAGTTGGCTTTCGGAAACTGCTCTATCACGAATCCCGGCTTCACGTCATCCTTATAGAGCGAGTCGCGGATATCCACCTTAAAGCCGTGGTCGTGGAGCACCTCGATGGCCTGTGTATAGGTCATGTTCTCCACGCCGGGCACCTTGTCGCTCTGACCGTGCCGGGTGAAGAGGGCTATCGAGAAATAGATTATCCATATTCCTAAGGCAGCCACTGCCAGGATGATTACCAGATTCACTATTACCGGATGGCGAGCGGCAAAGTTGTGTTTGATTATCGGATTGGGTTTCTTCTTCATATGGATAGAGGGAAAGTTGAGATTCATGTTGGCGAGGGGAGGGGATGGTCAGCGTGAAGCCCTTCTGAAGAGATATATGCCGATGGCGAGATACACCACATTCGGGATCTCCATTGCCACGAAGGGGGTGGTCAGACCGTTGATTGCCAGCGAACTGGTGACGGTAGAGAACAGTATGTAACTGAAACTCAACGCCAGACCGATGCCTATGTTGATACCCATTCCACCCTTCACCTTGCGCGAGCTGAGCGACATGCCGATCAGCGTCAGGATAAAGGCGGCTGCAGTGGCGGCATACCGCTTCTCGCGTTCGATCTCGAAGGCCTTGATATTGGCCACACCGCGCATACGCTGCTTCTCGATATAGTCGGTGAGCTGCGGGGTGGTCAGGGTCTCCTGGTCGTTGGCTGCGATGAGGAAGTCCTTCGGCTCGATGGGTATCACGCTGTCGAGAGATGTGCCGATGGTCACCGTCTCCTTCATCCCGTCGAAATTACGGATCATGTAGTCGGTCAGGCGCCAGTGGTACTGGCGGGTAGAGTCATACTGTGCCAGCCGGGCCGTGAGGCGCGAGCGGATGGTCTTGTCGTCGAAGCGGTCCATCGAGAATCGGTAGGCCGTCTTGTTGGAGTTTTCAAACCTGTTGATATACACCACATTCCCCGGTGAGGCCATAAGCTGGATGTTGGTGCCTGACTCTACGCTCTTGTTGCGCACATACTTGTTGGTATACGCGATACGCGCCGTGTTGGTCGGGGGGATGATGTAATTGCTCAGCGCGAAAGTGAGGGCTGCCAGCACGGCGGCCCCTATCATGTAGGGGCGCAGCAGACGCCGGTAGCTCACGCCACTTGCCAGAATGGCTATGATTTCGGAATTGCCTGCAAGTTTGGAGGTGAAGAAAATCACCGAAATGAACACAAACAGCGGCGACAGCTGATTGGCGAAATAGGGGAGGAAGGAGGCGAAATAATCGAAGAGAGTCTCCTTCAGCGGGGCGGTGAGGAATGCATCGAGTTTCTCGGTGACATCAAACATCGCTATGACGGCCAGAAACAGGATCGTGGCCATGAAGTAAGTGCCAAGAAACTGCCGGAGGATATAACGGTCGAGAATCGTAACCCTCCATATGCGGCGGCAGGCCCCCTTCATATGGCGGAAGGGGGAGAGCAGCATAGGGGGTATGTTGATTATTGACTTGCGCATATCCTTGGGGATGGCGGGGTAGCGGGGGTGATGATGCAGGTTGAGCTTATGTCCGGATTGCAGTGAGGGAGAAGACTGTGGACGCGTATCCGGAGCAGGGTATCAGAGGCGTCGGGTCACGGCCTCGACCATGGTCGGTTTCCACGTAGCGAAATCGCCGGCGATGATGTGGCGTCGGGCCTCGCCCACGAGCCATAGGTAGAATGCCAGATTGTGGATTGAAGCTATCTGCATGGCCAGCAGTTCGTTGCTTACGAAAAGATGGCGCACGTAGGCTTTCGAGTATACCTCATCCACGTAAGAGGCCCCCCCCTCGTCGAGCGGAGAGAAATCATCGGCCCATTTCTTGTTGCGCATGTTCATTATTCCGTTGCGGGTGAAGAGCATCCCGTTGCGGCCGTTGCGCGTGGGCATCACGCAGTCCATCATGTCGACACCGCGG
The DNA here is from genome assembly GCA_947176605.1 of uncultured Porphyromonadaceae bacterium. Taxonomy (GTDB): domain Bacteria; phylum Bacteroidota; class Bacteroidia; order Bacteroidales; family Muribaculaceae; genus Lepagella. The sequence continues at coordinate 7,589 of CAMWRH010000002.1, forward strand.
TCGATGGCTTCAAGGATATTGGCGGGAGTGCCTACACCCATCAGATAGCGTGGTTTATCGGCGGGGAGGATATCATTGACCACCTCGATCATCTCATACATCTTCTCCGTAGGTTCGCCCACTGCCAGGCCGCCGATGGCGTTGCCGTCGGCACCGAAGTCGGCCACCGCCTTGGCCGCTTCGCGGCGCAGGTCGGGGTATACGCACCCCTGCACGATGGGGAAGTAAGCCTGCCGGTAACCGTAAAGACCTTCCGTGGCCTTATAGCGGTCCCATCCGCGTTTGAGCCATCGCATGGTCAGTCCGAGCGACTTCTTGGCATAATCATAGTCCGACGTGCCGGGAGGGCACTCATCGAGGGCCATCATGATGTCGGCTCCGATGATGCGTTCGATGTCTACGACCCCTTCCGGTGTAAACAGATGTTTCGAGCCGTCGATATGGCTGCGGAAATAGGCGCCTTCCTCCTTTAGTTTGCGGTTGGCCGAAAGGGAGAACACCTGAAAGCCGCCTGAGTCGGTAAGTATCGGGCGGTCCCAGCCGTTGAACTTATGCAGACCTCCCGCCCGGCGCAGGATGTCGAGACCCGGACGCAGGTAGAGGTGATATGTATTGCCGAGAATGATCTTGGCGTCGATGTCATCGCGGAGTTCACGGAAGTGCACACCCTTCACACTGCCCACCGTTCCGACGGGCATAAAAATAGGAGTCGGCACCATGCCGTGATCCGTAGAAATCATGCCGGCGCGGGCATTCGTGCCCGGAGCCGTAGCTTCAACTTTGAAATCCATACTGCAAAATTAGCAAAAAAAAGCGATATAGCGCCCGCTTGCCCTCTATACCATGCTAAAAATTGCAATATGTCCGCTCGGGTCGCTCCCGCGCCCCCTGCCAGAGTTGCCGGGCAGCGGGATTACCGTATATCCTGCCGATAAACCCGAATCCTCCAGCCATTCATGATGCAGAATCTTGGTGGTCACGGAAGTTTTGCCCGACCCGTTGGGTCCGGCAATTACGATCAGAACAGGGCGATGATTATTTTCCGTCATTCTTTATTCTGTTTATAGCATCGCCCCATTTTTTCTGGGCCTCCAGCGAGGCGGCTTCAATTCCGGCTGCCACGCGTGCGGCAGCTCGGCGGGTGCTTTCCCGGGCCTCTTCGGCAACCTCCCTCATAATCTGGGCCATACGCTCATCGCCAGGCTCCTCCATCGAAGTAAGTCGATAACTGTTCATCTGCTCTTCCGACATATCATATAATCTTTTCTTATTCAACGCAGAAGTTGCGGAAATAGTCTAATTGAGGCTTTTAGGAATTAGGAATTAGGAGGGAGGAATTAGGAATTAGGCTTTAGGCTTTAGGCCTTAGGCGTTAGGCTTTGGGCGCGTGGCTGGTGGAATGAAAATGGAGTGTAGCCGTGGGGGCTACACTCCATTTATGTGTTTGTTTCTGTGTTTCTATATTCTGAGGGATTATTTCACCTCCTCGAAGTCTACGTCGGTGATGTCTTTCTCATCGTTCTGCTGGGGCTGTGCGGAAGCACCTGCGGCACCGGCTGCGGCACCCGCGCCCTGCTGGGCGGCGTAGATGTCCTGCGCTGCGGCCTGGAGCGCATCGCTAAGAGCCTTCTCGGCAGAGTCGATATCCTCAACGAGCTGGTTCTTGTGAACTTCCTTCAGACGCTCAAGGGCAGCCTCTACGGGAGCCTTCTTGTCGGCCGGAATCTTGTCGCCGAGTTCGGCGAGCTGCTTCTCGGTCTGGAAGATCATGGAGTCGGCATGGTTGAGTTTGTCGGCACGCTCCTTGGCCTTCTTGTCGGCAGCCTCGTTGGCCTTGGCCTCCTCACGCATACGGTTGATTTCAGCGTCGGTCAGACCGCTGGAAGCCTCGATGCGGATAGACTGCTCCTTGCCGGTGTTCTTATCCTTGGCCGAAACATTCAGGATACCGTTGGCATCCACCTCGAAAGTCACCTCAATCTGAGGCACGCCACGCGGAGCGGGAGCGATACCTGCGAGGTTGAACTCGCCGAGCAGTTTGTTGTCGGCAGCCATCGGGCGCTCACCCTGGAGCACGCGGATAGTCACTTCAGGCTGATTGTCGGCTGCAGTAGAGAATACCTCGCTCTTGCGGGTCGGGATAGTGGTGTTGGCCTCGATAAGACGGGTCATTACGCCACCCATAGTCTCCAGACCGATCGACAGAGGCACAACGTCGAGCAGAAGCACATCCTTCACATCGCCGCTGAGCACACCGCCCTGGATGGCGGCACCGATAGCCACAACCTCATCGGGGTTGACACCCTTGTTGGGTTCCTTGCCGAAGATCTTCTTCACCTGTTCCTGAATAGCCGGGATACGTGTAGAGCCACCCACGAGGATTACCTCATCGATCTGGGCTGCGGTAAGGCCTGCATCCTGAAGCGCCTTCATACAGGGGGCAGTCACGGCATCGATCAGTTTCGAAGCCAGCTGCTCGAATTTGGCGCGGGTCAGAGTGAGCACGAGGTGCTTCGGGCCGGTAGCTGTAGCAGTGATATAGGGGAGGTTGATTTCAGTGGAAGTAGAGCTTGAAAGCTCGATCTTGGCCTTCTCGGCAGCCTCTTTCAGACGCTGCATTGCCATCGGGTCCTTACGGAGGTCGACGCCTTCGTTCTTCTGGAACTCATCGGCCAGATAGTCGATGATCACGTTGTCGAAGTCATCACCGCCGAGGTGAGTATCACCGTTGGTGGACTTCACTTCAAACACACCGTCGCCGAGTTCCAGGATAGAGATATCGAAAGTACCGCCACCGAGGTCGAATACCGCGATTTTCTCCTCCTTCTGCGACTTGTCGAGTCCATAGGCCAGGGCAGCGGCAGTAGGTTCGTTTACGATACGGCGCACCTTCAGACCGGCGATTTCACCGGCTTCCTTAGTGGCCTGACGCTGAGAGTCGTTAAAATAAGCGGGGACTGTGATAACAGCCTCAGTCACCTCCTGACCGAGGAAATCCTCGGCGGTCTTCTTCATTTTCTGAAGAATCATGGCCGAAATCTCCTGCGGAGTGTAGTCGCGGCCATCGATGTCTACCTTCGGGAGGTCATTCTGGCATACCACCTTATAGGGGACACGCTTGATTTCGTCGGTCACCTGATCGCACTTCTCACCCATGAAACGCTTGATGGAGTAGATGGTGCGGGTCGGGTTAGTGATGGCCTGACGTTTTGCGGGGTCGCCCACCTTACGCTCGCCGCCGTCGACGAATGCCACTACCGACGGAGTGGTGTTGCGTCCTTCGTTGTTGGGGATCACAACCGGATCCTTGCCTTCAAGTACGGCTACACAAGAGTTGGTGGTTCCCAAGTCGATACCAATAATTTTTCCCATGGTTTCTATAAGTTTTTTAGTTTATTATTTTACGTATGGAGGATATTTCCCGGTGCCCCATATCCGTAAGCCTGCCGCAGCGGGCGCTCTCAAAACCGCGTCCCCGATGCAGCGGTGGGGACTGACGGCTTCCGTGCCCGAGGGTAGCGGATATGGAAGGGAAATATTTAATTTCCTTTTCACCTAAATAAACAAATAGCGTGCTAAAAGTTTCGCGGATGCCGTTTATAAAAACCTTTAAAATTTATAAATGTCAGAATATCAGAGAGATGAGTCTTGTAAGTGTGAAAATTGGGTGTTGCCGTGCCGGTCAGCGACTGTGACAAAACTTACAAGATTGCGCCAGAAATGTCAAATTCGGCTACTTTTAAAAGCAAAGAGCTCCGCCCAAAAAAGAAGGGAGAAACGGAGCAGCCCCGAATAGGGCTTGCCGTTTCTCCCGTTAATGGGTACCTTAGGCGTTAGGCTTTAGGCCGTAGATGTTAGGCCTTAGGCGTTCCGCGGGGGCTTGGGAAGATTCGGAAACGTGGTATCAGAGTTTCTGCAGCACGCCGTTCTCTTCCGTAGAGATGTTGATGCGCTGCTCGGCCTGACGCTTGCGGTTCTTGCCGAAGGAGACGTTCCATTCGAGCATCAGGCTCACGAGATTGGCGCGGTCGCGTGCGAAAATCTCCGAATTAAGCTGCACCGGAGATTCGGCCACAGTGCGCTGCGACTCCTTCCACCCTTTCCCAAACGGGCATTGTATACTCATGCCGAGCGACAGAGATTCCTTCGGACGGTAGTTGAAGCCCACTCTCCACGATTCGGTACGGGGCATTATGAGCTGTCCGATGGCAAGTTTGCCGGGGTACTGATATGAGGCGTATACAGTCCATTTCTCAAGATTGAGCGAGGTATAGGGCATTAACTGAAACCGGTAGCCGGTCCAGTCGTAAGTCGGACTTGCCCCTTTTAGCCGCCCTCCGATGATGCGGGCGTCAATAGTCCATATGGTGGAGCCGAGAGGCTTCACGGTAAACTGGAGGGTACCTGTCAGTTCGCGGTATTTATCAAGGTTGATAAGGGTCTCCAGCATGCTGTTGGGACCTTCCTGGAAATTCTCGCAGATTCTGCCCGGGATGTCGGAGTAACTTCCGATAAGGGTAAAATCCACATATTTGGAGCCATATACAGCTGCGAGTGATACCTGATGCTGCGTGTAAGAATGCAGGTAAGGATTGCCGTGAAATATCAGTCGGGTGTCGAGCCACTGGTTGGTTTGGCTCATCTGGGAGATTGAGGGAGCGGCTGTGGAGAGAGAATAAGAGGCGCTGAGTCGGAAACTCCGCGTGATATTGTAATATAAATAAGCCGTTATGCTGGGATTCCATTCACTTTGTTTACGGTCGCTTACCGACGAGTAGGTGTATTCATTTTGTAAACCGGCAGTGACCCATACAATGAATTTCCCCAGCCCCTTATAATACTGAGCCCATGCACCGGCCACGTTCTTGCGCTGCGTGGTGCGTATGGATGGTTCAAGATAGCGGCTGTAGTTGAATCCATCGTAGACCGACAGGCTAAGGCTTCCCCATTTCTTATAAGGGAAGAAGTATATCAGATTGGCTACGGCATTGCTGAACTGAATGTCGTATTGCGATCCCTCGCTGACTGTAGGGTCGGCAGCTCCTGATTCAAACTCGCGGTAGCGGGATAAGTAATCTGAATTTGTGCGTTGCAGAGTCAGACTGGCCACAAGAGTGCCGGGATTGTCTCTGTCGCCAAGTGTTTTCTCAAAATAATTCCTCAGGACGACATCGTTCGAACCGATGTATAACTCATTATTGGCATCATACGGCATCGGATTCGACTGGGATGTGACGCGTTGCAGCAGATCCGTACCGTTGCGTGATATGGAGCCGCTCAGCTGGGCAGTGTATTGATACTCACCCGGTTTTACCGTCTGGTATCCTAATGTAAGGGAGTTGTTGTCTCGATTCCTGTGGGAGTCGAGACCGTCCTTATGTTTGTAATACTCCACTCCGTCATAGTCATAATCAAGAAATTCCGATTGCCGATAGCGTGTCTGATGGTTATTGGAATTACTGTAAATGGCGGAGAAGCGTGAACTTCTGTAATTGTAGAACAGTGCGGCTGAATTCTCACCGATCAGCGGATAAGGAGCCTGATCAACCGAAATTGAAGCATTGCCACCTCTCAGCGAACTCTTTGTAATCACGTCAATCACCGCGTCATACCCCTCGACTCTGTAGCGGGCCGGAGCAATACTGTAGGTATTTATTTTCAGTATATCATCCTTGTCGAGTGCGCGAAGTTCGATAATTGAGGTATCTACACCGTTAAGGAGAAGTTTTACATTCTCGCTACCCTCGAAGTAAAGCGCGTTATTGGGCATCACGATAACGTTGGGGATTTCATTAAGCGCCTGATAAACATTGCTATATCGCTTCATGTCGTCCCTTGGAATCACATAACTCCGATGCAGGTCTTTATTATTGTCGGAGGCCTCTACCACCAGTTCATCTATTTCAGTAGCTTTCTTCAGTGATAAGGTATCGGTAAGTTCGCCGTCTGAGAGTTGTTTCATTTTGGGAGCGAACATATCATGTTCGGCCATCGCATACCGCCCGTCCTTCAACACGGTAGCCCTGCCGTGAGCATCCGATCGAGTAGCCCCGATTGAATCGCGCACCACATTATAAAAAGTTACAGCTGCATTTTCCACCGGTTCGTTATCACCTTCCGCCACAATCACCACCTCCTTAGCCATCAGATTCCCCACCGCACCCGACAGTGTCACCGCCGCGCATACGCACATCCTCCTCAGCATCGTCGCCCCTTTCCAAACTTTTGTGCGGGTGGACATATTCTTTTTATTCGTATAGTTCATAATTGACAGATATTTGATATTAATATATCTTATCAGATTCTGGAGCCTCAGGACAACGAGGGTCGGGACCGTCATGCAACTGACCGCTCTTCACAATATCCATGTAGCAGACTCTCTTCCCCATAGTCTGCTTACAGGAGCCGTAGACCTTACATTTGCTGCATGCCGATTTAGGATTAACATCTTCCTGCGGAGGATTATAGAGGTATAGCGCCTTAGGCGAATTCCAGATGGTGTCAAGTCTTTCCTTGCGGATATCTCCGAGTATGAACTCTTCGTGTTCGTAAAGCATCTCGCAGATACTGCATTTCCCATTAGCGAGAATGGAGATTACAGTACTGTTTGCAAGACAGATGGTATTGTCTTTTACAAAATTTTCGACTGTATCGCATCGTTTCAAGCTATATCCATTCTCGTCAAGTTTATTGATATAGACTTTCAACTTAAGCTCATTGGATGCAAAGAATGCATACAGAGTCTCAAAATCTTTGTTCTCGGGCTCGAGGTATTTGTAAAGTTCTTCCTTATATTCGGAGAAGAAGGCAGGTGTGAGACTCCATTCAGTAACACAATCGAATCCGGAAAGGAATGCGTAAAGCTCTTTTATTGAAGGTAAATCGCAGCTGAGACTTGTAATAACAGAGCGTGCATTGACCTGAATGCCATATTCCGTGCATGCGTCAAACATTGCTTTCACGCGGGATATGTACTCCATATCGGCATTTATCAGCTCGTGAAGTACCTCAGGTTTGCAGGAGTCTATAGAGAACTGTAAAACTGTACATCCGATTTCCTTTAGGAATCGAACCTTTTCAGCTGAAATTGGCGTTTTAGTAGATAGAAATGGGTTGTATCCCACCTCCACTACAGTTTTAAGTAGCTTTTCCCAACCTTCATGAGCGAAAATATCACCACCGGTAAGGTTAAGGTTGATTACGCCAATTTCCTTGAAATGTTTTGTTAAGTCAATCATCTCATCTGTAGTGAGAAGAGACTGTAACCCACGGTTTGCATAACAGTATTTACAGTCAGTAGTGCATTTTGTAGTAACCATCAGATTGACTGATAACGGAGCTGATGGACGGGTATATGTATAGTCTTTCTGCCAGTCGAAATCCGGTACCTCAAAATGATTGCTTGAAGTCGGCGATTCAAATTTTCTTAGTAGATTTGGTGGAAATACTACGGATATTTTGTCGTTGACCTTAATGCTCTGAGGTTCTTGATTTTCAATGAGTTGGTCGAGGAAGCTCCGAATTGCACGTGCGGAGATTCCGGTCATTTCAGAGATGCTTTTTACATTCTCCTCATATGGTAGATTTCCAAGATTTGAGATAATCCATCCCATAAAAGAAGGGATGGCAAGACCACCGAGTTCAATGTCAGCAGTATCGGGTACTCTCGCTATCTTCACTACATATGAGCAGTCGCGGTCATTGCGGATAGAATAACCAGGAGCTAATGATATGTACATGGCGCTTAGATGTTAGATAAATTCTTAAAAGAAGAGGGCAGAAGAGGGTGACTGAATGGCTTCAGTCAGTCACCCTCTAAAGATCAGTTAAGGCCTACATGGCACTCGAGGGATGGAGGTTTGATAAGACTACCTCCTGACACAGTTGCACCGCTGCTACACCTGCAACTAACCGAAACTTCTCCAGTTAGATTTGCTGCGTTTTCGCAATTACACTGCGTTCCACCAGCCCCGGCACCGGCGGCTGTTACGCATTCGCATATCTTTCCGCCAGTTCCACCTCGAACAGCTTGCATCTCCTGTTCAAGGAGTGTCTCCATGTCTGAAATTTTCATACAGAAAAGGATTTGAGGTTAAACATTAAATTAATAATCACGGGTAGATTCTTAAGAATCGGATTACTCGAAGTATGATTACAAGGAGTATAGTGTTTAAACATTGCAAATATAATGAAAAAAAACGAAATCAGGGGGTATACTTTAGGATAAAAATTACTTTGGATAATTATCCGGATGTGATTGAATATTGTTATATTCCTTTTTATAATGTTGAAATACAGTGGATTATAATTTCAAAGAGCCAGTTGTAGATATCCTCGATTTTTTTATCAGAATGTTTGAACTATATAATATATATTAATATTAATAAGGATTGTTTCTTCCCAAACAAAAAGAATAGTGAGATTTTACTTATGTTTGGAACGTCTTGAAGAGAGTGTGATGGTTATTGGTAAAAGAAAAGGCTGCGGCGCACCCGCAGAGAGCGAGGCACCGCAGCCGGAGATAAGATTGCGTAGGGAAATCAGCAGAGTCAGCGCTTCATGAAGCGGAGAGTGGCGATGGAATCGCCCGTAGTGGCTACCGCGATATAGGTGCCGGCCGGGAGAGTGGAGATGGAGATTGTGTCGGACTCCGCACGGGCCGCTACAGTGCCCGCTACGGAGTAGACCTCAATCCGCGACGCATCACAGCAGAAAAGCGAGTCAGAACTCAGATGGATTGCAGCCTCATCGCGCACTTCATCCAGACCGCTCGTAAAGAGTTCGGTCAGTTTCTCGGGTGAAGCCGAGAAATAATAGTTGCGTCCGCCGCTGACGGGATAGTCGGGGAGCTGCAGACTGCGGTTCCAGTTATTGAGGATGATATTGTAACTGCCCGAAGCCTCGTTATGTCCGAACACCTTATATACAATGCCCTCGATTACCTGCGTATCAATGGGCGCCTGACCGGGCCATGCTCCCCAGATTTCCTTATCGCCATAGGCATAGAGACCCAGAGCGTCATAGCCGGTGTTATCCTCCACGAAGATATACCAGTCGTAAGTCGGAATCTCCTCCGCCACAGCCGACAGACTTACATTATCGATGGCAAGAGCAGGGGCACCCTGACACTCGCTGCCGCTGCTTACAGAGATGTTCCATGCCAGATACAGGTCGCATCCGGGGCGCAGACCCACCGGGAGCGACGCGCTTACCGACTTCGTCTCGATCGGCACCACAGAAGCCCCCGCAGTAGCGGCAGATGCCGGGAATACCGTATTGAAATCAGAGCCCGCGGGAGACCACGACCGACCGTCGACCGAAGTATAAAGCTGCACCGAGAAACCGGCTGCATTATTACCGTCGCGGTACTTCTCCACATCATAGGCAAGGTCAATTGACGATAGCGTGCGCACGCCGTCATTGATGAAATGTGCATAGACATTGACAGCGCGTGTGCCACCAGCCACACCGGTAGTGATGCCGCCTACGGCACGGTCAGCCTCATCCGGGCCGAAATTCCACACACCGTTCTTCGCATTCGAAGGAAGATCGGGACCTCCGGCATAGGTGGTCTGCAGGGCTGCGTCAAGGAAGAGGCCTGTGGCGCGGGGTGCATCCGTGCGGTCGATGCGCCAACCTTCCGGAAGCGCAGCATCAGCCGCATCACCCATAGAATCAAAATCCTGGGAATATGCGGGGGCATCCGCACTCAGAGGAATTGCCGGATTGTAGGGCATCTCAGTCACAGCCTCGGCCACTGTCACCGTAGCCGAGCGTTCGAATCCGGCAGCCGATACAGTCACCGTATATTCACCCGGAGCAGTGGCATGGAATACACCATCAGCCGAAATCTCCGCGCCATCGCTTACAGAGTAGCGCACATCCTCCTGCGGGAGCACCAGACCGAAGGCATCAGTGACCTCGGCCGAAACGGCCACAGTAGCCGCATGATGATTGACCGACTGCGTGAATCCGCCAAGCACAGCCGACGCATAGGCACGCATAGCCTCCGCATCATTCACGCTTACAGAAGCGGGGTGATAGGATATCGAAGCCGGGTCTTCACCGAAGATCAGACCATACTCCATGCATGCCGCCATATAGGTGCTCATGTCGGTGGGGTGACGGTCGTCCTGGAACCAGGGAGCCAGACCCTCCGCACCCTCGGCATCGTACATCATCTGATACGCATTCATCACCGGGCAGAGCACCACACCGAATTCATCGGCCACCTCGCGGTAATTGTTCAGGAAGATATCATTGAACGATGTGAAATTGCTCCAGTCGCCGGCATAAGCCCAGTTGACGGGCAGGATAATCACAGCATTAGGATTCGGACACGCCTCGCGGATATACTCCACCCAGCGGGCCACATTGTCGCGGAACGTAGCCGGGTCCGTGCGCGGCAGACTGCTCTGCTCCTGCAGGATGATATGGCTCCACGGCTGCGAGCGCACCATCATCTTCGCACCCGGCAGACCGTCCCCGGCCATCCCGTCACCCTCATTCCAGTGAGTGGCGAGCGACTTGCCGAGCAGCGTATGTTTGGTCCATTCGGCATCCTTCCCCATAGAGAGGGCGATGTCGTTGAACATGGCGCTCTGGTCGTTGTAATGTATCAGCGAATTATTGAGCGACAGCACGCGCACCTGATCCGGCAGTCCGGGCACAAGCACTGTGTGCTGCGGATTGACGGTAAGGTCGGTTGCCACGGCCTCCACGGCGGTCAGCGTGTAAGAGCCGATCCCATCCTCATTGAGCGATATGGTGATGTCGTAAGTGCCGGCCGGGGTAGCCACATACCCGGTGGCACCCTTCGACAGCTTCCCTTCGAGAGGGGAGGGGGCGGTGGCATCGGCCTCAAGACCCCATACACCCGCCATACCGAGGCGCTGGTAGAGGCGCCAGTGCGACATGCCGTCGGCACCGGGCTGCATCGTCACCCTGCCGGAGAACGAACCGGTAGACTCATCGAGCGTCAGTTCGCCGGAGCGATCCATATAGTTCCACCCGTTGAAATCGCCTACCATATATACCGACGTAAGTCCCGACATATCCTCATTCGGCTCAAGCAGCAGCGTGGCGGTGCCGTTCTCTATGGAGAGCACCACGCGGGCGCAGTCAAACGTCATCCCGCCGCAAGAGATATTATCGTCGGTGCCTGACTTAAGCAGATAAGGCTCCGACATCAGGATCGACGTGCCGTTGGATCCGTAATTGCACGAAGCGCTCCAGTCGGCATCGGCAATCTTAAACGACCCGCTCACCTTCTTGTCGCGCAGTTCGAAAAGCGTGTCCGACAGTTTGTTGAACTCCCATTCATCCGTAGGATCCCAACCGTCGACACCGCGCATATATATGCCCGAATGATTGATTTCCGGCGTTTCGGGTTCGGTCCAGTCCGGGTCGGATTCGGCGAAAGTAGCCTCGATACGTATATCATCGATAGCCAGACCGGGGGCCTTGTCGGGGGTAGTGCCCGAAGCTACCGAAATATTCCATGCCAGATAGAGCGGAGCGCCCGGCTCGACATGAGTGCGCAGGAAGCGGTCGGCCACCTCTACAGTCGAGATAGGCACCACGGCGGCACCGGCAGTCTCACTGTCGGGGTCAAACGAAGTGAGGAACTCGTCACCTGCGGAGGTCCACTTCACTCCATCCGTAGAAATAAACAGCTGCACCTGGAACCCGGCGGCATTCGCCCCCTTGCGGTACTTCTCGATATTATACGAAATCCGGAGCGCAGTGATGATCTGTTCCCGATCGGCATTGTCAATTCGGGTGAGCAGACTTACGCCGCGGGTGCCGTCGGCCACGGTAGTGGTCAGTCCGCCGATGGCACGGTCGGCATCATCGGCACCGAAATTCCAGGTGCCGTTCTTAGCGTTGGAGGCCAGGCTCACGCCCCCGGTATACATCACCGAAGCCGAGGCATCATCCCAGGTGCCTACGCGGCGCGGAGCGTTAAGATTGCGGTCAACCCTCCATCCGTCGGGGAGCTGCAGAGTCGCGGCAGAGCCGTCCCACATCGAATTGAAATCCTCAGTGGCCACAGGTTGGCCGGCCGAGAGCGAGATGGCAGCCATAGCGGGCGACCATGCCGTAAGAGCCGAGGCCGTCAGGAAGGATGCCATGCATAGATGTTTCGTCAGGTACATTTTGTAGCGGTATTATGATTGAAAAGTCATGTGATATGCCGAAGGCAGGGTGAGTGGCCGATGCCGGATACCGACAGCCCCAAGGTCACCTCGCCTTCGCACCGCAAAATTAGCACCATCCCGGCGCACTGCAATGCCTTCAAAACGGAATGTAGATGGATGTAGATGTTAAGTATCTTAGAATCAGTAGAATTTACAGAGTGGTCCGGTGTGGAAATGTAGATGCCGCAGAGTGATTCTCAAGTGCGGAAAGAGCCGAAATATCGCTCTCAAACGAGTCGCGGCGCAGCGCACGGTTACGCATCTGGGTGCGGTAATTATACACCGTCGATTCCGAGCAGCGCAGGAACGAAGCTATCTCGCCGCTCTCATGTATGCCGAGCCATACGAGCGCGTAGATACGCAGGTCGGTAGAGAAGGCCGTCAGCTCCTCCGGATAATGCTCCTCCGGACGGAGGAGAGAATTAAGCGCTGCCACAAACCCCGGATAGAGCGACAGGAACGCCTCATCGAAATTCGTATAGAACTCCGCTATTTCACGATTGACATACCTCGACGAATTGATAGCCTTAGTCACCGCCTCAAGATTACCCTTGGCAGCCGTCTTGGCCAATTCGGCGCGGAAGCGCTCCATCTTCCGCAGATAACTCAGGCATAGATTCATAAACGAAGTGATATACTTCTGCTTCACCCGGCTTTCAGAAGCCAGCCGGGCATTCAGCGACTCCATTTCCTCATAAGCCTCCGACAGCGAGCTGTTAGCCAGCCGCAACCCCTCGGCATTTTCATTAAGCTGGCGGTTTTTGCGCCTCAGCATAACGAAAGCCGCCAGAGCTACTGCCGCCACCAGCGCCACAGCAGCCCCCACACACCAGAATATCAGATTGCGCCGCCCCCTGTGGGCTGCATATGCGGCATCAATCGCAGCCAGATCGGAAGCCATCTCGATCTGCCGTTTCGTGGCGTGACTGGCAGCGGCATCCGAGGAGGCCCGGTGTATATAGCGGTATCCACGTTCCGTATCCCCCCGGCGGTGGAGCATAGCGGCCAGGGCCGGGAGGGCGCGGTAATTGCGGCTGCCGCGGGAGAGGTCGGATATGGCCGCAAGAGTAAGGTAATGCTCAGCCTCCTCCCACCGCTCCATACCTATATATACCTGTGCGAGATTATAGCAGAGCGAAGCATCCGGAGCTTCGGCGGATCCTTGAGCGGGGAGGTGTGACAATAGCAGACGTTCGGCCCCTTCGGAATCTCCGGCCGCCAGCAGACGGTTGGCCGCTATGGATATCCGGTCCGGGGAGAGCCGCAGCACAGAGTCGCGGTAGGCTGCCGCAAGTGCAGCGTACCTGCGTGACAGAGGAGCGTCGATGGAATTTCGGGCGAGAGTATTGTAAAGCTGTACGCCTAATACATAATAGCGTTCAAGCGAAGCGTCAGACATACTCCGGGGTGAGAGCGAAGAGAATATTTCGAAAGCCTCCTTGGTCATATACCCCTGCGAATTGTAAAGCGAAGCCAGGCGGATCAGTACCCTTTGTCGGGTATCGGTATCAGCACCGGGATCAGAGGTGCACCTTAGAGCCTCCAATGTATGTTGGAGAGCCAGCCGGGTGTCGAGATCGGCAAAAGCATCGGCAGCCTCCAGCCGGGCCTGCGCTTCAGCGGGAGTGCCCGAGAGGCGTATGGCGACAGCCCCGAGACTGTCGGCGTGCGCTTTGGCCTCGTCATAGTGAGCCGAACCGTCGGCCACCAATGCATCGAGAGTGTAGAGCGCCCTTCGCGTATCGGCAGCATCCGAATCGCGGCATCCTGTCAAAGCGAGGGCCGAAAGCAAAATGAATATGGCGTGGAATAACCGCATGGGGAGGAATTAGGAGGAATTAGGAATTAGGAGGGAGGAATTAGGAATCCTGTTGTAGGGTCGCGACCTGTCGCGACCGCCGCAGAGGGCTTCGGAGGGGAGAAGAGGAGAGGGAGGAGAGAAGAGGGGAGGAGAGAGGATGTGGATATGTAAATTCGGGTGGAATTTAGCGAAATGACGGCGTAAAAGTGTTATTATGCGGTAATATGTAAATATCGATAGAATATTCTTAAAGCGTATTAATCGGTATCCTAAATTTCTGATAAATCCGTTTAAGCCAAATGTGACGGTTTCGCAGAGACCGGACACCGTCGCACCGACCAATCACCAACAACCTCAACAGAAATGAAAATGAGAAAGCTGATGCTTACTCTGCTGGCAGTGATATTCTGCGTAGCGGTGTCGGAGGCTTCGATCTTCGACAAGTACACATTCAAGCGTGAGAACCTCCCCGAAGAGGCGCAGGCCATGCTCGACGAACACTTCCCAAAAGGGAAAGTGGCCCTGATAAAAGTCGACAAGCACCTGCTGAAAAAGACCGACTATGACGTACAGCTCACCAACGGTACCAAGATCGAGTTCAGCAACAAAGGGAAATGGACATCCGTCAACTGCGGTAAGCGGGAAGTACCCGAAGCGCTGGTGCCCTCGGCAGTGCGCCGGTATGTTTCCAAAAATTTCGCCGGCAAGAGCGTCACCGGTATCACCAAGCGCAATATAGGCTACGACGTGATACTCTCCGACGGCACCCAGCACCGCTTCAACATGCTCGGCCAATACAAAGGACTCACCTCCGGCGCCTCCGATGACGACGACACCGACGCGACAGCCGATGACTGATGCCGAATGATAAGACGTAACGAGTGTGCCGACGGAGCCACCTGAAGGTAGGCTCCGCCGGTACATATAGCAGACCCCGAAGCCGGGCATGGACTCCCCTCCGATGGAGAGAGGCCATGCCCGGTCTATTTTCTCACCCTAAAGAGCGAGAATACGGGGCATCAGACTTCCGGACCGTACGAGAAGGGGCCAAAAGCAAGCGGAAAGTGTAAAGAGAAATGAGAAAAAACATGGTCAGACAGAAAAAATGTCATATAAAAGATGATTGATTGGGGAAAAAGCACTAAATTTGTGGCCTGATACATTGGCCTTCCCGCCGGGAGGGGCGCATGAATATGCCCTTACCCTCAGGGAGAGAACAAATTAAGCCAGCAAACGATGAAACTCTTACAACAGAAATTAGCGCGTTACGACGCTCCGCAGCGAGCCAAGGCCGCAGGCATCTACCCATATTTCCGTCCCATCTCAAGCGAACAGAACACCGAGGTGGTGATGGACGGCAAGAAAGTGCTCATGTTCGGATCTAACAGCTACATGGGCCTTACCAACCATCCGAAAGTGATAGAAGCGGCAGTAGAAGCTACCCGCAAATATGGTACGGGTATGGCCGGTTCACCGTTCCTGAACGGCACAATCGACCTTCACCGCAACTTCGAGCAGCGCATCGCCGAATATATCGGCAAGGAAGATGCCATGCTCTACAGCACCGGATTCGGAGTGAACCTTGGTGTGGTAAGCACCCTTACGGGGCGTGAAGACTACATCATACTTGACGAGCAGGATCATGCCTCCATCATCGAGGGACGCCGTCTGTCGTTCTCCAATTACCTGAAATACAAGCACAACGACATGGCTTCGCTTGAGGCTCAGCTCCGCAAATGCGACCCCGACAAGGTGAAGCTCGTGGTGAGTGACTCCGTATTCTCGATGGAGGGTGATGTGGCCGACATTAAGGAGATGGTGCGCCTCAAGAAGGAATACAACGCCACCCTGATGATCGACGAGGCCCACGGCATCGGCGTATTCGGCGAAGGAGGGCGCGGCGTGGTGCATCACTGCGGGCTTACCGACGACGTAGACCTTATCATGGGCACATTCTCCAAATCATTTGCCTCGCTCGGCGGCTTCATCGCCACCGACAAGGAGATCACCAACTATCTGCGTCACCATTCCCGCTCCTACATCTTCACCGCCTCCATTACCCCGGCGGCCACTGCGGCGGCCAACGCCGCGCTCGACATCATGCTCGCCGAGCCCGAGCGCCAGTCGCATCTTTGGGACATCACCAACTACGCCCTCGACAACTTCCGCGCCATGGGGCTTGAGATCGGGCATACTTCCACCCCGATCATCCCTCTCTTCATCCGCGACGACTACAAGACCTTCCAGGTGACCCACGACCTGCTCGAAGAGGGTGTATTCGTGAATCCGGTGGTATCTCCCGCCGTAGCGCCCCACGACACCCTGATCCGCTACTCACTGATGGCCACGCATACCAAGGAGCAGGTGACCCGCTCACTGGAGGCAATTGAAAAGGTATTCCGCAAGAACGGCCTTATCAAATAAACCACCGTTTCATATACCGCGGCAATCAGACACCTCACAGGCGGATTGCGGCACGCCATGCACATGCGATGCGGGGATCGACCACGACCGGCATCCGTGTGCATGCGGCCGTGACACCGGATTTCCACATCCGGCGGGTGGCCGGGCGCCCCGGGGCGTCAGCCAAGTCCGGCCTGCAAGACGCATATGCCGCCACATGACCCAGACGACACACATATCGATATTCACCAATGGTATATAAGTTCAAACTTGTAAGTGATGAAGTGAGCAACTTCGCTCGCGAAATAGAGATTGATTCAGAATCCAGCTTCCTGCAGCTCCGCAATGTGATACTTGACTCAGTAGGCTACACTAAAGATGAACTCGACTCCTTCTTCATCTGCGATGACGACTGGAGCCGCAACGAAGAGATCACACTGGAAGATATGGGCTCCTCTTCCGATCAGGATGTATGGCTGATGGACGACACCCCCCTCAGCGAGTTCCTGGAGGACGAGGGTCAGAAACTGATGTTCATGTTTGACTACTTCACGGAGCGCAGCTTCTTTATGGAGCTGAAAGAGATTGTGCCGGGGCGCACACTTCTTGACCCGATCTGCACGCTCAAGCGTGGCAAGGCTCCGGTGCAGCAGAGCTCGCTTCCGGATGAAGCTCCGGCACCGTCGGTGGTCAAGGAGGATCTTGACGTGGATTTCTATGGCGACGATCAGTTTAACGACGATGAAATCGCCGGCCTTAGCGACGACATAGATTTCGAATAAGCCGACTTCACGCCGGACAAAGCTCCGGACACTTCAATCACGACAACGGGTGCATGCCGCATTGAGCCATATGGCGCGGCGTGCACCCGTTGTCGCGTCATGACATGAGCGGCAGCTGCAGCCGGGTATGTCAACGACCGGTGGCGGGACACGCCGATGTGGCGGCAAAATCAAAAGGTATATATAAATAGATAAAAAAACGCATAAAGATGTGAACCCATCCGCCCTCCCGGATGTTTAGAATATGAGTCGATGAGGATACCTGATGGCAATAGAGTGTCATTTAACCCCCACCGGCGGGAAGTCTATGATAACCGACGCTGTCATTCAGGAAATATACAAGAAAAACCGCAAGCCACCGAAGGACCTAAACGATCTGAATCTTCCGGAGGCTCTCTACATTCTACGCCAGCATCATGACATGAGCGTGGATTCAGAGGATCTGACGAAGGCAGAAGTGGTGCTCAACGATATGGAAGAGTATAGCCCGTTCCGTCGCTTCCTTGTGCGGAGCCTTCATGCCATACTTCATTTCGATCGTCAGGTGGCATTCGTATTCCGTTCGCATATACTGTTTCTCAACAAGCACGACAAAGAGCTCCGGGTGCATTTCCGCACCGAGGAGGAGGAAGAAGAGGACGATGACGACCGCAGCTGGCTGGCACGTCTCTTCGGCGCGCGTCATCACCGTTGACATTAACGATTGGATATTTCATATGTCCGGCGGGCAGAGGGAGCAATCCTTCCGCCCGCCGAATCTGCATGTACAGGTCAGAGCGGGAGAGAGGCGGCATAATGCGCTGCAGTCGCAAAGCAACTGACCCCTTCCGCCCTGAGTCAGGCGGAAGGGGTCAGACCGATATGTAATCCTTGGTGAGCCGGAGTCCTGCGGGAGGATCGGCTCACGCCGGATGCAGAGATTATCCGAGGAAGCTGAGCAGCACACCGGCAGCCACAGCCGAACCGATCACACCTGCCACATTCGGGCCCATGGCGTGCATCAGCAGATAGTTGGACGGATCATACTCCAGACCTACATTATTCGAGATACGGGCTGCCATAGGCACAGCCGATACACCGGCGTTGCCGATAAGCGGATTGATCTTCTTGTTCTTCGCAAGGAAGAGGTTGAAGAACTTCACGCTCAGCACACCTGCCGACGAAGCGATGATGAAAGCGAGGAATCCGAGGCCGAAGATCTTCAGCGTATCCCAGCTCAGGAACACATCGGCCTGAGTCGATGCTCCTACAGTGAGGCCGAGCAGGATAGTGATGATATCGGTCATGGCGTTCTGCGCTGTCTTGGCCAGACGGGTAGTGACGCCCGACTCGCGGAGCAGGTTGCCGAAGAAGAGCATGCCGAGCAACGGAATGCCCGAGGGCACCACGAAGCAAGTGAGCAGCAGACCCACGATCGGGAAGATGATCTTCTCGTTCTGGCTTACCACACGGGCTGGCTTCATCTTGATCAGACGCTCCTTCTCAGTAGTGAAGAGGCGCATCAGCGGGGGCTGGATGAGCGGGATAAGGGCCATATAGGAATAAGCCGACACGGCCACCGCACCCAGGAGTTTCGGATTAAGCTTCGAAGTGGTGAAGATTGCAGTCGGGCCGTCGGCACCACCGATGATGGCCACACAGCCGGCCGACAGCGGATCGAATCCCACGAGCAGCGAAAGCATGTAGGCACCGAAGATACCGAACTGTGCGCAGGCACCGATCACCATCAGTTTCGGATTTGCCAGAAGAGCCGAGAAGTCGGTCATCGCACCGATACCGAGGAAGATCAGCGGGGGATACCATCCCTTTTCAACACCGTTGTAAAGGATATTGAGCACCGATCCCTCCTCATAGATACCGATTTCCATACCGGGCTGGAACGGGATATTACCGAGCAGCATGCCGAAGCCGATAGGCACGAGCAGCAGCGGTTCGAAATTCTTCTTGATGGCAAGCCAAACGAAGAAGCAGCCGACAGCCAGCATAATGATATTTCCCCATTCGCAGTTGGCGAAACCGGTGAAATTCCAGAATGTGGTCAGCGAGTCCTCCAGAAATGCGGAGAAAGAACTGAGCAATAACATTAGAATGATGTGTTGTTAGAGTTGTTCAGGTAGTGTTTGTTATCACTCGATGACCATGATGTCGGTACCCTCCAGGATGGCGTCGCCTACCGCTACGAGGATCTTCTTGACAGTGCCGGAAGTGGCGCAATGGATATCGTTCTCCATCTTCATGGCCTCAAGCACGCACACAGTGTCGCCGGCCTTTACGGCCTGACCCTCGCTTACGTTGATGCTCATGATAGTGCCGGGCAGCGGGCTCTTCACGGCAGTGCCGGGACCTGCGGGAGCGGCGGGTTTGGAGATTACCTTGGCGCCTGTCTCGGTGCGGGGAGCAGCGGCGGGAGCCTTGGGTTTCACGAGGGGCGACACCTTGTTGGCTCCGGCGGGAGCCTTTTCGAGCTCTACGTCATAGGGAGTGCCGTTGACCTCGACGTGCACCTTATTGTCGACGATATCGCCTACGGCCACATTGAAGCGGGTGCCGTTGATCTTATACTTGTATTCTTTCATTACGTATGAATTGAAAAAGGAGTGGGGTAGTGGGGATTATTTGTTTTTGCTTACCGGCATGGGGCGGTGGGGATTGCGCTGCAGCGCCGGAGACTCGCGGAGGTTGTAGATTTTCGAGTTCCAGGGAGAATAAGCGCGGCGCATGCGGCGGATAGTGAGGATAGTGTCCTCGATATCATGCTGGTCGTTGAAATGCTCGGCCAGAGCCATTGAAATGGCGGCGATCACCTCACCGGAGTCCACGTGCTCATGGTCATCGTCCACGTCATCGATGGTTTTGCCGTGAGCCTCAAGCTTCTTCTGCGAGAGGAGTTTCTCGGAGATTTTGCCGAATCCGAGGAAGAAAAGGCTGAGCAGCACGAGCGCACCTACCACGATGCACATAGCGATGATCGTGATTGCACCGCCCCAGGAGTCATTCTCCTTTACGTTCTGGGCTTTTTCGGCCTGGCTCATCTTCTGAGCCACCTGGCTCACCTCGACCGTATTGACCTCCTCCGAGGGGATGGCCTCGCTCATCACGGCTTCCTGGCCGTCGGGGAGAGCCTGGACTTCCTCATAGGGGGCGCGGCTGTCGGCTGCATCCTGCGCCCATGCCGCTGCCGGCGCGCCGGCGAGCAGCATGAGGCAGAAAGAGGCCGAAAGAATTGATTTTTTCAGCATTGTCTGGGAGTTTACTGGATTTACAGGGGGATATTGCCGTGTTTCTTGGGCGGATTCTGCACCTTCTTGGTGGCGAGCATCTGCAGGGCGCGGATGATGCGGAAGCGGGTGTTGCGCGGCTCGATCACATCATCGATATAGCCATACTTCGCCGCATTGTAGGGGTTGGCGAAGAGGTTGGTGTATTCGTCCTGCTTCTCCTGGAGATACTTAGCGGGATCCTCCTGGTTCTTGGCTTCCTTGGCATAAAGCACGCCTACGGCACCCTCGGCGCCCATAACGGCGATTTCGGCTGTGGGCCATGCATAGTTGACGTCGCCACGGAGCTGCTTGCAGCTCATCACGATGTGCGAGCCGCCATAGCTCTTGCGCAGGGTCACAGTCACCTTAGGCACAGTAGCCTCGCCGTAAGCATAGAGCAGTTTTGCGCCGTGCAGGATCACACCGTTGTACTCCTGACCTGTGCCGGGAAGGAATCCGGGCACGTCGACCAGAGTCACCAGCGGGATATTGAAAGCGTCGCAGAAGCGCACGAAGCGGGCACCCTTGCGCGAAGCGTTGGAGTCGAGCACGCCGGCGAGCACTTTGGGCTGGTTGGCCACCACGCCCACGGCCTGGCCGTTGAAGCGGGCGAAGCCGGTGATAAGGTTCTTGGCATAGTCGGGCTGCACCTCAAGGAACTCACCGTTGTCGATGATCTTGCCGATTACGTCATACATATCGTAAGAGCGTTTCGGGCTGTCGGGGATGATTTCGTTCAGGTCGTCCTCCAGACGGTCGATCGGGTCGTCGCAGTCCTGGAGAGGAGTCTCCTCCAGGTTGTTCTGGGGGATGTAGCTGATAAGCTTGCGGATGAGCATGAGGGCTTCCTCACCGTCCTCGCATGCGAAGTGGGTCACACCGCTCTTGGTGGCGTGTACGCTTGCGCCGCCGAGCTGCTCCTGAGTCACATCCTCTCCGGTCACGGTCTTCACCACCGACGGACCGGTAAGGAACATGTAAGAGATCCCCTTCACCATGATAGTGAAGTCGGTAAGTGCGGGGCTGTATACCGCACCGCCGGCGCAGGGGCCGAGGATAGCGGAAATCTGGGGCACAACGCCTGAAGCGAGGATATTGCGCTGGAAGATTTCAGAGTAACCGGCCAGGGCGTTGATACCTTCCTGGATGCGGGCGCCGCCCGAGTCATTGAGGCCGATCACCGGGGCACCCATCTTCATGGCCATATCCATGACCTTGCAGATCTTGAGGGCCATTGTCTCCGACAGAGAGCCGCCGAACACTGTGAAATCCTGGGCGAACACGTATACCAGACGCCCTTCGATGGTGCCGAAGCCGGTCACCACGCCGTCGCCGAGTATATGTTTCTTATCCTGACCGAAGTTGGTGCAGCGGTGGGTGACGAACATGTCGAGCTCCTCGAAGCTTCCTTCGTCAAGCAGCTGAGCGATACGTTCGCGGGCGGTGTACTTGCCGCGCTGGTGCTGCTTCTCAATAGCCTTTTCGCCACCGCCCAGACGCGCCTCGGCACGCTTGGCGATAAGTTCCTGGATTTTTTCTGATTGTTTGCTCATGATTATGTTGAGTAAATATGGGAAGCGGGATTGAGGCTCCGCCGTGCGGGCACTTCAGGCCGTGGGCGGGTCTCAATCCCAGATATAAGAAGATTCGGATTATTTATTGGGGTCCTCGCAGAGCTCTGTGAGCACAGCCTCTGTGCATTTGGGGTGGAGGAATGCGATCTGCAGGCCGTCGGCACCGGCACGGGGAGCCTTGTCGATAGTGCGGATACCCTTCTCCTCACATTCGGCCAGAGCGTTGGCCACGCCATCTTCCACTGCGAAGGCGAGGTGGTGCATTCCCCCCTTGCCGCCGTTCTTCTCGATGAACTTAGCGATTGTCGAATCGGGAGAAGTGGCTTCGAGCAGCTCTATTTTGGTGTCGCCGAGCTGGAAGAAAGCTGTGGTCACCTTCTGGTCGGCCACCACTTCCTGCTTGTAGCACTTGAGGCCTAAAACGTTTTCATAATACTTGATAGCCTCTTCAAGATTGGGCACGGCGATGCCGATGTGTTCGATGTGAGAGATTTTCATAAGAAGTCTCGTGTTTAAATTTAAAGTTAGAATATTCAGAAAATCATGGGGCGGCATGCCGGGGCATGTCCGCCGGAGGGAAATCGCGGGGATTCCCCTACTGATTGGCAAAATTAGAAATTTTGGTTTAGACTGCCAAATGTTTTTATGATGTTTATCAGCAGAATGCCATGATTTTTCACTATTTTTTTATAAGGTGAGTCAACAAAACCCCCTTCTTTGCCCGTGATTTACTCTAAATTGGGTATTTAACGCTGAAATAGGGGTGTAGACAATGGAAAATCCAAAAAAAATTACGATATTTGCAGATTGAAAACTCATCTCGGTCCGACCGGTGATGAAAAATGTAGAAACAAGCATCGCGTCCCGGCGTGCAGCCTCCGGTCCACGGGGCGCGACGCGTGTAATCGAAGATATGAAAGTAACGCCTAATATGATAGCCTCCCTGACGGGGGGCGTGGTAGAGGGAGACGGGGAGCTGACGCTTACCGGCTTTGGCAAGATCGAAGAAGCCGGTGAGGGGCAGATCACATTTATAGCAAATCCGAAATACGCCCATTTCATACATACCACCCGGGCATCGGCCGTGCTGGTAAGCACCGGCTTTGATGCCGGAGGCCCTGTGCGTCCGGTCTTGATAAAGGTGGCTGATCCCTATTCGGCCCTCGCCGAGCTGCTTACCGCCTTCGAGCGTATGAAGCCACGCCCGCAGGGGATAGAGCAGCCATCGCACATCGCCGATACGGCTGAAGTGGCCGATGGGGTATACATCGGCGCTTTCTCATATATAGGAGAGGGTGCCAAAATAGGGCCCGGCGCAAGCATCTATCCTCAGTGCTACGTCGGGGCAGGATGCGTAGTGGGGGAAGGCACCGTGCTGCGTCCCGGGGTGAAGGTATACGAAGGGTGCGTCATCGGCGCGCGCTGCATACTGCACTCCGGCACAGTGATCGGAGCCGACGGTTTCGGCTTCGCCCCCAAAGGGGAGATATACGAAAAGATACCCCAGATCGGCAACGTGGTGATAGAGGATGATGTGGAGATCGGGGCCAACACCTGCATCGACCGCGCCACCTTCGGGCACACCGTGATTGGAGCCGGCACGAAGCTCGACAACCTCATCCAGGTGGCCCACAACGTAGAGATAGGGCGCAACAACGTATTCGCCGCCCAGACCGGAGTGGCCGGAAGCACGCATATCGGCGACTCCAACCGCGTCGGCGGACAGTGCGGATTTGCCGGACATATCCGTGTGGGCAACGACAACGAGTTCGGCGCCCAGTCAGGCATACCCAACTCCGTGGGCGACCGTCAGCGCCTCATAGGGTACCCTGCAGTGGATGCCCGCCGTTTTGCCAAGACGCAGGTATATCTCAAGCGACTCGAACAGCTCTTCGCCGCCAAAGGCAAATGACCTTCCGGCGGCTCCGGGCACAACAGATAACGACAACAAACAACCCAACAAATAGAAATGAATCAGCTTACAATCAAGGACTCCTTCAGTCTCGAAGGGAAGACACTCCACTCGGGCGAAGTGCGCAAAGCCACATTCCGTCCCGCACCGGCCGACTTCGGCATACGTTTCAAGCGCATGGATCTGGAAGGTCAGCCCGAGATACCGGCCCTGGCCGAAAAAGTGGTCGACACCACACGTGGTACCGTAATCGGCTCCGGCGACGTGCGTGTATCCACAATCGAGCATGCCATGGCCGCCCTCTACGCATCACAGGTCGACAACTGCCTGATTGAAATCAACGGTGCAGAAATGCCGATACTCGACGGCTCCGCGCTCCCTTACATCGAGAATCTGGAGCGTGTAGGGCTCGAAGAGCTTGAAAAAGAGAAAGACTACTACATCATAAAGAGCAAGACAAAATACAAGGATGAGGAGACTGGCAGCTCGATCATCATCTATCCCGACGACGGATTCAGCGTCGAAGTGATGGTGGAATACAATTCGCCGGTGCTCCCCAACCAGTTTGCCATACTCGACAACCTGGCCGACTTCCACAAGAAAGTGGCCAGCGCCCGCACATTCGTATTCGTGCGCGAAATCGAGAGCCTGCTGCAGCATGGCCTCATCAAGGGTGGCGACCTCGACAACGCCATCGTGATCTACGACCAGCCCGTATCGCAGGAGCATATCGACGCCATCTGCGACCTGGTCAACGTGCCCCACGTGCAGCTCAAGGAGATGGGCTACATCAACCCCAAGCCTCTCAAATGGGACAATGAGCCGGCCCGCCACAAACTGATGGACCTCATCGGCGACCTCGCCCTCGTAGGGCGTCCGCTCAAGGGGCGCGTAGTGGCGATACGCCCCGGCCATACGGTCAACAACGGCTTCGCCCGCATGCTCCGCAAGGAAGTGAAGCACACCGAGGTGCAGGCACCGGTATACAACCCCAACGAGGCTCCGCTGATCGACATCAACGGCATCCGCGGCATGCTTCCTCACCGCTACCCCTTCCTGCTGATCGACAAAGTGATCGAAATCGACCGCAAGCACTGCGTGGCCATCAAGAACGTCACGGTCAACGAACCCTTCTTCCAGGGCCACTTCCCGCAGGAACCCGTGATGCCCGGTGTGCTCCAGATCGAGGCCATGGCCCAGGCGGCCGGCGTGATGGTGCTCAACAACCTCGACGAACCCGAGAAATACTCCACCTACTTCCTGAAGATCGACAACGTGAAGTTCCGTCAGAAAGTAGTGCCCGGCAACACGCTGATACTCTCCGTGAGCCTCATGACCGAGATACGCCGCGGATGCGCCGTGGTGAAGGGTTACGCCTTCGTGGGAGAGAAGATAGTCTGCGAGGCTGAGTTCATGGCTCAGATCATCAAGAATAAATAAAGGATTCACACCGTGTACACAACAGTTGAAATGAACCTGATGAATCAAGTGCATCCTGATGCCCGGGTAGGCAACAACGTCAAGATCGGCGCATTCACATGCATCTACGACAACGTGGAGATCGGCGACAATTGCGAGATAGCCAACAATGTCACCATCTTCCCGGGTGCCCGCATCGGCGACGGCGTGAAGATCTTCCCCGGCGCCGTGATAGCCGGAGTGCCGCAGGACCTGAAATTCAAGGGTGAGGAGACACTTGCCTTCATCGGCAACGGCACCACTATCCGCGAATGCGCCACCGTCAACCGCGGCACCGCCTCGCGCGGATTCACCAAAGTGGGCGACAACTGCCTCATCATGGCCTATACCCACATAGCGCACGACTGCGTGATCGGCAACCGCGTGATCATCTCCAACGCCACGCAGCTGGCCGGTGAGGTAGTGGTCGATGATTGCGCCGTAATCGGCGGCGGCAGTCTGGTGCATCAGTTCTGCCACCTCGGCAAGCACATCATGCTGCAGGGGGGAGCACTGGTCAACAAAGACATCCCCCCCTACGTCAAGGCCGCCCGCGAGCCGATTTCGTATGTAGGACTCAACACGATCGGGATGCACCGTCACGGATTCTCGGCAGAGAAGATACAGACCATCACCGAAATCTACCGCATCCTCTACATGAGCGACCTCAACGTCACCAATGCCGTGCGCCAGATCCGCGAGCAGATACCAGCCGGCGAGATCCGCGACGAGATACTCCACTTCGTGGAGCACTCGCAGCGCGGCATCATCCGCTCGGTGCTCTGAGCGGATACAGCACGTGTGACTCCCCACCGATACGACAGGAGGCTTCCCGCATGGCCGGGAAGCCTCCTGCCTGCATTCAGAGCCTATCTGTCTTAGACGCTTCCAACAAAAAATGTGAACGCCGGGGGGCGCAGATTTTGCTGGAAGCGGTATAGTTTGGTACGGGGTTGGGGCGGGGGAGAAGCAAATGGTGTGATATACAGTTGGCGGATTACTCCATTTTACTTAACTTTGAGGCGAATTAACCTTAAATCACGGAGGCGGCGCAGTGTGCCCCGCTCCCGGTACCTTATATCATGAAACAGACCTCAACACCTACTTCAGCCACAGCCCCCCGGGGCAGCCATTCTTCAGCCGCCCGGCCGATGACTTCAGCGCCGTCAGGAGGCGGACGTATGCACTACGCCTACGTGATACTCATATGCTGCTGCCTTATGATGGGAGTCAATGTAGGGCTCTCCTTCAGTTGCGCCGGAATCTACTATACCCCCGTCAGTCAGTCGCTCGGAGTGCCGGTTGGAGAGTTCGGCATCTACATGTCGATAATGTACGTCACCTCCTCCCTGATGCTCCCCCTGGCCGGAAAAATGCTTGAGCACTACAGCGCCAGAATGCTTTTCGCCGTCAGTTCGGCTGTAATGGGTCTTGACTTCCTCGCCATGTCGCTCTTCCGCGAGGTGTGGCAGTTCTACATAGCCGGAGGAGTGATGGGAGTCACCCTCGCCTTCCTGCTCTATCTGAGTTTCCCGACGATGGTCAACCGCTGGTTTCATACCCGCGTAGGTATGATGATCGGCATATGCAGCGCCGCCTCCGGGATAGGTGGTATGCTCTTCAATCCGCTTGCCGGATGGATTATCACCGAGTGGGGGTGGCGTTGGGGCTACGCCACATTCGGCATCATCTGCCTGCTGATAGTGGCCCCGCTGCTTGCGTTGCTGCTTCGCGACCGTCCGGCCGACAAAGGGTTGCTCCCATACGGCATGGATGCCGCAGCCGCGCCGCAGGGGGATGCACCCCGATCCGCACCCGGAGCGAGGGAACTGCCGGGGATGGAGTATGGCAGGGCCGTCCGCAGTCCGCTCTTCTACGGCATGATACTCTTTGCCTTCCTCATGATGGGTATCTCCACCCTCAACCTCTTCATACCGGGCTACGTGGGTGCTCACGGATTCAGCATCGAACAGGCCTCGCTCACCGCCGCCCTCGTAATGGGGGGAGTGACCGTAGGCAAACTTGTGCTCGGGATGGTCAACGACCGCAACACGCGCCTTGGCGTAGCGCTCACCACCGGAGCCGGGATTGCCGGACTCGGCGTGTTGCTTGCCGGAGCCGGGACATTCCCCCTGATACTCGGAGGCGCGTTCCTCTTCGGCTGGGCCTATGCCGGAGTGACCGTGCAGACCGCCATGCTCACCCTGCGCGTATTCGGTCAGCGCGACTACTCCCGTATCTACTCCATCATCTCCATAGCCCTGGCAGCCGGCGGTGCCTTGGCCTCCGGAGGCTGGGGCCTTCTTGCCGATGCCTTCGGCACCCCCGTAACCTTCCTCAGCGGCATAGCTGGACTGCTTGTCTGCCTGCTGATCGGCCTGGCAGCCCTTCGCCGCCGCTGACCGTGCCCGGCAAAAACATAAGCCGCCCCGAATCCGGAGAATCGGGGCGGCTTGTGTATTCATATGGAGCGGCAGGGAGAGTAGGGGGAAGAAGATGGAAATCCCGCTCAGATTTCAAGTCGTCAGAAAAGAGCGTAAAGTAAACGCTTTCCCATTATGTAAAAATCAAGAGTTTTTACCGTACAGGTTAACTCTCATCCGACCCCACCCGCAAGCCCGAAGACCGGGCCTCCGCAGTGCGGTCAGCATTGCAAAGTTAGCTAAAAAATCCGAAAAACAAAACTTGATGCAATAAACTTTTCGGTCGCCGATAGGAATATTTATGAAAGACGCACTGTTATCCCTTGGCAGACAGCGCGTTAAGATCCGCCCGGGGTACCGGGTAAGTGAGGGGCTTTATCCGCGCACCGACAGCTGGGAGTAGTGATAACCGCGGAGCGGTTACATGGCCTGTTAACCGCGTACCTACAGCTTGGCGCAGCCCAAGCTGTAGGTGCGCGGACTGCATGTCTCCTCTCTACTATCCCCGCTGTCGCGAAGCGACAGCGGGAGGGATACATTTACCGGCCGCGTCTCGACGTATAGTGTTGTCGCTCCGCGACAAAGAGGAGGTAGGGAGGGCTTTTGCCGCGCACAGTCTGCCTCGGCTACGCCGGGCAGTCGGTACGCGGTTAACAGGCCATGCAACCGCTCCGCGGTTGAGAGGTGGCGGAGGGCTTTTGCCGCGCACAGTCTGCCTCGGCTACGCCGGGCAGCCGGTACGCTTAACAGGCCATGCAACCGCTCCGCGGTTGAGAGGTAGTGGAAATCATCGACATGATCTAAAAACGCTGCAGGCTCTCCTTGCGCAAGGAGAGCCTGTGGCGTTATAACGTATGTATCTTGTGGTAGATATGTAAGCGTAGGGGGAGGGGGATAATCAGCCGAATTTGGAGATTTTGCGGAGCTGGGGCTCGTTGATGATCTTGATCTTGCGGCCGTCGACGATGATCAGTTTCTCGTTGGTGAATGCTGTCAGCGTGCGGATGGCATTGGAGGTGGTCATGTTGGAGAGGTTGGCCAGGTCTTCGCGGCTCATGTAGATCTTAAGGGTCGAATCATCATCCTCAAGGCCATAATTCTCAATCAGCAGGAGCAGGGCATCGGCCAGACGGCCACGGATGTGCTTCTGGGTGAGATTGACGATTTTCGTGTCAGACCCGCCGAGATTGCGCGACAGCTCATGGATAAAGAACATTGCCAGATCATTATTCTGCCTGATAAGGGAATCCACCACCTCCATCGGCAACATGCCGAGCGTAGAGGGTTCGAAAGCGGCGGCACTCGATACATACGGTTCACCGGCAAAATAGGCGCGATAACCGAAATATTGCACCGGACGGTAAAGCCGCAGGATCTGCACACGGTCGCCGATGCCGCTTTTATACATCTTCACCTTACCCTTGAGCAGGCACCAGAGCATCTCCGGGGCCTCCTTCTCTGCATATATGATCTGATTCTTCTTGAAATTCTGAATCGTAAAATTCTTCGTCACGATACGTTTCTGATCCGGGGTGAGGGTGTTCCACATCTCGGCCATATCCTGACTTATAATCTGCTCAAAGGTACTTTTCTTGATCATGACTAAGGGTTAATCCGGTCGATGCTCAGTCAGCTGGTGCTAACTTTTTGAGCGACAAAGAGTTAGGTTGAAAGAGTCAGCTTCCGGCAGTCAAAACAGTGTTATTAAACACAAATTTACAACATTTATCTGAGTTCTGCAACCCTCCGAAGCAAGTTAATGGTAAAGTTTAAGAACCTGCAAGCCACAGCAATTCCGCAATACGGGGCATCGGCGGTCAGCGGCGCAGTTTGCCGTTGGGGGTACGCGGCAACCTTCTGACAGAGCGGATCTCCTTCGGCACCTCATGGGGGGCAAGCAGCGAGCGGCATATCTCCTCCACGCGTGAGGTATCGGCACAGACGCACTCCACAAGCAATATAAGGCCCGAGCCCCACTTCACGTCAGGTTCCGACGTAAGCATCACATCACTGATGCCAAGAGCGGCGAGCGGACTGCGCAGAGCTGCCTCCACCGTTTCAGGCTGCACTTTCTTTCCCCCGGTGATAATCACATTGTCGGCCCGGCCAAGCACTGAGAATCCCCCCTCGGCATCAAGCTCCACGATGTCATTGGTGACCAAATCCTCCTCACCCTCCTGACAGATCACCAGGCATCCACGCTCATCCACCCTGAGCGCCACACCCTCAAGAGGACGGAAGGGGAGAGGCGGGTCGGCCACACGGCGCAACGCGATATGCGAGGCCGTCTCCGTCATGCCATACGACTCCCAGGCTTCCATCCCGGACTCTGCGATGCGACGCCGCAAAACGGTATCAATCGGCGCTCCGCCGATAAGCCATGCCGTGGGGGTACCGTCGGGTCTGCGCATATCCTTCAGATCCGGGCGCTCCAGAATGTGGAGCATCTGCGATGGGACGACAGCTACCAGAGCCGGTGCGCCATACCCCTCGTCATCTGCCACGACGGGGCGGTTTGACGGCTCTTCCCAGGTCAGATGCAGCCCTGCCACCTCACTGCGCACCGCCATCATCTTTCCGCCTATGAAATCGGGCGATATACAGGAATGCACTCTGTCGGCCGGGTGCAGATTGAAGAAAGCCACGGTGCGCAGCGCACTGCGCCGCATCAAGGGCTTGGGGAGCATCAGTTGCTTCGGAGCTCCGGTAGAGCCGGAAGTGTGCACACGGCAGCAAGGGGAATCCGAGCGCCATTCGGCTATGAAATCGGGATAGGTCATTGTGGGAATTAGGAGGGAGGAATTAGGAATTTGGGCTTTGAGGCTCTTCCCTTCGCTAAAGCTCGGGCGCAGGACTACGAGGCACGGCTGGTGCGGGGGAGCTTCGCAACCGGGCGGACGCACCGGAGTGCGTCCCTACAGTGAGGGGAAGATGGGGCTTTTCAGTGATGGTGGAGATGGGGCTTTTCAGCTGAGGGGGAGGGGTCAGTCTTTCCAGTCGAGGGAGATGAATTGCGCGTCGTCTACCGGTGCATCCGGCAGGAAGCGCATTCTGTCGCCATCCAGTCGAATGGGCAGCTCGAAATTATTGGTATATAGCCCTCCGGTGCCGAGACCCTGCGGCAGTGGATTGTCAAATGTGCCGGCATACTGCGCAATGGCATTCAGCCCTACGTTCGACTCCAGTGCCGACGTGATCCACCAGTCGATGCCCAGACCCGAGGCCGCCTCGATCCAGTCGGATGCTCCCGAAAAACCGCCGCAGAGTGCCGGCTTAAGCACAATGTAGGCCGGATGTATATAGTCAAGCAGACGGCGCCGTCGCTCCGGGTCCGGGATGCCGATAAGTTCCTCATCAAGGGCCACCGGCACGGGCGACATCTTGCATACAAACTTCATCAGTTCAGGATTATGCGCCGGAATCGGCTGTTCGATAGAATGCACGCTGAGATCTGCCAATTGCCCGAGGACGGGGAATACATTCTCCATGCGGAAAGCCCCGTTGGCATCCACACGCACCGTCAGCTCCTCAGGCGAGAAACGGGCGCGTATCTCGCGGATAAGGCTCAGTTCGTCGGCCCATGCCAAAGCCCCGATCTTCAGCTTGACGCAACGGAATCCCCGGCTGATTTTCTCCTCCAGGCGGCGGTGCATCGTCTCCCGGTCGCCCATCCACACCAGACCGTTGATCTCAATCGCCTTTTCACCTGCCGTAAACGATGAATCGAAATACCTGCGCCGTCCCCCCGACGCGAAATCGCGCAGCGCCTGCTCTAGACCGAACTGGATCGACGAATGGCGCGAAAGATCGGTAGGGCGCCCGATGGCGATGTTGGCAAGAAGTTCGATAAGTTTATATTCATACCGGTGGTCGGCCTCCGGCGAGAGTCCCGGGAACACAGCCGCCTCACCGATGCCGAAGAGTTCGGGATTACGTTCGTCCCAGATTTTCAGCAGATAAGTAGGTTTCTCGGTCATCGTCTCACGCGAAGTTATGGCCGGTTCGCGGAAACGGAGCATATACGGGCATATGGCAAGTCGCATAACATCAGAAAATTAAAGCGATACTACGGCGGCACCGCAGCCACAGCCGCGCTGCCGCCGCAGCATCATGAATCATAAAAATCAGGGGAACATCGGGAACTGGTCGAAATCCGGATCCCTCTTCTCCAGGAAAGCATTCTTACCCTCCTGAGCCTCATCCATCAGATAATACATCAGAGTGGCATCGCCCGCAAACTCCATCAGACCGTGCTGACCGTCGAGTTCGGCATTAAGCGCACGCTTGATCATGCGGATGGCCAGCGGAGAGCGCTTGATGATGTCGCGGCACCACTCCATAGTCTCCTCCTCCAGGCGCTCGAAGGGCACTACGGCATTCACCATACCCATCTCCAGCGCCTCCCGGGCCGTATACTGTCGGCAGAGAAACCATATCTCACGCGCCTTCTTCTGTCCCACGCAGCGGGCCAGATACGACGAACCGAATCCGGCATCGAAACTACCCACCTTCGGACCCGTCTGACCGAAGCGTGCATTCTCCGAAGCAATCGAAAGGTCGCACACCACATTCAGCACATTGCCTCCGCCGATCGAATAACCGTTGACCATCGCGATTACCGGCTTCGGAAGCGAGCGGATAGCCTTATGCAGGTCGAGCACATTCAGGCGCGGTGTGCCGTCGGCATCGATATAGCCGCCGTGCCCCTTGTAATGCTGGTCGCCGCCGGAGCAGAAAGCCTTATCGCCCGCACCGGTAAGTATCACAACCCGGATTGAATTATCCTCACGGCAGATGCGCATCGCATCAAGCATTTCCTGATTCGTCAGCGGACGGAAGGCATTATAGACCTTCGGTCTGTTGATAGTGATTTTAGCCACACCCTCCTTCTTCTCGAAGAGTATGTCGGTATATTCCTTAATAGTCTGCCAGCTCATTTGTGGTATATGTTTTTGTAAAATAAGTTTCAGAAAAAAGTCACTCCATCCCCAACGCCCGCCGCAGAATAGTGGCGCTCTCCTCCGGCGGAGTAATCACTTCCACCAGCGCCGAACCCTCAGCACCGGCCAGCCACCGCAGCGCCTCATCAAGCGCATCGGCCGAATCGGCACAACGGTAATCCAGACCGAACGTAGCGGCCAGACTCCGTGAATCCAGATCCGGGTCGGCGCAGAAACAGCGCTCGCGGCATTCAAGTGCCGAAGTAGAGGAGATGAAACGGAATATTCCCCCTCCGGCATTATTGATAAGCACAATCTTAAGGCGGCCTCCAAGCGAGCGGAGTGCCTGCAGGCCGGAGAGATCGTAAGCCCACGAAGTGTCGCCCGTCACGAGCCATGTCTCACCTCCAGCGTAACAGAGCGCTCCCCCGACGGCACTAGACGTAGAGCCATCGATACCCGACACGCCACGGTTGCAATACTCCGCATGAGGGATGCGGCGCTCCAGAATCTGGGCGTAGCGTATGGAAGTGCCGTTGGAGAGCATCAGATTCGCATCCGAAGGGATGTGCTTGAGAATCAGCGTGAATGCCCGGAGGTCAGACCATCCGCACTCCCCGGCGATACGCTTCATGCGCTTCATCGCGGCAGTGCGCGCCTCGTGCCACAGGGGGGCATAGCCCCCGACATCCGACGGCACCGGAGGAGCCACGCGGTCAAGATGGGTCATGCGTCCCGTCAGGGCCGACATAAACCGACCCGGATCCGCATTGATACGGCATGACAGAGCCTGAAAGCAATCTACCGTAGTGTGGTTATACCCCACACTCCAATGCTGCATATCAGGATTGCGGCGGCCACATTCGCGCAGAAACTCCTTAAGCATCCTTGACACAAGCGCTCCCCCGAGTGAAATCACCAAATCCGGTGCCAGCCGCTCCTTCCCCTCCGCGTCAAGCGTGCAGAAAAGGGTATCGGCTGCATAATCCTCAGCGGGGAGATGGAGATTGGATATCGACTCCGCCACCACGGCCACACCCGGCATACGGCGCATACGCGCCAGCGCCTTGTTAAGCCGGGCATCCGGCGGCATGAATCCCGCCACCACCAGCACCTTACATCCACGTGCCTCCGCCGCCAGCTCAGTCATTGAGGCCGCATCCGGCACCGGATCCGGCGAAATCCGCCGGATCACCCTCACCGGAGAGGCGGCGCGGGCATCATCACCGACAGTGGCACCCAACGGCGGCGACAGCCGCACATTGATATGCACCGGCCCGGGCTTCGGGGCAAGAGCAGTGAGCATCGCATCGTTGACGATACGCGTCTCATACCACCCCGGACGGTCGCATTGCTCCCGGTCGGAAAGCGAATAACTCCCCTTAACGAAATTACGCAACGCTTCGGGCTGTCGGATAGTCTGCGAGTCATCCTGGTCGATCCATTCCAGCGGACGGTCGGCCGAAATCACGATCAGCGGGATACCCTGATAATAAGCCTCAGCCACAGCCGGAGCATAATTCAGCAGAGCCGTGCCCGAAGTGCATACGAGCGCCACGGGGGTGCGGCTCACCATAGCCATGCCCAAAGCCACGAACGCCGCAGAGCGCTCATCGATCACCACCGATGTGGTCAGCCCCTCGCGGGCATCGGCAGCCACGAGCAGCGGCGCATTGCGCGAACCGGGAGAGCATACCACCCTGCGCACCCCGTGAGCCTCAAGCAGATCGAAAAGGATCCGCACCACCATCTTGTCAGTATCAGCCATAATCAA
This sequence comes from uncultured Porphyromonadaceae bacterium, assembly GCA_947176605.1. Taxonomy (GTDB): domain Bacteria; phylum Bacteroidota; class Bacteroidia; order Bacteroidales; family Muribaculaceae; genus Lepagella. The sequence goes on from CAMWRH010000002.1 coordinate 42,116, forward strand.
ATCGAGGAGACAGGGATATCGGATTCATACGCCGCACAGAAGCGCACGGCATACTTTATGGATTCATCATTCAAACCGCTCGGGGTGATACCCCAAGATAAAGGCATCGGCAGGCATGGACCGCTTCCCGGCCGGCTGCAGCGAAAGAATCTCCACCACGCCGCCATCGGCGGTGCCTGCATACAGATGCTTTCCGGCCACACGCGCCTCCCCCGGGGAGAGTGTGAGCCCGGCAGGGATATCATGAAGCGAAGTGGCGAAAATCTTCACATCCGAAGGGCGACCGTTCTGCTCCACCATGCGGGTCCAGGCGGCAGGATAGGGGGCGAGTCCGCGCACAAAATCGTGAAGCCGCTTGGCCGGGAGTTGCCAGTCGATGCGGCAGGTATCCTTAAAGATCTTCGGAGCCGCGATAAACTCACCCTCCGGCTGCGGACGCGTGGAGAGCGTGCCGTCGAGAATAGCATTGACAGTATCCACCACAGCCTCCGCGCCAAGCGCCATCAGGCGGTCGTGGATTTCACCGGCATTCTCATCCTCACCGATCGGGATGGAGCGCTGGGTGATCATATCGCCCGTATCGATCTCATGCTTAAGGAAGAAAGTGGTGATGCCGGTCTCGGTCTCACCATTCATCACCGCATGATTGATGGGAGCCGCTCCACGGTATTTGGGGAGCAGCGAGGCGTGGAGATTGAATGTGCCAAGCTTCGGCATGGCCCACACCGCCTCCGGGAGCATACGGAACGCGATCACGATGAAAAGGTCGGCTCCGATGGCGGCCAAAGCCTCCAGAAACTCCGGAGACTTCAGCTTTTCCGGCTGAAGCACCGGCAGGTCATGCTCAAGCGCATAGCGCTTCACGTCGCTCATCTGAATCTTCTTGCCGCGTCCGGCGGGTTTGTCGGGCATCGTCACCACGGCTGCCACGTCAAACCCCTCGCGCACCAGCGCATCGAGGCTTGTCACGGCAAATTCCGGAGTGCCGAAGAATACTATCTTAAGGTCTTTCTTATCCACGGAATTTTAGGAATTAGGAATTAGGAATTAGGAGGGAGGAATTGGGAATTGGGAATTAGGAGGGAGGATTATGTAGGGTCGCGACCTGTCGCGACTGTCATTTGGGAAGTATGGGGGGAAGAGGGGTCAGTCGTCGGAATAATGGCGGAGTACGCGGCGATAAGAGTTGAAGATCTTCGACTTCGATACCAGACCGATATACTTGCCGTCCTGCACGACAGGGAGGTTCCAGGCATTCGTGCGGTCGAACGTATCCATCACCTTCTCCATCGACTCCGTAATCTCGATACGGGCCGGCGGCATCGACATGAAGCGCGATACGGTCATCTTCCGGTACAGGTCGGGGCGGAACATGATGTTGCGTATATCGTCAAGCAGCACTATGCCCACCAGGCGCCCGTCGGCCTCCGTGACCGGGAAGATATTGCGGTGCGACTCCGAAATCACATCCACCATTTCCTTCAGACTCATCTCCGGATGCACCACCTTGCAATCCTTCTCGATCAGATTGTCGATCTTCAGCAGCGTCAGCACGGCCTGGTCCTTCTCGTTGGTCATCAGTTCACCCTTCTTGGCCAGACGCATCGAATAGATGCTGTAAGGCTCGAAGATCTTGATCGTCATATACGACAGAGTCGACACGATAAGCAGCGGGAGGAATAGTTCGTAGCCGCCGGTCATCTCCGCCGTAAGGAAGATCGCCATCAGCGGGGCGTGCATCACGCCGCTCATCACTCCGGCCATACCCATCAGGGCGAAATTCTTATTGCTGATATCAATCCCTATGTCAAGATTATTCAATACATAAGCGAATACGAATCCTGCCATAGCCCCCACGAAAAGAGAGGGGGCGAAAGTGCCGCCCACACCTCCGGCCCCATTGGTGGCCGAAGTGGCAAACACCTTCATCAGCACGATCATGGCGATATATAGCGATATGAACCATACCGAATCGCGGTCGACGTAGAAGAACGACCCGTCGACAATCGAGCTCACATTACCTTCCAGCAGATTATTGATCGACGAATACCCCTCGCCATACAGCGGGGGAAAGAGGAAAATCAGCGAGGCAAGGATAAGGCCGCCAAGCAGAATCTTCTGCCATGAATGGCGGATCTTGCCAAACATCCCCTCCATCGTCATCATCATCCGGGTGAAATAAAGCGACACGAATCCGGTGACCACACCAAGCAGAATGGCATACGGAATCTTGCGGGTCATGAAAGGTTCGCTCTGGGCGAAAAAGAACTCCGCGTCATACCCCTCCATCACATAGGCCACCGTAGCTCCGGTGATCGAAGAGATAAGCAGCGGCATCACCGTGGCACCGGTGAAATCAATCATCAGCACCTCAAGGGTGAAAAGCATACCGGCGATTGGGGCACGGAAGATACCCGCGATACCGGCAGCCGCGCCGCACCCCACCAGAATCATCAGAATCTTGGGCGACAGGCGGAACGCCTGGCCGATATTCGACCCGATTGCCGCCCCCGTGAACACGATCGGGCCCTCGGCCCCGACCGAACCGCCGAATCCGATCGTAATCGACGAGGCCACGAGCGACGCGTAGCAATTCTTCTTCTTCAGTCGCGACTTGCGTTGCGATATGGCGTAGAGCACGCGAGTCACACCGTGCGAGATATTATCCTTCACCACATAGCGCACAAACAGCGTCACGATCAGAATCCCCACCACCGGATACACCAGATAGGAGAAATTGGCCGTAGTATTGCTCACATGTGCCGTCAGGAATCCCGATATCGCATGAATCAGGAACTTCAGCAGCTGCGCGGCAAAACCGCACAGCACCCCCACCACGAGAGCCAGCAGATATATGAACCGGCTCTCCTTAATGTGACGCTCACGCCAAGCCACGAGTTTCATCCAGGCGTCGGTGAAGCGGTTATGTGTCTCTTTATATGCCAAAGTAAGATTGATTAAAAATTATTTATTCGGATACGAGCCGTAGCGTATTAAAGGCCGCTTAAAGGCCGCGCCCCATAAGGACGGTCTTGATGGTATGCAGCAGAATCTTGATATCCACACCTACCGACATGTTGGAGAGATAGATAAGGTCGTAGCGCGTGCGCTCCACCATCTCAGCCACACTGCGAGCGTAGCCAAACTTCACCATACCCCATGACGTGATGCCCGGCTTGACCTGATGAATCAGCGTGTAATACGGGGCTTCGCGCACGATCTGCTCGATGAAAAAGGCGCGTTCGGGGCGCGGACCGACGAGCGACATCTCACCTTTGAGAACATTCCAGAACTGTGGCAGTTCATCAAGCCGGTACTTTCGCATCACCTTGCCCAACGGCGTGATGCGCGGATCGGTCTCATCGGCGAGCTGCGGGCCATTGGCCTCCGCATCCACGCGCATACTGCGGAACTTCAGTATGTCGAACGGTTTCTGACGGTAGCCTACGCGCTCCTGACGGTAGATCACCGGCCCCTTCGACGTAGCCTTCACCGCAATCGCCAGAGCCAGATACACCGGAGAGAGCAGCAGCAGGGCGGTAGCAGAGAAGAGCACATCCATGATACGCTTCGTATTGCGCTGCAGCTCGTTCATGGCCGGTGAGGTGAGGTCGATCATCGGCTCGCTGATGATGTCGCCCAGACGGATGTGGGAGGTAAGGAACGCCAGCGATGTAGGAGCCATACGCACCGGCACACCGGTGCTGAAATATTTGAAAAGGAGCTGCATCACCTTCTCCTCCGAAGTGCCGGGGACGGGCACGAGTACGATCTGGTCGATGTTATGCGTGCGCACGAGCCGGTCGACCTGACCGTCGTCGAGCACCGTATGCGTCCCTGAAGCCGATGGCTCTCCCGCGATCGGGACATGCCCCACAATATGATACCCCAGATTGGTGGGCAGATTCTCAAGACGCGAGGCCGTGGAAAGCGCATGGTCGGAATCGCCTACGATAATCGTATTGAAAAACCAGTCACGCTGCCGCAGATGGCGTATCGAAGAAGTGGTGAGTATCAGACGCCCCACATACGTAAACAGAAACAGACATCCCCAGAGCACTATAAGTAGCTCGTAGCTCTGCGTGCGAGCCGGAAGAGGATCGTTGATAAGGAGTCCGAAATATATCAGAGCCGCGCTTACCACCGATGAAATCATCGTAGACTGGAATTCCTCCACACGCGAGCGGGAGAACGGACTGTTGTAATACCCCGACCACCAGTAGATCCCCAACAGGCCGACCGGAAGCAGTATCTGCTCCGTAATGATGGTGCGCTGTGTAAGGAACTCGCCGAGCAACAGCCCTCCGCGCTCATGCAACTCCATCAGGAAATAGCGGAAGATATTGAAAGCGAAGATGGCGAGGGCGGTAGTGACCAGGTCGGTGGCCACGTAACGCATACGCTGTATCGTGATGGAAATCTGATTGCCTCTCATTTGCTGCTGTCAGGATTAGGGATTCGTGCCGCCCCGTGCGGGTTGGGGTGAAGTGCGGCATCTGTATGCCTTCGCATGTAGAGGGGAGGGTGCGGAGGAGTGGTGTCAGCGGATTATGGTGAGCGTCTCGCGGTCGGTGACCTTGATTATCCCGCTGGGTCGGTGTGGGGTGGTGTCGTCGCGGCGGTAACGCGCCACATAATCCACCCCCTCCAGTATCTCCGGTTCGATCATGCCGAAGAAAGGGGCCGAAGGGTGTCCGCTGATATTGGCCGAGGTGGATACGAGCGGCCGTCCCAGACGGCGGCACAGTTCGCGCGAGAATCGCTCCGAGGTGATGCGGATACCCAGCGACCCGTCGGGGGCCAGCATGTTGGGGGCAATGCCTCGCGGAGAATCGTAGATGATGGTAAGCGGGTCGACGGCCACATCGATCAGCTGCAGCGCCGTCTCCGGCACATTCTCCAGCCATCGGTATAGCGAATCTGCCGAATCCACCAGAGCCAGCATCGACTTCGAGTCGGCGCGTCGCTTAAGCGCGTAGATACGGGCCACGGCTTCCGGATTGGTGGCATCGGCCCCGATCCCCCATATCGTATCGGTAGGGTATAGTATTACGCCTCCTTTACGCAGGGTGGCAAGCGCCTCCTGCAGGTCGGCCTTGAAATCTTCCTGATCCATGTATGTAATCAGATGTAGGTAAAATCATAAGTCGTTGAGTTCCTTCATCCATGCCGCTGAAGAGGCATCGGATGGCATGCGCCAGTCGCCGCGCGGAGAGAGGCATACGCTTCCCACCTTCGGCCCGTCGGGCATACAGCTGCGTTTGAACTGCTGCGAGAAGAATCGGCGGTAGAAATTGCGCAGCCACTTCAGCAGCACTTCATCGGAATAGGATCCGGCAAACGCCTCGCGTGCGAGAATCCACACCTTGCGTGGCGACTCGCCGTAGCGCAGTGTGTGATAGAGGAAGAAGTCGTGCAGTTCGTAGGGGCCCACGAGATCTTCGGTGCGCTGCGCGATCGTGTCGGCATCATCATCGCAGGGCACGAGTTCCGGAGAAATCGGCGTATTCACTATGTCGATCAGCACACGCGAGATCTCCTTATTCTCCTCACGGTCGGCAAACCACTCCACCAGATGCTTCACAAGCGTCTTCGGCACCGAGGCATTGACGGCATACATCGACATGTGGTCGCCGTTGTAGGTGCACCATCCGAGGGCGAGTTCCGAGAGGTCGCCCGTGCCGAGCACGATTCCTCCGCAGCGGTTGGCATAATCCATCAGTATCTGCGTGCGTTCGCGTGCCTGCGAGTTCTCAAACGCGGCGTCGTGGCAATTCGGGTCCTGCCCGATATCGCTGAAATGCCGGTCGACGGCAGCGCCGATCGGTATCTCAAGGGGTGTGACGCCGAGCAATTCCATAAGTTGCCAGGCGTTGTTGCGGGTCTTTGATGTAGTGGCCAGCCCCGGCATGGTGATGGCCTTGATTCCGGTACGCGGCAGTCGCATCATGTCAAACGTGCGGCAGGCCACCAGCAGCGCCAGCGTAGAGTCAAGTCCGCCTGACACCCCGATCACGAGCTCTTTACACCCGATAGCCTTCAGCCTCTGGCGCAGCCCATGGCACTGAATGTCGACGATTTCCGTGCAGTTCTCATTGCGGCGGGCCGGGTCGGAGGGTACGAACGGATGGCGCTCTACCGAGCGTCCGGCGAGCCGGATCTCCCGGTTTTTGTCCGAAATGAGACGTGAAACCATCCTGTCTGCGAGGATGTCGATTATCCGGAAATCCTGACGGTCGGCACTTCTTCGGGGCGAACTGAATGTATTTGTATGGCGGCGGTCGAAAGTGATTTTATGCAGGTCCACATCGGCAGATGTACAGGCCGTGGAGTCACAGAAACGTGTCGACTCCACAAGGATAGCACCATCCTCGGCGATAGCCGCGTATCCGGAGAAAGCGAGGTCGGTCGACGACTCTCCGGCCCCGGCCGAGGCGTAGGCGTATATGCATCGGCAGCGTGCCGACTGCTGGCGGATAAGGTCGCGGCGGTAGCGGTGCTTGCCGATTGTCTCGTTGGAAGCGGAGAGATTAAGTATCACATCGGCTCCCGCCATTGCCAGGGCGCCCGACGGGGGCTGGGGCACCCAGAGGTCCTCGCAGATTTCAGCGCCGATGGTCATCCCGTTGAAACGGAACAGCAGGTCGGTGCCAATCGGCGCTGCCTGAAATGTCTGGAAGTCGATGTATTTTTCGATGTTCTCGTTGCGGTATGAATCGAGTAGCGACACGGTGGCTCCGGCGGGAATTTCGGCGCCGGATGCAAACCATCGCTCCTCGTAATATTCAGAATAATTGGGTATATACGTTTTCGGCACGATCCCGCGTATCTGCCCGTCGTATACGAATATCGCGCAGTTGAAGAGCTGATTCCGGTATTCCACCGGGGCGCCAACCACCACGAGGGGGCGGGATTTGCCATTCATGTGCAGATTGAAGAGGTAATCGCAGAGATTGCTGATACCGCGTATGGCGTCGTCGAGCAGGAATTGCTGCCCGAAGAGGTCGGCACAGGAGTATCCGGTGACAGATAATTCCGGGAACAGGATAATGTCGGCGTCGTGATAGGCGTCGATTAATCTGGTGATAGCGCCGATATTATGGTCAACATCGGCAATTCTGATGTCAGGCACGGCGCAGACAATACGTCGGAACCCGCATGCTATGTAATCAGAGACGTTCATGTCGAGAAATTCAGATGGATGAATCCGGATTGCAAATCTAACAAAAAATCCGGAAAAATCCAAACCTGCCGGCGGGGCTTCCTTGCGGTGGTGAGGTAGGGGAGGGGATAAAAAGTCGCGGGGCCGTCAGGTCGGATGACTTGACGGCCCCGCGTATATCGGAGATGCCGATTGGAGGGAGCATGAAGCGTATTACTTCAGAGCAGCCTGCACAGCGTCGTTGGGCACCATTTCCTCTTTGAAGACATAAGCGCCTGTCTTGGGAGACTTCTCCATTTTGATGACTTTGCTGTAGGTGCGTCCTTCACCTTTCTGAAGAGACGCCACGGTTTTCTTTGCCATAGTTCAGATGCTTATTTGATTTCTTTGTGGATGGTCATTTTTTTCAGGATGGGGTTGTATTTCTTCAACTCCAGACGTCCCGGGGTGTTTTTGCGGTTCTTTGTGGTGATGTAACGTGACATACCGGGCATGCCGCTTGCCTTATGTTCGGTGCACTCGAGAATCACTTGCACTCGATTGCCTTTAGCTTTCTTTGCCATAGTTGGATTATGTGTTTGATTGCTTTATGCGGGAGATGGCGCGGGGTGGTGGAAGCATATTCGCCGCCCCTGCGTGTGGCTCCTATTAGAGTGAAAGGATAGTGATGTTCTTGAAGTCAAGATTGCCTTCAGCCTCAGCCTTCTTGAGGGCTGCGTTGAGGCCGATTTTGTTGATAGTGCGGAGGGCGTGAGCCGATACGGTCAGCTCGATCCACATATCCTGCTCTACCCAGTAGAATTTCTTCTTGTGCAGGTTAACCTCGAATTTGCGCTTTGTGCGGCGCTTGGAGTGAGAGACATTGTTACCCACCTGGGTCTTCTTGCCTGTTATCTGACAAACTTTTGACATGGCTGTTTGGTTTCTGAATTGATTTTAAAAACTCGAAAGGTGAAATCCATGGCCGCCATCTCAGTTCTCATATCGCCCCTAAGTGCATCATTCTCAGAAGCTTTAAAGGATGTGCCACAAAAATCGTTGCAAAGTTACACATTATCGGTGAATTATGCAAGTGATTGACCGGATTTTTTTTGTTGTGCGGGATGGGATTTACGGCAACAGTTTATCTCTCGGTTCGGAAAAAAGTAGTAACTTTGCATGAATGTATGGAGCCGCCACGGGCGTGACCCGGCTGTGGCGGCTCCCTGTCAGCAAAACGAGCATCATAATGAACGCAATATTAGGAATAGAATCATCCTGCGACGACACTTCGGCTGCCGTGATAATCGACGGAGTGCTGCGCAGTAATGTCATAGCCGGTCAGAAGGTGCATGAGGCCTACGGTGGCGTAGTGCCCGAGCTGGCCTCGCGCGCTCATCAGCAGAACATACTGCCGGTGGTGAGCGAGGCAATACGCCAGGCCGGAATCACCAAAGAGCAGCTTACCGCCATAGCCTACACACGCGGCCCCGGACTGATGGGCTCGCTCCTTGTGGGCACGAGCTTTGCCAAAGGTATGGCGCTTGGTCTGGGGATACCGCTTATCGACGTCAATCATCTCCAGGCCCATGCACTGGCCCACTTCGTAAAGGAAGAAGAGACCGACGAAGTGCCGGAATTCCCTTACATGTGTCTGCTCGTATCCGGTGGCAACTCCCAGATCATACTGGTGCGCGGCGCAGATGATATGGAAATCATCGGGCGCACCATCGATGACGCAGCCGGCGAGGCATTCGACAAATGCGCCAAAGTGATGGGGCTCCCGTACCCCGGCGGCCCGCACATCGACCGCCTTGCAGCCGAGGGTAATCCCGATGCATTCCACTTCAGCAAGCCCCATATCGAAGGGCTCGACTACTCCTTCTCCGGCCTCAAGACGAGTTTCCTCTACACCCTGCGCGACAACCTTCGCCACGATCCCGACTTCATAGAGCGTCGCAAAGCCGATCTGGCGGCCTCGCTGCAGCGCACCATAATAGAGATACTGCTCGACAAACTGAAGAAAGCCGTAGCCCTGCACAAACCGCGCCATCTGGCCATCGGCGGAGGGGTATCGGCCAACTCCGGAGTGCGCGACGCCATAGCCGCATTCTGCCGCGACCGCGGCATCCGCGCCTGGATACCGAAGCGGAGCTTCACCACCGACAATGCCGCCATGGTGGCCATAGCCGGCGCCATGAGGATGCGTCCTGGCGAGCGGGGCGACCTCTCGCTTCCCCCCTATGCCCGCACCGAGCTTTAATCCGCGTGAACATCGGCCCCGGAAACGGGCATAATGGCCCGTGGCACGGCCAAAACCAACTCACAGACACAGAATCACAGAAGCATAATCATGCAGCAGCAGTTTAAAGAAACACGCCATGTGGTGATATATGGCTACACTCATGAGGAATTGCGCCGGGTGCTCAGGCACTTCGAGGAGCAGCTCCCCGAATACATACGCCTCACCATCGACAACGACCATCTCGTGACGCGTGTCACCCTGACCGGAATCAACAGCGGAGTCGAACTGCTCCGCTTCAAGATGAACAAATACCACCGCAACCTCAACGATATCTTCACCACCGACATCGTGGCGATGGAAGACCGCACGCCGGCCGAAGTGCTTGGCGGGCTGCTCCGCGAGCGCGAACTCACCGTGGGATTCGCCGAGAGCTGCACCGGTGGTAACCTGGCCCACCGCATCACACAGGTGCCCGGCTCATCGGCCTACTTCTTAGGGAGCGTGGTAAGCTACTCCAACGACGTGAAAGCCAACGTGCTCGGAGTGTCGCGCGGCGACCTGGGACAGTACGGTGCCGTCAGCAAGCAGGTGGTGCGCGAGATGGCCGAAGGAGTGGCACGCCTGATGCACACCGACTGTGCGATAGCCACCTCCGGCATAGCCGGACCCGATGGCGGCACGCGCCAGAAACCGGTAGGCACCGTCTGGATGGCCGCAAAATTGCAGGACAAGACAGTGACCGAATGCATGCACTTCGGCGGCGACCGCAACAGCGTGATAGAATCGGCCACCAACCATGCGCTGGTGATGCTCGTCAACCTGCTGCGCAACTCCTACGAAGCTCCCGAAGACTTCAACGACGAGTAGCCCCCGATAACAGCAATACACTACTAAAACAAGAGTACCCGGCAAGGAGTGAGTACCAAGGACAAATGGCTCTGGACATACAGGGTGGTGAGAAGTCTGCTTTTCACCGCCATTGCCGTTGTGGCCGTGCTGTATGTGGGGCTGTATGTGACACTCTCCGTCCCCTCGGTGCAGGATAAAGTGCGCCGGGTGGCAATCGAAGAACTGTCGGCCCTCGTAGGAAGCCGGGTGGAAATCGGCGAGGTCACGATCAATCCGTTCAACGAGGTAGTGGTGCGGGGGCTCGACCTCTACCAGCCGCAGCCCGACGGGCGGCAATGCCTTCATGTGGAAAAAGTAGGGGCCGGAATCAGCATATGGGACCTCCTGGCCCATCGCCGCGTCATCATCACCTATGCCGAACTCATAGGGCTTCAGGCCGACGTATGGCAGAGCCGTCAGGGAGAGCCGCTCAACATACAGTTCCTCATCGATGCCTTTGCCCCCAAAGACAAAAGCAAACCTCCGGCGAAATTCGACCTCTGCATACGCAACATAGTGATACGCAAGAGCGCACTCTCCTTCCACCGCCAGTGGCAGCCGGCACGTACCGACCGGGCCATCGACTTCAACCACATCACCCTCACCGGCCTTAGCGCCGATGTGGCACTCCCCACCCTGTCAGACCACGGCATCGACATCGACCTGCGCCGCCTTGCGCTCACCGTCAACGAATCGCTTGAAATCCGACGCCTTGCAGCCAAAGCCTATATAGAGAAAGGCGACATATCACTGACCGACTTCTCGCTTGAGTTGCCCAACACGTCGCTCACCGTCTCCGACATAACCCTCCCCTTAGGGCATTACGGCGGCGACATGCGCCGGATGCTGCGTGAGCGCTCATTCGACATTGAGGTAAGGGGAGAGCATCTCGTGCCGTCGGAATTCGCAGGATTCCTCCCGCAGCTCGAATCGCTTCAGACCCCCTTCACACTCATACTCAAGGGATCGGGCAACATTAACGGGGTGACACTCTCAAGGCTGCAGCTCGACAACCGATACGAAGATTTTACCCTTCGCGTGGCCGACGCCACACTGCATGGCGCCGGAGAGGGGGCTCCGGAACTGAGTGTGCCCGAACTGCATCTGCATGCCGGGCGCCACATAATGTCGACAGTGGCGTCAATCATCCCGGGCCCTGCCGGAATGCAGGAGCGGCTCACCGGTCTGGCTCCTGTTGACATTGAGGCCGGAGGGGAATGGAATTTCGCACCGAAAACAGGCAACGCGAAGCTAAAGCTTGAGAGTGGCTACGGCCCTCTTGACCTGACGGCCACTGCCGAGGAGGCCGGTGGCGCGATGCGTCTTCATACGGAATTCGCTACCGACGGGATCGCCATAGGCCGGCTGTTGCCCGACAGCCGTATGGGTAAAGTGGTGCTTCAGGGTCACGCGGAAGGTGTGTACGACAGCCATGCCACGGCCTCCGCCACGCCGTCTCAAGGCAAAGTCGGCACCATGATAGAGCGGCTCAACCGGATACTGCCCGAAGCAAGGGCAGAGATCGATATGGTCTCTGCCGAAATCAACGGATATACACTCAGCGACCTGACAGTAAGCATCGACAAGACGCCTGACTCCACAATAGTCATGGCCGGGTGTGATGATGAAAACTTCCGCATATCGCTCAACGGCGAGCTGCACCCCGACGGCGAGGCCACCACACTTCAGCTCGGGGCCGACATACAGCATCTGTATCCGCAGGTGCTCGTGCCGATCGGCGGCAAGCTTCGCGACTGCGTGATATCGGGAGAACTGGACATCGATGTGGCCGGACTGTCGGCCGATGCGCTGCACGGCCGGCTCGACATCGACCATCTGCGGCTACAGCCGGTGACCCATGGACGCGCACCCCTGACGCTCAATCATCTGGGGCTCTTCGCATCCGAAGACAGTGGCGACGGCCTGCGCCGGTATACCCTCGACTCCGACTGGATCGACGGCAATGTGGCCGGAAATTTCAATCCATCGCAACTCCCGGCCACAGTGAAGCGACTGATAGCCGACGTAATGCCCGCCTCATCCGGAATCGCACCGGATGAAGAGAACACCGAAACTGCCCAATCCGATGAAAGCAGACATGTGGCCGCAGCCACACCCCATAGCCCCCTCTGCCACTCAGAAAGCGCCCCGGCCGAACAGCCGGCCGCATCCCAAGGCAACTGGCTCGAATACGACTTCCGGCTGATGCGCGGCGGAAGCTGGATGGAATTCCTCGGACTCCCCGTAAAGCTCCTGTATGAAGCCGATATCTACGGCGAAATAAACGAAGCCGAAGGATTGCTGACCTTCGGTCTGCGCGCCCCCTATATCCAGCAGGGGCGCGACAAACTGATACAGCAGACCCGCCTCGACGCCACTATATCAGGAGGAGAGGGGAAGATGGATTTCTATTCAAGCATCCCGACCAAAAAAGGGGTGCTCGACCTTGAAGCCGATCTGCGCGCACGCGGTGGCGAATACGACCTGCTGCTCGGATTCAACAAAGAGAAAAAAGGTGAATTCTACGGCGACCTGCATGTCAGCGCCTCCCTTCACCCCTCGCTCAGCCGCGAGGGGCAGCAGCTCACCGCCACAATACTCCCCACTACACTTTGGCTTAACAATGCCGGCTGGGAGATAGGCAAGGCCGGAATCCGCTATGCCGACCGGCAGATTGACGTGCAGGGATTCTCCGTATCGCATGCCGACCAGTTTGTGGCCATCGACGGAGTGGCCTCGGCCGATCCGGAGAGTGAAATCAACGTGCGGCTGCACGACATAGACCTCGACTACATATTCGATACGCTCAACATCAACTATGTGGCATTCGGAGGGCATGCATCGGGCGAAGCCGTGGGCAAAGGGCTGCTTTCAGGCAATCCGGAAGCCTACACGCGGTGTCTGCGCGTAAAAGACCTGAGCTACAATCATGCCGTGCTTGGCGACGGCGACCTTCGCGGCGACTTCGATGCCACAGCAAAGAGGGTAGGGATACGCGCCGACATAGCTGAAGCCGGGCACCATGTGGCCCTCATCGACGGCGGCATATGGCTCGGGCGTGACTCACTGTCGTTTGGCGTGGAGGCTGATAAAGTGAGAATCGGCTTCCTGCAGACATTCATGTCGGCATTCTCCTCAAAAGTGGACGGACGGGCGTCGGGAAATGCCAAGCTCTTCGGCACATTCAAGGATATCGACATGGCCGGGCGCCTGTATGCCGATACCATAAGCCTGAAGGTGGACTATACCAACGTCACCTACTGCGGCAGCGACTCAGTATGGATAGAACCGGGACGCATCACCATCCCCTCCTTCCGGCTGCATGACATGGCCGGCAACTCCGCCATACTGCAGGGGACACTGACCCACAACTATTTCCACGATCCGTCGTTCCGCTTCAGTATCAACGGAGCGCGCAACCTGCTCGTATACGACACCGACGCCACGATGAACCCCATATGGTACGGACGCATCTACGGCACCGGCAGCGGCCAGATCATCGGTCGGCCGGGATATGTGGGGATATTGGCCGACATGACTACCGTGGGGCAATCAGCCTTCACATTCGTGCTGAGCGACTCCCAGGAGGCCTACGATTATAAATTCCTCACCTTCACCGACCGCAGGAAAGAAGCCCGCCTGAAAGAGGAAGCGGAAGCGGCCGATCCGGAGAGTCCGGACGAGATAGTGGCGGCTTTCAACCGCAAAGTGGCCGAAGAGGCGGCCGATGAATCGGTATTCGCCATGGATATACGAGCCTCAATCACCCCCTCGGCGCGACTCACGATAGTGATGGATCCCATAGCTGGCGACAAAATCACCGCTCACGGGGCCGGAGCCATGAACCTCACGTACAACTCCGAGTCAAACGACATCAAGATGTACGGCAAATACACCCTCAGCGAAGGCACTTACAACTTCTCGCTGCAGGATCTGATACTGAAGGACTTCATCATCAAGCCCGGCAGCAGCATCTCCTTCAACGGCGACCCGCTCAACGGACTGCTCGACATCCGGGCCGCCTACCGCGTGAACACCAACCTCACCGACCTTGACAAAAGCTTCGCCACCGACCATGACCTCAACCGCACCAACGTGCCCGTCGACGCGATGCTTCTTGTAAAAGGGGAGATGACACAGCCCGACATAACATTCGATATAGAATTGCCCACGCTCAATGACGAAGTGGCCCAGAAAGTGCGCAGCATCATATCATCCGAAGACATGATGAACCGCCAGATCATCTATCTCCTCGCCCTCAACCGCTTCTATACTCCCGAATACATGGGGAGCGGCAACACCGGTGGGGAATGGGCATCGGTGGCATCATCCACCTTATCATCGCAGCTCACCAACATGCTCGGCCAGCTGACCGACAAAGTAAATATCGCCCCATCGCTCCGCTCCGACAAAGGCGACTTCTCAGATCTGGAGGTAGATCTTGCCCTATCGTCGCGCCTCTTCAACAACCGGTTGCTCATCAACGGCAACTTCGGCTACCGCGACCGCACATCAAGCAGCACCACCTTCATCGGCGACTTCGATATAGAATATCTCATCACGCGCAGCGGCAGCGTGCGTCTGAAGGCCTACAATCACTTCAACGACCAGAACTATTACCTAAAATCCGCCCTCACAACGCAGGGACTCGGTGTGGCCTGGCGCAAAGACTTCGACCGCCTTTTCGGACATCGGCGCCGCAAGGGGGCAATCCCCCTTCCTGCCCCGGCTCCGGCAGCATCGGGGCAGGGTGCCCCCGGAGCCGGAGAAGCATCTCCTGCCCCCGAGGAAGCGCCGGGGGAGGAGAGTCCGCTCCCCGAGGATATACCGGCAGGCGCGGCCCTTCCCGAAGAAGAAGAGGAACCGCGACAGGCGGATTAGGTTTTTTTAATCATTATGTAAGGATTTTCACCGAACAGCAGTGGCTATCAATGTGTTTTAATATCGGATTCCGGCAAGAGAGCAGGCACAATGCTTCAAGAGAGAGGCAAAAGAGTGACACTCCGCCGTCGGGACTCCGCAAAGAATACTATAAAAACACACACTATTATGTCAGACAAAAAATCATATTACGTCAACATGATTGAGGCCAAGGATGGCAAGATGAAAGAGGTGCTTGATTTCAACTTCGGCGGTCATCATGACATCGCCGAGATGGTAGAAAAGACAAAGGCTGCCGGGCTCTTCGCCAAAGACAAGTATGCCAAAGAGTTCGTGCTCGCCATGCGCTTCATGCACCACGTAATCAAGAAGAACCCCGATCTGGCGCTCTTCAGCGAGTTCGGTGCCCAGTTCGAGGCCTTCAAGAAGAACGTCAAGTCACAGCTTGGCTGCGGCTGCGGCTGCTCCGAAAAGTAAACAGCTGAATCAGATCCTGCTCCGTCAAGGGGAGCGCATCGACAACGACGAGTAATATCAAAAAGTGCGACCGACCCGTCAGGCATCGTCCTGACGGGTCGGTCTTCATAATGTCGGCGCGTGTGTGGGCAGGCGTCGTCGGCCGGTCACTTTTTTGGGGCAGAGCCGAGGAAAGCCGGTGTGTCGCTCGCCGATATGCGGGTCGCTGCCGAGTGAGCCATAAAAATGAGCCATAAAAAGAGGCGCCCCCGCGAGGGGAGCGCCTTTATCAGTGACGGGAGGCTGAAGCCTCCGTGCGGATTACTTGAAGAGATACTGCGAAGAGATCGACTGGTTGTTGTGGATGCGGCGGATGGTGTCGGCGAAAAGCTTTGCCACGGGGAGCACCACAGCCTTGCTGTTCTCCTTCACATAGGGGATAGAGTCGGTGAAGATGATTTCAGTCAGGCCCGAAGAGAGCACGCGGTCGGTGGCGGGATCCGACATTACCGGATGTGAGCAGAGAGCGCGTACGGACTTTGCGCCGAAGCTCAGGAGCAGGTCGGCAGCCTTGGTGATAGTGCCGGCAGTGTCGACGATATCATCGATGAGCACCACATTCTTGCCTTCTACATCGCCGATGACGGTCATTTTCTCCACCACATTGGCCTTTGCGCGCTGCTTGTGGCAGAGCACGAGGGGCACATCGAAGTATTTTGCATAGGAATTGGCGCGTTTCGCACCGCCTACGTCGGGCGAAGCGATCACCATCTCCTTGAGATGCAGGCTCTCCAGATAGGGGATGAAGATTGAAGAGGCGTACAGGTGGTCGACGGGGACATTGAAGAATCCCTGGATCTGATCGGCATGGAGGTCCATTGTGATCAGACGGTCGATACCGGCGGTGCTCAGCAGATCAGCCACCAGCTTTGCGGCGATAGAGACACGCGGTTTATCCTTGCGGTCCTGGCGTGCCCAGCCGAAATAGGGGAGCACGGCGATGATTTTTCCTGCCGATGCGCGTTTGGCGGCATCGACCATCAGAAGGAGCTCCATCAGATTGTCGGAATTGGGGAAAGTGCTCTGTACGAGATACACTTCCGCACCGCGGATTGATTCCTCAAAACCTACCTCGAATTCACCGTCGGCGAAACGTTCAACTTTCATTTTGCCGAGTTCGATGCCGAGATCCTTGCAGATCGCCTCGCCGAGATACCGGCTGTTGGTGCCTGCAAACACCTTGATGGGGGGAAGACTATTGCTCATAATCAAAGAAAAAAATATGATGATGAAAAATTCTTACTTGCAGAGAGATGCCGAAGCATCAGAAGAGGGGGAGGAGGAGGGAAGGCGGCGTGCGGCCATTTCGGCGGGATCGGAGCCTAAAGGCCGTATAGTGACGCCATCGCCACGCAGCGGGAACACCACGGCATTTCGGGCCGGAATGCGCAGCTGCATCGGCTCCGTGCGCGACAGCAGCAGGGATGAAGGCTGCTCCCAGAGTATGTCGCGGCTTATCAGATTTCCTTCACGCAGATGGGCCATGTCGAATGCAAGCTGTGGAATCTGCAGTGTCAGCCCGACCTCCGTATCGGCGAAATTGACACAGATCAGCAGCGCTTCGTCATCGCAGTGGCGCAGGAAGCAGAAGCAGTGATGCGGGTCGAATCCCTCATGCCCGAGATTGGCATACATCAGGTCGAAGAATGCGCCATGGCGCAGGGCCGGGCGATCGTTGACCATATTGAGCACTCTGGCGTAGAGATTGCGGAGCCATTTTTCGTGAGCGTTGAGGCGGTCGGTATGGCACTTTCCGTTGTCATACCAGCGGCGCATCGTGTCGTAGCTCCAGTAGTCGAAGATGGTGGAACGGTTGTTGTAGCCGGCGAAACCTTCGTTTTCCCTTGCCGACTCACCGAGTTCCTGTCCGTAATATATCAATACGGGGCCGGACGAGATCATGGAGCTGACCACCAGATGCGGCACCACGCGGGCCGGATCGCCGGCAAACTCCACCGACCCGAAGCGTACTTCGTCATGATTCTCAAGGAAATTGAGCATACGGTCGCCGATTCCGTCTACAGTCTGCCAGGCCGAAGTGAGCTGGGCAGCCGAATAGTGCCAGCGTTCGATTCCGACCAGTTTATCGTAGAGATTCACCTTATCGTAGAGATAGTCGAAACATCCGTAGTCGAGGAACGGGCGGTATAGCCCCACATCATAAATCTCACCGATGAATATGACGTCAGGATAATCCTGCTTCACCTGGGGGATAGCCCAGTGCCAGAACGGGAGGGGCACCATGAACACCATATCGCAGCGGAATCCGTCGACCCCCTTCGAGGCCCAGAAGCGGAGTATATGGAGCATCTTGAGCCAGGTGTCGGGGAGGGGATCGAAATGGTCGGTATTGTTGCCGAAGTCGTGGCCGTAGTTGAGTTTTACGGTCTCATACCAGTCGTTGCGGCTGCAGAAAGGAGAGAAGCAGTCGTTGCCGGTGGCCTTGGCCGGGAACTCCACATAAGGCTCGGTGCCCGGGGCTGCAATGTCAAAGCCCGGGGCAAACTGCTGATTGGTGGCGTAATAATAATTGTTGGAGGGGAGGAAATGCATCGTCGTGTCGTCGTCGGCACCGAAATCGCGGATTCCGGCCGGAGCCGCATCCGAATGGTATCGGCGCGCCGTATGGTTGGGCACGAAATCTATGAGCACTTTCATGCCGGCATTGTGAATGCGCTTCACACAGGCCTCAAATTCCTCCATGCGGCGGTCGGGGTCGACAGCGATGGCCGGGGCGATGTCATAATAATCCTTGATGGCATATGGCGACCCGGCCTCACCCTTCACCACATTGGGATTATCGGCGGGGATTCCCCATCTGGAGAAATCCGACTTCGTGGCGTGTTCGATTACTCCGGTGAGCCATATACAGTTAACGCCCAGCTCCTTCAGTGATTTAAGAAGGGTGGGCGTATAGTCGGCGAGTTTGCCTGACCCGTTGTCGTCGATCGAGCCGGCAAATCTATTGGTGGAATTGGTGTTGGTAAAGATGCGGGGGAATGTCTGGTAGATTACCGGACGCTCCTTACCGCGGCCAATCTGAATATCGTCTTTATGCAGTGAGTCGTTCATCAGTTCAGTTTTTCTTTCGGTTGGGTTTTTCGAGAGCCTCCTCGATTACCCGGCAAGTGGCATCGTAGCCTACCCTTACGGCTTCACGCAGGGCGGAGAGATCGAAAGTGCCGAATCGGGTGCCCGGAGAGCGCACCACATAGTCGCAAAGCTCGAGGTCCTGAAGAGTGTTGGATTTCGACATAAGGCTGTAGGTGCGCATCGTGATGTCGAGCAGCGACCCTTTGTAATGGTAGTCGCGGTCGAGGGGGGCGCAGTTGAGTCCGTAGAGTATGCGGCAATGCTTTCGGATGGCCCAGGCCGGGAGATTGCGCAGCACGCCACCATCGACGTAGTTGACGCCGTTGATCCTTACAGGATGGAAAATGATTGGTATGCTGCATGATGCGATGACACGGGGCACGATTTCGCCTTTCGACCATCCCACGGATTTGCCTGCATCGATATCAGTGGCACATACTACGGTGGGGATGGTGAGCTCCTCAAGATTCTTGACCGGGAGCCAGCTGTCGAGGAGCTTGGCGAAGCGGTCCATCTTGAAGAATCCCGACTTCGGGAGGGTGACCTCGGCGAAAGCTCCGAAGGAATCGTACTCCTCGAAGCAGGCCATCATGTCGTTGGGAGAAAGTCCGGCGGCATAGAGTGTGCAGGCTATTGAGCCGGCTGAGACGCCCGAGACGATATCGGGCTTCATGCCGAATGTCTCGAATGCCATCATGGCGCCGATGTGGGTGAAGCCCTTGGCTCCGCCACCGCTGAAAGCTATCCCCAGGCGGGGAGTGCGGCTATTGAGGCCGATACGCTCGAGAAGCCCCTCTATTTTAAATGCCATATTAATCGGACGTGATAGTTAATTATCAATTAGCCAATGTATTGAGGATGGAGAGGGGCGCGTATGGGCCGCATGCGGCCCTGCGGGACTCTCCAAATACAATGCAAAATTAATAAATCCCTTCTTAAACTGAAAATAAAAGGGGATAATCTTCATGCCGTGAGGGTGAAAAAATCAACAGTTACGTCGGCCGGAGGGCGGGCAGTGGATAGTTTTGCATTAAAAAATGAGAGTATGAAGCGTAAGAATGTGATGATTGACCTGATGCGCAGGTCGCTTAAGTCTGACCTCACATGCCGCGACGGCGAGGTGGCCGATTACCGTGGTGTGACATGGCTGGAGCCCGACAGCGGGTCGCCCGATCCGGAGAATCCCGATGTGCGCGATCCCGTAGGGGAGGGGGGAGCGGAGGTATGCGTGATGAGTATGCAGCCGGAGCGGGATGTGCAGCTTCCTCCGGGGTGCAGGCTGCTGACGCTGCATTATCCTGACAGTGGGGCGGGTAAATGCCATATAGTGGCGCTCCAGAGCAACGGCGCACTGTGCTGGCGTCCGGCCGACGGAGAGTCGGCCACCCGCAATATCGCCATGTGGCCCTCGCGTCTGGGCAGTCTGCGTGGAGCCTGTCCTTACGGCAGATTGGTGGTGCTGGCCGGAAGCGAGGGGATGGGATGGCTGCTTTATGCCGGAGATGAAGGGGAATACGTATTTCTTGATTCCCTGCCCGAGGCTCCGGCAATCAGGGTGTCGGCCGATTCGTGCACGCTCGAAGGATACGTGCGCGTGGCCGGAAATCTGCCCGAAATCAATGTCGATGTGAACCTTGACGGACTTCCATGTACAGCCGAAGATATCGGAGGATGGCTCACGTCAGCTGATTCCGGAGGGGTGGAGGCGGCTGTCAGAGAGAGGGTATACGAGGCCGTGGCAGGCGGAATCGATCTGTACATGTCGGAAGCGAGGGGTGCCGGGATGTGGCTCGTGCCATGCCGTGTGGCGGCAGCCTTCGGCACCGCCCTGCCGGGGATGCCGATTGATAGCGGCGTGGCCTATGCTCCCCCGTATGCCAGAGTGGCTACATGGGCATTGCGTGGGCAGACTCTGTCGCTGGGACTTGAATTCTCGCTACGTCCGGTCAGTCTGAGGGTGAGTTATGCCTTTACGGCTAAACAGCGGGAGTGGAGTCCTGTATTTCAGCAACTGTCGGTCTACGTCTCGGCCGAACCGGAATGGCGCACAGCCGCCGACCGTCAGGGCGCTCCCGTGACATGTGTCACTTCGCTTACCCGTCTGTCAGCATCGGCGTCGGCAGGCACCGGAGTGGCGTTCCGCATGGCGTCGTGCAGCAGCTCAGAGATGTCGGCCCGCGTGGCGTCATCGCCGGATATGAGGCTAAGTGTGCAGGCTCCCGTGCAGGGAGTGACGGGTGGCACCGTGACCCTGCGCCGGCCGGCTGCATCCGCCGAAGTGTGGACTCCCGACTACAGGGATTTTCTTGCTGTAGAAGCCGATGGCGTGGCGCTGACCGATGAGGGTGTGGCAGTGCGCAGCGGAGCGGTGCTGCTCACCCCGATGAAGGAGAACGGAGTAGTATACCGTCATCGCGACCGCATTGCCGATTCGCGCATACTTGCCGTCACGCAGGCCACGCTGCGCAAGGGGGTCGGGGCAGATGCCCGCCATGCCCTGTACGTGTTCTGCGCCGATGGAATACGGCAGGCTACTGCCGATGGCCGGGGGGGCTACCATAATGCGCGGCTTGTAAGCCGGCGTGTGGTGGCTGTGGCCGGCGGTCAGTCGCGTTTCGCCGGTATGCCGGTGGCTGCGGAGTCGGAATCGGGGATATGGTTTGTGGCCGAAGGGAGATTGTGCCATCTGGCGTTGTCGGGCAGTATTTCGGCTCAGGGAAGCGTGACTGATGCAGAGGCGCCGGGGAATGTGGAAGGCACACCGATGCGCCTGCTTTACGACGGACTCTCGGCATCGCTGATTCTGATTACGTCGCAGGGTGAATGGCGTGTGTACGACACGGTCGGGAAGAGTTGGCATGAAGTGGCGGATCCCCCGTTGTCGGCCGAGGCGGTAATGCTTCCGCACGCGGGGCGTCTTTATTCGATGGGAGCCGACGGGGCGGTGTGCCGGCTGAAAGTGAGCATGATGGCTGCAGATGGCGATGACGGTACGGATGGAGATACGGCAGGGATAGCGCCTCCGCCCGGGGTGAGTCTGGTGCGCACTCGTCCGCTGAAACTTGGCGATCCGTTCAGGCGCAAGAGGATATGCGGAGTGGCGGTGGCTGCTGCGGCGCGTCTGCGGGTAGAGGGGAGCGATGATCTGAAGGAGTGGGTATGCGTGGCTGATGGCGACTCGCCGCTACGGGCGCTTCATCCGGCGGCCTTCCGCTTCCACCGCATTACGGTGACGGCTGATGAAGAGGATACCGACATGCTGCATACCCTCGGTATCGGGTATCGAATCTGAGATGCGGCTGTAAGGGTGTCGGTGAGTCGGTGCTGCACATGCAGGGTGTATGGGGCGTATGGTAAGAGTCAGGCCATCCCGGATTACGGGATGGCCTGACAGGTTATGCTTCCCGGCATGGGTAGGCCGGGGTCGGGAAGGAGTGATTACCAGATGATGATGCGCTCAGATTCGGGACGGAACATCGGATCGCCCTCAGTGATGCTGAATGCCTTGAAGAAGGGCTCAATGTTCTTGAGCGATACGTTGACACGGTTTTTGCCAAGCGAGTGCACGTCGCTGATAGTGAGATTGCGCATTTCGGCATCGCGGATGTTCTGGCCCCAGAGGTTGGCATAGTTCATGTAGAACACCTGGATCGGGTCGAATCCGTCGATCTTGGCCTCTTCCGAAGTCACATCCACCCCTTTCTTCTTCTGAGAGTCAAGGAAGGCAGTCATAGCCACACGCAGACCACCCTGGTCGGCGATATTCTCACCCAGAGTGTACTGACCGTTGGCCATCAGGCCGGGGAGCACCTCAACCTGGCTGAACTGGTCGGCCAGACCCTGAGTCATCGATGCGAATGCCTGTGCATCTTCGGGAGTCCACCAGTTGACCATATTTCCTTCGGCGTCGAAATTGCATCCCTGGTCGTCGAAGCCGTGAGTCAGCTCATGGCCGATCACTACGCCGATGCCACCATAGTTTTCCGCATCGCTTGCGTCCGGATCAAAGAAGGGCGCCTGGAGGATTCCGGCAGGGAATACGATTTCATTGTTGAGCGGATTGTAGTATGCGTTGATTGTCTGGGGAGTCATGCCCCACTCGGTGCGGTCGACGGGTTTGCCCCATTTCTTGAGGTAGTCGTTGACCTGCCACATGGTGGCATTGTGGATATTGTCGTAGTAGGAGAGCTCCGGGTCGATTTCGAGAGTGGAGTAATCCTTCCAGTTGTCGGGATATCCGATCTTTACAGTGATTGCGTTAAGCTTCTTGATAGCGTTGAGCTTAGTGTCGTCGCTCATCCAGGGGAGATTGATGATGTGCTTGCCGAGAGCTACGCGGAGATTCTCCACGAGACCCTCCATATACTCCTTCGACGACTCCGGGAAATACTCTGCCACGTAAAGCTGCCCCACGGCTTCGCCGAGTTTGCTTTCCACAGCTCCGAGAGAGCGTTTCCAGCGGGGCTGCATCTGCTGCACACCGCTCATCACCTTGTTGAATTCGAAGTTGGCATTGGTGAAGTCATCGCTCAGTGCGCCGGATGCTCCGCTGAGGAACTCCCAGAGATAGTAGTCCTTGAGTTCGCGTGCGGGGAGTGTGCTGTAGAGCTTGTTGGCCTGCCCTACGGTGTTCATCTCGGTCACGATAAACTGCTCGGGAGTCTCGATGCCCATGGTCTCGATAAAGAAGCGGTCCCAGGGGAGAGCGGGATACGTCTGCTTCACCCAGTCGAGAGAGCGCACATTGTTCATGGCGTTGAGGTCGCGGGTCTGTTCGCGTGTCCAGGTGGAGTCGGCGAGAAGAGTCTCTACCTTAAGCACATTGGAGGCGATGCGTGAAGCGTCCTTTTTGGAGAATCCGGCCAGCTGCATCTGCTTGCGGATCAGTTCGGTGTAGGCCTTGCGCACTTTCGTGTTCTCGGCATCATTCTTCAGATAGTAGTCGCGGTCGCCCATGCCGAGGCCGGTGGACCCGATATACATTGCATACTGCGAGGAATTGTTGAGGTCTTCCTGCATACCGATTCCTACGAGCGGCGCGCCGTACTCCTTGTGCATCCAGAGGAAGAGGTCGTCCATCTGTTCGGGAGTTGCGGAATCGATTTTCTTGAGCTGAGCCTGTACGGGAGAAGCGCCGAGCTTGTTGCGGCGCACGGAGTCCATCGCAGTCTCATAGAGGGCGGCGATTTTGTAGGCCACGGTCCCCTTCTCAGGGTTGGTTGCGGCCAGATTGGTCACGATGCGGCGCACACGGTTTTTGCTTGAATCGTCGAGGATGTTGAACTTTCCATAGCGGGCGTGTTCCGGAGTGAGCGGATTGGCGTCCATCCAGCGCTGGTTGACGTGACGGTAGAAATCCTCTTTTGCGGGGATACTGTTGTCGATCTCATCGGCGCTGAGGCTTTTGAGATGTTCTGCCGATGCTGTCATGCTGACAGTAGCGATAGCAGAAAGCAGTAAAATACTTTTCATTCAGTTGTATTGTTTAAAGGTTCTTAATCGAAGATTGCAGGGCGCCTTGGCCGACACGTGGGGGCTTCTCAATGTGCCGGAAGGAAGTGGCGGCACATGGCGATTCCCCGGGAGCGGCGCATCAGCGGCATTGGGCTGCCGGATTAAAACGTTCGGTTGCAAAGTTAATCAAATATTTTAAAGCGGCAAAAGATTGACGGCCTACATGCAGTCGGCCAAGGTGGAAATCTTACGGCATGTCTCCTCCCATTCCTCTTCGGGCACCGAATCGCGGGTGATTCCACCTCCGGCATAGAGCCATGCTGTGTGAGTGGCGGCATCGAGGCGTGCGCTCCGCAGATTGACATAGGCGGTGGCGGAGCGTGGAGTGTTGAACCCTATTATACCGCCGTAATACCCTCGTGGATTCTGCTCATGGGCGTTGATATAGTCCACGGCCTCCTGCTGCGGAAATCCGCTGAGAGCAGGCGTAGGCGAGAGCCGGCGCAGAAGGGTATTGATGAGGATGGCATTCTCCTCGCGCCGCGGGTCACGCAGCCTGAGTAGCCCGGACGACGGTATCTTTGCCGCGATTTTATTGCAGATATGCTCCACCTTTCCTGCCCGGAGAGTGAATGTATCCGAGATTTTCGGGTCGAGTCCCTCTTCGCGGAGAGTGGAAAGTATGAAATCGGCCACGATCTTCTGTTCGTCGATGTTCTTGCGGTCCCAGGGAGTGCCGGCGGGAGTGCCGGCGGGTCGTGTCCCGGCCAATGCCACGGTACTGACACGGGAGCCTGACAGGTTGAGCAGCAGTTCGGGGGATGCTCCGATCCAGGTGCCGGTGAGCGGTGTGGAGAAGAGAAACACGCAGGCCTGCGGATATTCGTGGCATAGCCGGTTGTAGATTTGCGTCGGGGATCCTGCCATGTCGTGCCGGCTCACGCGTGCGGCCACGATCTTGCGGTGTGCCTCCGGAGAGCCGTCATCTGCCCGGCGCAGGTGGGTGCGGATATCCTCCACAAGCTGCAGGTGTGTGGGGCGCGAGGTGGAAGAGAGCTCCGGTGGGCACAGTGAGTCGTTGGCTTCGCAGATGGCGTTAATGCGGCGGTTGTCGGTCAGCCGCTCGTAGGGTAGGGAGGATTCTGACTTAAGGGGTATGCCGTAGATCGGTGCGTCAATGCCGAATCGCGAGAAGAAGAACCCCCTGCGGGGCAACCCCTCGGTGAGTTCTTCAGCCGTGCCGTAATATGAAATGCGGGATTCGAATTCGGTCTTAAGGAATCCGGCCCTTGATGTGGGGAATGCTATTCTGAACAGATTCATGGCAACCTGCGTGAATGAATGGTTACAGGGATGGCGGATATTATACGTCCGATCCGACCTGATGCCCGATTAGCTCGAATGGTTCGGCCCCGGTGATGAGCACATCGGCAAACTCGCCCGGTGCGGCCGTGCAGTGGCTGACGAGCACTTCCGGGTCGACTTCAGGCGAATCCCACTGGGTGCGGCCTATTGCATAACCGTCGGCAGCCTCCGGGTCATTCTTCTCGATGAGCACGCGAAGTGTCTGGCCGATAAGGGCGGTGTTGAGTTCAAGGGCGATTTCCTCCTGGAGATCCATAAGCTTCTGCAGACGCTCCTGCTTCACCTCTTCCGGGATGGAGTCGTCAAGATGTCGGGCGCTCCAGGTGTCGTCTTCCTCACAGTATGCGAAAGCCCCCATGCGGTCGAAGCGCTGTGTGCGCACGAAGTCCATCAGCTCCTCGAATTCCTTTTCACCCTCACCGGGGAATCCGGTCATAAGGGTGGTGCGGATGCGTATGCCGGGCACACGGCGGCGTATCTCGTCGAGCAGGCGCAGGGTGCCCTCCTTGTCAATATGCCGGCGCATATTTGTGAGCACCGGGTCGGAGATATGCTGCAGGGCAATGTCGAGGTAATTGCAGATGTTGGGGCGTCGGCGCATCACGTCGAGGATATCCATCGGGAAGTCGGCCGGGTAGGCGTAATGCAGCCGGATCCACTCCACGCCGGGGATATCGGCCATCTCGTCGAGTAGCTGTGCGAGTTCGGATCCCCCTGAGAGGTCGAGCCCGTAGGAAGAGAGGTCCTGCGCGATGATATTGAATTCCTTTACACCCTTGGCCACAAGGCTTCGCACCTCATCCAGTATTTCCGTGCGGGGGCGCGACTTATGGCGTCCCGTGATTAGGGGTATGGCGCAGAATGCGCAGAAGCGGTTGCACCCTTCCGAGATTTTCAGATAGGCGCTCCATGCGGGGGTGGTAAGCTGGCGTTCCCAAGGGCGTGGGGCGGCAGCCGATCCGGATGCGGCGCGGTCGGGGAGTTCGTCGATAAAGAGGTTCCAGTTGAATTTGCCGTACCAGCGGTCGACTTCACCGATTTCCTCCTTCAGATCGGCCAGATACCGCTCCGAGAGGCATCCCATCACGGCGATATGCCCGATGCGTCCTTCTTCCTTTGCCTGAGCCAGCTGCAGGATAAGGTTTATGGATTCCTCCTTGGCATCACCGATAAAGCCGCAGGTATTGACCATGACCCATTCGCCGCAGGGGGCATCGGAGTCATGCACCGTGTGGTACCCCTTTGCCTGTAGCCGGCGCAGGAGGCGTTCGGAGTCAACGAGATTCTTGGAGCAGCCCATGGAAATTACGTCCACGCGCCCCGGGGTGAAGAGAGGCTCTGAAGCCGATTCAGCCATTTGATGATTTAAAGAGTGATTTTACGAATTCCTTGGGTTCGAAGATCTGCAGATCATCGATTTTCTCACCCAGGCCGATGTATTTGATTGGGATATTCAGCTTATTGGAGATGCCGATCACTACGCCACCCTTGGCGGTGCCGTCGAGTTTGGTGACGGCCAGATCGGTGACTTTAGTGACCGAGGCAAACTGCCGGGCCTGCTCGTAGGCATTCTGACCGGTCGAGCCGTCGAGCACGAGCAGCACCTCCTGCGGGGCATCGGGCACGACTCTCTGCATGACTCTCGACACTTTTTCGAGCTCCTTCATAAGGTGCACCTTATTATGGAGTCGGCCGGCGGTATCCACGATTACCACGTCGGCGCCCTGTGCTTTTGCGGCATTGACGGTGTCGAAAGCCACTGCGGCGGGATCGGAGCCCATTTTCTGGCAGATTACGGTCACACCGGCCCGTTCGCCCCAGGTCTGGAGCTGCTCGATGGCGGCGGCACGGTAAGTGTCGGCGGCAGCGAGGAACACCTTGTTGCCGGCCATGGCATACTGATGGGCCAGCTTGCCGATGGTAGTGGTCTTGCCCACACCGTTGACACCGACCACGAGAATCACATACGGCTTTGAGTCTGCGGGCACTTCGAAATCACCGAGTCCCTGCTCATTGCGGCCGGAGGGGGCAAGCATGTCTGCCACCTCTTCGGCAAGAAGATTGTGGAGTTCGGAAGTAGAGACATATTTGTCGCGTGCCACCCGGTCCTGGATCCTCTTGATTATGTCGAGGGTGGTGTCGACACCTACGTCGGAGGTGATGAATACCTCTTCGAGATTGTCGAGCACCTCATCGTCAATCGTGGATTTGCCGGCGACAGCACGGGTAATTTTCTCCCATACGCCCTGCTTGGTCTTTTCAAGGCCTTGGTCGAGCTTCTCCTGTTTCTTTTCACGAGAGAAAAGTTTGTTGAATAGTCCCATGGTTATTCGGTTTTTGTTTGTTTGTTGCAAAATTACTTCAAAATACCCGGATATGCAAATTCAATGGGTCCGATGGGTCGGAGCGGGCCGATGGCGTATGAGCGTCGGCCCCCGTTCGGGAAGATTGATTTACGTGGTGTGGAGACGGCGTTTGTGCAGGTCAATGATGCGCTGGTTGGACGAGCCTCTGAACAGCAGGTCGGGATCCCGCAGGTCGCGCATGAAAGGGCCGTCGACGATGGTGTCGGCTTCCTTCACGGCATCCCATAGCTTCGGATCGGCCTCTATCTGCTCTATGGTATATCCGGTGTATACCCATACGTTTTTACCCCTCTCCTTGATTGCATGTATCAGGATCGGCAGTGTGTCGGGATGCATCAGCGGGTCACCACCTGAGAGGGTCACATCGAAGTCCTCATCGTCCACTACCCGGAGAATCTCCTCCAGTGTCATTGGCGAGCCGGCGTTGAAATCCCAGGAGTCGGGGTTATGGCACCCCGGGCATGCATGTCGGCATCCGGCAAGATAGATGGAAGTGCGAAGTCCCGGACCATCCACCGTGGTGCCACGGCGGATGTCCAGGACATTAAACGTTATCTGGTTGCTATTCATCAATTACGCTGTGATATGATGGCGTCGAGGGCGGCGAGAGTGGCGATATCGACAATCTCCTCGACCGTGGCGCTGGCACCGGTGAAGTACACGGGTTTCTTAAGCCCTACCTGCACCGGACCGATGACCTTGCCTACCCCCATGCCGAGCAGCAGCTTATAGCTGATGTTGGCAGAGCTGAGATTCGGGAAAATGAGGGTATTTACCTTTTTCCCCTTGATGGTGTTGAAGGGATAGGTGGCGTCGCGCAGTGCGGCATTGAGGGCATAGTCGGCCTGCATTTCACCGTCTACATGGATTTCGGGATACTTCTCGTGGAGTATCCGTACCGCTTCGGCCACCCGCGAGGGCTCCGGGTCGGTGCTGTTGGAGCCGAAGTTGGAGTAGGAGAGCATTGCCATGACCGGCTCGTGGTTGAAGTAGCGCACGGCGCGGTCGGTGAGGCGTGCTATGTCGACCAGAGCCGGGGTGTCGGATACGGGGTTTACCGCCGTGTCGGCCAGGAAGAACATTCCGGCACGGGTGTTCATGATATGCAGGGTGGCGAAATGGTCGAAACCGTCCTGCATCCCTACGATTGATACGGCACGTTCGGCCATCTTGTTGGCCGCCGAGTAGCAGTTGGTCATGAAGGCGTCGGCATCGCCGGCCTCTACCATCATCATTCCGAAATAAGAGCGGGCGTACATGCGGTCGAGCGCCTCCTCGAATGTGACGCCCTGGCGCTCCTTCTTGCCGCTCAGGATGCGTGCGTAGCGCTGTCGGCGTTCGTCCTCGCGGTCGTGGCGTGGGTTGATGATCTGGATGTCGGATATGTCGATGCCCAGTCGGTCGGCATGGCGGTTGATCATCTCCGCATTGCCGAGGAGCACGGGTATGAGTGTCCCCTCGTTCTGAAGGCGTGCGGCTGCGCGTATCACGTTCTCAAGATTGCCTTCGCCGAATACGACTTTCTTCTTGTTCTGGGCAGCGTGTTCGGTGATTGACCGCATGAACTTGCCGTCGTCGCCCATGAATTCCCGCAGGCGGAGGCGGTAGTTGTCCCAGTTTTCGATGGGTCGTGAGGCGATACCGCTTTCCATAGCGGCTCGGGCCACTGCGGGAGCCACACACAGGAGCAGGCGCGGGTCGAGGGCTTTTGGCAGGATGTAGTCGGGACCGAACTTAAGGTCAGACAGGCCGTAGGCTTCATCCACCACACTGGGCACCGGTTCCTTTGCCAGTGCCGATATGGCGTATACGGCCGCGATTTTCATGGCCTCGTTGATTGCTGAGGCGCCGCAGTCGAGAGCTCCGCGGAAAATGTAGGGGAATCCGATTACGTTGTTGATCTGGTTGGGGTAGTCGCTGCGTCCGGTGGCCACGATTACGTCAGGAGCGGCTTCTTTGGCCGCATAGTAGTCGATTTCGGGATTCGGGTTGGCCAGTGCGAATACGATAGGGCGCGGAGCCATCGAGCGCACCATGTCGGGAGTGACTACTCCGGCCACACTCAGGCCGAGGAATACGTCGGCTCCCTGCATCGCTTCGGCGAGCGTATGGATGTCGCGGTCGGTGGCAAACTCCTTCTTCTGCTCTGTCAGTCCCTGACGGTCGGAGCGGATGACCCCCTTGGAGTCGCACATCACGATATTCTCCGGGCGCACGCCGAGCTCCTTGTAGAGTCGGGTGCAGCTTACGGCTGCCGCTCCGGCGCCGTTGACCACGAGTCGGATTTCGCTGATTTTCTTTTTCTGGATTTCCAGGGCGTTTAGCAGCCCGGCTCCCGAGATGATTGCCGTGCCGTGCTGGTCGTCGTGCATCACGGGTATGTCGCATTCCTTCTTTAGGCGGTCTTCGATAAGGAAGCATTCCGGCGCCTTGATATCTTCCAGATTGATGCCTCCGAAAGTGGGGGCGAGTGATTTCACTATCTCTACGAACTTGTCGGGGTCGGTCTCGTTGATTTCGATGTCGAATGCGTCAAGTCCGGAGAAGATTTTGAAGAGCAGGGCCTTCCCCTCCATCACGGGTTTGCCGGCCAGAGCGCCGATGTCGCCGAGACCGAGCACGGCAGTGCCATTGGAGATTACGGCCACGAGGTTTCCCTTGTTGGTGTAGCGGTAGGCGTCATGGGGATTCTGCTCGATTTCGAGGCAAGGGTAGGCCACACCCGGCGAATAGGCGAGCGAGAGGTCGCGCTGTGAAGCGTAGGGTTTGGTCGGAGTGATTTCGATTTTACCGGGCCGTCCTTCTTCGTGGTAGTCGAGGGCGGCTTTCTTAAGGTCGTTTGACTTAGCGTCGGTTGCCATAATAAAAATAGGTATCGTTACGGTATTAGAGTCATTCTGCCAAGGTTTGGAGTCAGTAGAAGGGCTCTTATTCATCAGCGGGCATACACTCTGCCGTTCTCCTCCGCAGTGTGCGGAGGAGAGCCGGGGAGCGTATGCCGACCGGAATGGTTAAAACTTCAGGTTACTTATATTGGTATAACGTTGCCGGAATGAAAAAAGATACCCGGTGGGAGTAAAAAAAATCACTTGTGGGTCACGCGGTCGTGGAGTTCGGCGAGTTTGCCGGAGTTCCATCGGTCGGTGGTGCCTACGAGGTAGCCCGTGATGCGCTGTATGGTCTCGAAGCGTACGCCGCACTTTGGGCAGAGCGTCTGGTCGGTGTCGGCGTTTTCGTATCCGCAGCGGGGGCAGTGGTTGCGGTTGTGGTTGACGCTTCCGTATCCGATGTTGTGCCGGTCCATGAGGTCCACGATCTGTGCGATTGCCTCTTCGTTGTGGGTGGCGTCGCCGTCGATTTCCACATAGAAGATATGTCCGCCGCGTGTCAGGTCGTGGTAAGGCGCCTCGATGCGGGCCTTATGGCGCGGGGAGCAGTGGTAGTATACGGGCACGTGGTTGGAGTTGGTATAGTAATCCTTGTCGGTCACGCCGGGGATTTCGCCGAAAGTCTTGCGGTCGCGTTTGGTGAATCGTCCGGCCAGCCCTTCGGCGGGAGTGGCCAGAATTGAATAGTTGTGCTCGTAGCGGTCCGAGAATTCCAGTGCGCGGTCGCGCATGTGGGTCACGATGCGGAGTCCGAGCTGCTGGGCCTCCTCGCTTTCGCCGTGATGATGCCCTGTGAGGGCAATGAGGGCTTCTGCCAGACCGATGAAACCGATGCCGAGGGTGCCCTGATTGATTACGGGTTCGATCGTCTGGTCGGGTCGCAGTGAGGATGCGCCGTTCCAGAGGGCGGTCATCACCATCGGGAACTGTTTTGCCAGGGCTGTCTTCTGGAACTGGAAGCGCTCATCGAGCTGACGGGCGGTCAGTTCGAGCACCCGGTCGAGTTTCTGGAAGTATTTTTCGATGCGTTCCTGCGGGTCGGCGATATTCATCACCTCTATGGCGAGGCGCACGATATTGATTGTGGTGAAAGAGAGGTTGCCGCGACCTACGGAAGTCTTTTCGCCGTATCGGTTTTCGTATACACGGGTGCGGCATCCCATTGTGGCCACCTCGTGGAGGTAGCGTTTGGGGTCGTCGGCTCGCCACGCCTCATCCTGATTGAAAGAGGCGTCGAGATTGAGGAAGTTGGGGAAGAAACGTCGTGCCGACACTTTGCAGGCCAGGCGGTAGAGGTCGTAGTTGCGGTCGGCGGGGAGATAGCTTACGCCGCGCTTCTTTTTCCATATCTGTATGGGGAAGATTGCGGTGGAGCCGTTGCCCACACCTTCATAAGTGGTCTGAAGGATTTCGCGTATCACGCAGCGCCCTTCTGCCGAGGTGTCGGTGCCGTAGTTGATTGAGGAGAATACCACCTGGTTGCCACCGCGGGAGTGGATGGTGTTCATGTTGTGTATGAACGCCTCCATGGCCTGGTGCACACGTCCGACGGTGCGGTTGATGGCGTGCTGTTTGAGTCGGGCCTCGTCGTCGAGTCCGTCGAGGTCGCGGCGCAGATAGTCGTCAATTTCCGCTTCATAAAGGTGGCTGAGGTCGCGTCCGGTGAGGGCCTCGAGGGTCTTGACCTCTTCTACAAACGAAGCGCGGACGAATGGAGCCAGATAGAAGTCGAAAGCCGGGATTGCCTGTCCGCCGTGCATTTCATTCTGGGCTGTCTCCAGTGAGATACACGCCAGCACTGCGGCGGTCTCGATGCGCTTGGCGGGACGAGACTCGCCATGGCCTGCGATAAATCCGTTTTCGAGAATGCGGTCGAGCGGA
Organism: uncultured Porphyromonadaceae bacterium; assembly: GCA_947176605.1. GTDB lineage: Bacteria > Bacteroidota > Bacteroidia > Bacteroidales > Muribaculaceae > Lepagella. The sequence goes on from CAMWRH010000002.1 coordinate 74,834, forward strand.
TGCTGCACGCATGTGAGGGATTTGGTGGGGTAGTAGTCTTTGTCGTGAATGTGGATGTAGTTGTTCTTTACAGCCTGTTTTGCTTCGGCTGAAAGGAGATAGTCGTCGACAAAGGGCTTCGTGGTCTCGCTTGCGAACTTCATCATCATTCCGGCCGGGGAGTCGGCGTTCATGTTGGCGTTCTCGCGAGTGATGTCGTTGCTTTTAGCCTCGATGATTTCGAGAAATACTTCGCGGGTCTTGGCCCGGCGGGCTATGGAGCGCTGGTCGCGGTAGGCTATATATCGTTTGGCCACATCCTTACGAGCGGATTTCATGAGTTCAAACTCTACGCGGTCCTGGATTTCCTCCACGGTCATTCGGTCGGTACCGGAGCAGCCTACTCGGTCGGAGATGCGCTGTATGAGCGCTTCATCTTCGCCGGATTCGGTCTGCAACATGGCTTTTCTGATGGCGGCCTTTATCTTCTCTTCGTTATAGCCTACCACACGTCCATCGCGTTTTTCTACGAGTTGTATCATGACTTTCTGGGGGATTTGGGTTGTTGTCTTGAGGGGCGCCCGGAGGGAGGGCGCGGTTGCCCGGGAGCGGGTGCTTCCGGAAGGCTCTGCAAAGTTAGAAAGTAACTCCAATTTATGCAATAAAATGGGCGATAAAATTTGAGCTGACGGTGTTAAAATTTTCTTTTTGGAAAACTTTTTTCGTCGCTCTGATTTGCAATACGTTGATTTACAGTGTATTGAAATTTAAAACGGAAAACTTTAAGAAAAATTCGGAATTAAAATTAATCCTGTTTATGGGATAAATGCAACGTTTTGAATCATGGTCGGTTAGCTGTCTGAGGCGTGCGCCGGGGGGTGTGGACCCGGGGGAATTTCATGCATTCCGGTAGAGGATGCGCGGGGTCATTTTTTCCAGAAGGCGGGAGTGAAGATAAGCAGGATTGTGTAAAGTTCCAGACGCCCGGTGAGCATCAGAAACGACAGGAGCCACTTCGCCGGGTCGGCCACGTGCGAGAAGTTGCCTTCAAGTCCGGTGATGTCGGTGCCGAGTCCGGTATTGCTCACAGCCGACAGGGCGCAGAAGAAACCGTCCTTAAGCGGCAGTCCGCACACCATGAGACCGATTGCGCCGGCAATTATTACGATGATGTACAGAAACAGGAAGGCGAGAGTGCGCATCACGATCGGAGAGGGGGTCCCTTTGCCGTTGATTACCACAGTGCGGATGGCATGGGGATGCATCATGCGGTAGAACTCATTGCGCAGGAACTTCACCAGAATCATGAACCGGTCGATTTTCGCGCCCCCCGAGGTGCTTCCGGCGCAGGCTCCCATCACCATCATGATGATTAGCAGGATTACGCTTACGGGACCCCAGTCGTTGAAGTCGGGTTCGGTGATGCCGGTCGAGGATAGGATTGACACGGCCTGGAACAGGGGATCGATCGTATAATCGGTCCAGTCGGTGCCGAGGCGGCGGAAGGCGATATTGAGGGTGAATGCTGCGAAGCAAGTGAGTATTATCCATACATAGACCCTCAGGGCCTCATTCTGCCAAAGGTCTTTCCACTGGCCGTTGACGGCGCGGAATATCAGCGAGAAATTGACTCCTCCGAGAAACATGAATACCGTCATCACGATCTTGATATAATTGCTGTCCCAGCGGCCGAGCGACATGTCGGATGTGGCAAATCCGCCGGTCGACATTGTGGAGAGCCCGTAGCACAGGGCGTCAAAGAAATCCATGTCGGAGCAGAGCAGCAGCAGTATCAGCACGACAGTCAGGCAGATATAAACCATCCATAGCCCTTTCGATGTATTACCGATGCGCGGTCGCAGCTTATCGTGAGTAATGCCGGTGACTTCGGCATTGAATAGCTGTATCCCTCCGCGGTAATTGAGCATCGGCACTATGGCGAGCGTAAAGAGTATGATTCCCAGTCCTCCGATCCACTGAGCGATGCATCGCCATATCAGGATCGAGTGTGGCACTCCGTCGAGGGTGTCGAGCACCGAGGCACCCGTGGTGGTGAATCCGCTCATCGTCTCGAAGAAGGCATCGGATATTGAGAAATGTGTGCCGCAGATCAGGAACGGGAGCATCCCGAAGAGCGAAAGGATGATCCAAGTGAGTCCGGTAAGCAGCACGGCCTCGCGTTTGCCCATGTCGCGCGACTTGGGGCGCAGGCTCATGAGTCCGAATCCGCAGGCGGCCGTGATGCCGATGCATATCAGAAAATGCAGGGCCGATCCTTCGCGATACAGCATCCCCACGAGGCAGGGGACGGTCATTATGCCTGCCTCAGTGAGAAGCAGCCACCCGATGACGCGGAGCAGCATCGGGAAGTTGATGTAGGCTTTATGTCGGAAGAATGTAGGCACTTTGGGAATTAGGAGGGAGGAATTAGGAATTAGGAATTAGGAGGGAGGAATCAGGAATGGCGGGTCAGGCAAACCATTTCTCAACCTTGGAGAATGTGCCCGTCAGACAGAACACCACCACATAATCGCCCGGCTGGATGCGGGTCATGCCGGATATCAGTTCACAGTGGTCGCCGCGCACCAGCGCCGCCAGAGTCATCCCGAAGGGGAGATGCAGGTCTTTGACCGGGGCGCGTGTGATTTTCGAATGATTCGCGGCCTGCATTTCGGCCACCTCAGCATCCGCAAGCACCAGAAACTTCGCATTGCTCTCATCGGCATCGAGCAGAATCTTGAAGATTCGTGAAGATGCGAGGAGCTTCTTGTTGAGGATAGTGCCGATGTTGAGGTTCTCGGCCTGGGAGAAGAACTGGAGGTTCTCTACATCGGCAATCGTCTTCGGCACACCGAATTCCTTGGCCGTCAGGCAGGAGAGTATGTTGGTCTCCGACGAGTCGGTAAGGGCGAGGAATGCGTCATACTGATAGATATTGTTCTCACGCAGCACTTCGATGTCGCGCGGGTCGCCGCATACGAGTTCGCAATCCGGGAATCGGGTTGCGAAGCGTTCGCACACGTTGCGGTCGGGGTCGATGATCCGGATGTCGTACTTGTCGCTGTACAGCTGGGCGAAACGCGATGTGATGCGGGTGGCACCGGCTATCAGGGCGCGTCGGATGATGCGTTTCCGCTTTCCGCAGAGTTCTCTCACCTCATCGATAAAAGGAGGTGTAGTGATGAAATACACAATATCGTCGCGGCGCAGCACATCGTGGCCTGTGGGGATGATGGTCTCATTGTTGCGCTTGATGGCCGCCACGTGGAAGTCATGCCGGGCCGACGTGATATCCTTCAGCTGCATGTCGATGAGCGAATTATTGTCGCGCAGCTTCACTCCGATCAGCACCAGCCGGCCATCGTGCAGCTCACCCCAGTAGCGGGCCCAGTTGTGGGTCATGGCCTGGTTGATTTCGGTAGCGGCGAGATTTTCCGGATAGATAAGGAAGTCGGCGCCTACCTCTTTAAGTATGCGGCCATTCTCGGGCTTAAGGAATTCCGAGTTATCGATGCGGGCCACAGTCTTTTTTGCTCCCAGGCGCTTGGCTATGGAGCAGGAAGTGAGATTGCGGGTCTCGAAAGGGGTGACGGCGATATAGAGGTCGCATTCATCCACTCCTATTTCGCGCAGGGTGCTGAACGAAGAGGTGCTTCCGCAGTAAGTCATCAGATTGTAATTACTGTCGATGGCATCGAGCTTTTCCTGCTCGCTGTCGAGCAATATGATGTCCTGCTCCTCATTGGAGAGCATCTTGGCCAGGTGTGTGCCCACCTCACCCGCTCCGGCTATAATTATCTTCATAGATTGCTGGTTATGGTGGCGGCGATGGATTCCGCATCGATTCCGGCTATGGCGCGGAGCTGGGCCACGGAGCCCTGTGCAATCCATCGGTCGGGTATGCCGACTGTAAGATGTCGAGGGTCGGGGCGATCGGGATGAGCGGCATGGCGTGAGTTAAGCCATTCCGCCACAGCCGATCCGAACCCTCCGCTTGACGCGCCGTCCTCGACGGTGACGATAAGCGGATAGCGTGAGGCTATCTCCTCAAGCATATCGGTATCGAGCGGTTTCAGCCAGATCATGTCGTAGAGGTCGGCCTCGATATCCTTCTTGGCCAGAATCTCCACGGCTTTCAGAGCCTCGTTGCCGATTTCGCCGATGGAGAGTATCGCGACGCGGGGATTCACGGCATCGGTGATTTTGCGCCCTTTCCCGGGGTGCAGTACGGAGGGTTGCGGCGCAGGATCGTTTTCAGCCGGAGCCTTCCCTCTGGGATACCGTATTGCCATCGGCCCGTCATGCCGGGAGGCCGTGAGCATAAGCGAGCGCAGGGTAGGGGCGTCCATCGGTGCTGCCACGGTGATATTCGGGATGCATCGCAGATAAGCGAGGTCAAACAGGCCGTGATGCGTCACGCCGTCCTCGCCGACCAGACCGGCGCGGTCGATGCAGAAAGTGACCGGAAGATTCTGTATGCACACATCATGGATGATATTGTCGTAGGCGCGTTGCAGAAACGAAGAATAGATTGCCACAAACGGGTGCTTGCCGGCGGCGGCCAGACCTCCGGCGAAAGTGACGGCATGTCCTTCGGAGATACCCACATCAAAAGTGCGTTGCGGCATGGCTCGGAGCATACGTATCATGGAGGTGCCGGATGGCATCGCGGCCGTGATACCCATGATTTTCGGGTCGTCCTCGGCAAGGCGTACCAGATATTTGCCGAAGACTTCCTGCCACAGTTCGCGGTTATCATCCGAAGGGGCCGCGAGGCGTCGTCCTGTCGCGGCGCAGAACTTGCCCGGAGCATGCCACGTCGTAGGGTCGGCCTCGGCTTTCTCGAAACCTTTCCCCTTCGTGGTGTGCAGATGCAGAATGCGGGGCCCCTTCATATCCTTTATTTCCTGAAGCACCTTCACCACCTTCGTCACGTCATTGCCGTCGAACGGTCCGAAATACCTGATGTTTAGCCCTTCGAAAATATTCTGCTGCTTCGAGATAAGCGCCTTGACCGAATTATTGAAACGCAATATGCGCCCCTTGCCACCTTCGCCGATATACCCTTTGGTGCGGAAAAAGTCGTAGAGTCTCTTCCGCACACGGTTGTAATGCAGAGAAGTGGAAAGTTCCGACAGATACTTATGCAGCGAGCCGACATTGGAGTCGATGCTCATCTCATTGTCGTTGAGAATTATAAGCAGGTCGTTGGGGTTGTTGGCCGCATTATTAAGCCCTTCGAAAGCGAGGCCTCCGCTGATGGATGCGTCGCCGATTACGGCCACCGTCTTGCGCTGCTCGCAACCCGGGGTGAGCTTATCGGCGATAGCCATCCCCAGAGCGGCGGAAATGGAATTTGAGGCATGTCCGGCCATAAACGTATCATAAGGTGACTCCATCGGATTGGGGAAACCGCTGAGTCCACCCAAAGTGCGCTGCGTCTTAAAGAGGTCGCGTCGGCCTGTAAGCAGCTTATGGGCATAAGCCTGATGGCCGACATCGTAGACGATGCGGTCATCGGGTGTGTTGAAGACATAGTGCAGAGCCACGATTATATCGACGGCTCCCATGCTTGAGGCGAAATGCCCCGGGTTTTCCGCCAGCGAGTCAATCAGGAATCCGCGCAGCTCCCGGCATATCTCCGGGAGCACCTCAACGGGGAGCTTGCGGAGGTCGGATGGCGAATTGATTCGCGCCAGCAGAGGGGGTACCCCCTTGCAGTCGGCCTCGGCCGAGGGGTCCGGCAGAAGCTGGGCATAGCTTCCGAAAGCGGATTCCTCTACTTCTTGCAACGCTTGGCCAGGATTGGCTGCAGGTATCTCTTCCATAACGGTACGAATATGATGATCCCCGAGAATGCGGCGATGAGAATGTTTTTCAAATCGAAGCCGCCACGCGAGAAAAGCATGTACACCAGCCAAACCCATATGAGAGCCAACAAGATAAGGCCGGCGATTTTTCCGGTGTCATTGCCCGAGGGGGAAATATTGTGTTTCATTGATGCGAAATTAGCAAAAAATACTGAATCTCTCGCCATAAATTGTCAAATTCTTACTATCTTTGCACTCAGAAGCGGGTCGTCGGGGCATGTCGGGCTCCCCGGAAGGGGGCGGCTCCCCCGCACGTTGCCGGCATATACTTGCAGATTTTGAGAGAATGGACACCAAAGGTATCAGATTATACGGATTCGTTCTGGCCGGGGTGCTGTCGCTGCTGGCGGGATGCCATCGCAGAGAGGCTGCCGCGCCTGAGGCGGATGTGGAGATTCCGGCCGAGATGCCCGATACTCTTGTAGCTGACGACAGTGGGGCGGAGCCGGAGGCAGAGCCCGTGGTGCTTCACACCACGGATGAGATACTGCATGCCATGGCCGAGTCGCCCGACAGCGCCAGATACGCCGAAGGGATCCTTCCGCAGATGGCCAGGGATGTGCCGGAATATGCCGGCCGGCTCCTTGCCAATGAAGAAGACGGCTTCCTTATAGTAGACAAAGCCACTATGAAACTCTACCGTTATGACCGCTTCGGAGTGGAGCAGGAGCGTGTGGGAGTGGCTGTGGCCAAGCCTTACGGCACAAAGCATAAGCGACGCGACAACCGCACCCCCGAGGGGTACTTCACAATCGAAGGGATCTACAACTCCACCGACTGGCTGTATACCGACGACGACGGCAACACCTCGGATGTAAAGGGGCAGTTCGGCCCCCGGTTCATGCGTCTGCGCACTCCGGTGTCGTCGCAGATCGGTATCCACGGCACGGTGGCTCCCTGGAGCATCGGGGGGCGGCGTTCGCATGGCTGCATACGCATGACCAACGAAAACATACTGCGCTTCGCCGAAATCTGTAAGCCCGGCTGGCCGGTGATTGTGTCGCCCGGCCCGAAGGATATGGCCGTCAACGAAGAAGAGGGGTACGACGTGCCGTCGGTAGCGGTAATCCCCGGGCGCCCCCGCTGCAAGGCGGCTGCCGTCTCACCGGCGTCCGCACAGGCCGGGGCTGTCTCCCCGGAACCGGCCTCCGACACGCAGCCTTCATCCGACACGCAGCCTTCATCCGGCATCCATGAAGCCGACACAATATCGGCCGACCCGTCCGACCATCCTCACGATTCCGCCGACCCGGCGGGGGAGCCCGCCAATGTGGCTGACCCTGACCCGGCCGACCCGTTGTTCAATTGAAACATACGATGACAGACAACACCAACAACAATCAGCGTTACGACGATACATACAGTCCGGTATTCGATATCGAAGAACGGAGTAATTCACGCGAAACCTCACCCCTTGAGCCTCTGCCCGAGCAACCCGCCGAGCCGGCTCCCCGCACCGACAAGGGGCGTCCGCGCACCGTAAAACCGGTCAGAAGGCGACAGAAAGTCAAAGAACAGGCTCCCCCCAGGCAGCCGGCGAAGCCGTCGGCCTCCCCCCAGGCGCGTCCGCAGGTATCGCTCGGAGGCGTGTGGCAACGCATAAAGGATGCCCTCACATCGCAGACATGCCATTGGCTCGTAGGTCTCTTTATCGGAGGCTTTGCCATTTATCTCCTGGTGGCATTCATATCATACTTCACCAACTGCATAGCCGACCAGGCTGCAATATCCAATACACCGGTCGGCGGACTTCCTCCCGTAGGCAATGCCGGAGGCGAAGGGGGTGCGCGTCTGTCGGAGCTCCTGATCAACGAATCCTTCGGACTCGGGTCGTTCGTCATAATCGTATGGCTCGTGGCCGTGGCGCTTAAGCTCCTGTGCGGACGTCCGCGCTTCAAGACAGTAAATTTCTCGATAAAGTGCCTGGTGGCCCTGATTACGGTATCGCTCATTATCGGATTGCTTACCGTGTCGCTTGATACGGTAGTCAACTGGGGCGGATATCACGGCCGCTACGTCAACGAATTCATCATCGGATTCGCCGGGTGGTCGGGCGCAGTGATACTGTGCCTGTTCCTTGTAGCCACCTTCTTCGTGATATGCCTCCGTGATTTTGTCAACTGGGTGCTCCGCAAGCGCGCTCAGCTGGCCGAAAAGCGCCGGCAGGCCGCCGAGGAAAAGGCGGCGCGCCTGCGTCGCGACCGCGAAGTGGAGCAGATGCGATATCAGGAGCGTCTGGATGCCATTCGCGCCGGCGACGAGAAGGGGACCGAAGAACCCGACGAGGATGAAAGCATAGTGACATTCTCAGCCTCCGATTCAGCCATGGACTCCACCATACGTGCCTACGACATTGAGGACGAGGAGCCGGGTGAGTCGGCCATGTCCGGAGCGGCAGCCTCACGCCTTCCGCTGCAGGGTGGCCCTGCCGTGTCGCCCGTCGGGTCGCCTGCGGTATCACCCGTGGCGTCGCCCGGAGAGGGGGGAATCGGATACGAAGCCTCCCCGGCGCCCCCCCGCACCGCTGACACCGTGCAGCCGGCTCCTTCGGCCGACTCCATGTCGCGCCCCGAGCCTTCATATGCTCCGGCTGCCTCATCCCCCTCCCAGGATATCCCGGCTGCTCCCGCATCTCCGGCCGCTCCCGCCACCCCGGCGCCTCCCGCAGACGAGGCCGATCCGATCGACGAGGGAGAGAAGGAAGATGATCTCGGGATGGTGGTCAACGTCAACACCATCTCCCAGACCGATAAAAAGACCCTTCAGGACAACCGCACCTCCGCCGCTCCGCAGGGAGGCTCCATAAAGCATCTCTACAAATTCCCCTCACCGCTGCTGCTTCGCGAAGGGGAGCAGAAAGTGAGCGTAGACGTAGAGGAGCAGCAGGCCAACAAAGACCGCATCCGCGAGACCCTCAAATACCACGGCATACCGATCACCAGCATCGAGGCTACCGTGGGCCCGACCGTGACGCTCTATGAGATACGCCCCGGTCATGGCATCAAGATATCGAAAATCAAGAACCTCGCCGACGACATTGCCCTCTCGCTCGCCGCACGCGGAGTGCGTATCATCGCCCCCATCCCGGGGCGCGGCACTGTCGGCATCGAGGTGGCCAACAGTGAGCCGCAGACCGTATCGATGCGCTCCATCATCATGAGCCGCAAATACAACGAGTCGCATTACAAGCTCCCTGTGGCAATCGGCTCCACTATCGGCAACGACGTGTATATGGCCGACCTTACGAAAATGCCCCACCTGCTCGTGGCCGGTGCCACGGGTCAGGGAAAATCCGTGGGTCTGAACGCTATCATTGCCTCGTTGTTATATAAGAAGCGCCCCGATGAACTGAAGTTTGTGATGATCGACCCCAAAGAGGTGGAATTCTCGCTCTATGCCAAGATAGAGCAGCACTATCTCGCCAAACTGGAGGATTCCGACGCCATCGTCACCGACATGTCGAAAGTGGTGGATACGCTCAATTCGCTTTGCGTCGAGATGGACAACCGCTACAAACTGCTCCGCACCGCCCAGGTGCGCAACATCGAGGAGTATAACGGCAAACTTGCCCAGAATCTGCTTCGCGAAGAGGATGGCCACCGCTTCATGCCCTACATCGTGCTGGTGGTCGACGAGTTTGCCGACCTTATCATGACAGCCGGCAAGGAGGTAGAGACCCCCATTGCGCGTCTGGCGCAGAAGGCACGTGCGATCGGCATCCACGTGATTATCGCCACACAGCGCCCGTCGACCAACGTCATCACCGGTATCATCAAGGCCAACTTCCCGGTGCGCATAGCCTTCAAGGTGTCGTCGGGCATCGACTCCAAGACCATCCTTGATGCCACAGGCGCCCAGGCACTGATAGGACGCGGCGACATGCTTATCTCCTACAATTCGGAGATGGTGCGTGTGCAGTGCGCCTTTATCGACACTCCCGAGGTGGAGGCCATATGCGAATACATAGAGCGTCAGCCCTTCAATGCAGGCCCCTACATACTCCCCGAGCCGCTCACAGCTGCCGACGGCGACGGTGCCGGAGGCGCACAGATGGCCGGAGGAGAGCGCGACCCGCTCTTCGAGGAAGTGGCCGAACTCGTAGTGACCTCCGGAGTAGGAAGCACCTCCGGCATACAGCGCCGCTACTCGATAGGCTACAACCGCGCCGGAAAAATCATGGACCAGCTCGAGCACTACGGAGTGGTGGGACCGTCGCTTGGCGGCAAACCGCGTCAGGTGCTGATGGACATGTACGGACTTCAGGAACTTCTGCGCACTCTGGGGTAAAATCCCAAAGTGCGCCTAATGACCAGAATACATTTAAAAACCATGACACATTACACGACCCCAAGATACCTGCTGTCTCTGCTGACGATGATGCTGGTGGCACTCACAGCCTCGGCATCCGGCACGGCTGCCGACGAGCTCGAGACTGTGGCCCACACCCTACGCCAAGCCTCCGGCATAACAGCTGACTTCACCCTGACCTCCGGCGGCCACTCCGTAAAAGGCACCCTTCAGGCCCAAGGAAAGAAATTCGCCCTGCTCACCCCCGCCACATCCACATGGTACGACGGGGCCACCATGACCGTCTACAGCTCCGCATCACGCGAAGCCACCGTATGGACACCCACCGAAGCCGAACTCGCCGAGTCCAACCCACTGCTCTACATCAGCATGACCAAAGACTTCAACGTAAGCTACGGCAAAGTGGGCGAAAATGAGAAAGAGCTTGTGCTCACCCCGCGCCGCCGGGGCGGAAGTGTAAAATCAGTCCGCATCACCATCGGCACCATGACCGGACTCCCCAAGGCAATCGCCATAGAGGCCGGAGGCGGAAGTACGAAAATAAGCATCAGCAAACTCAATGTAGGCAATAAATTTGCCGCCGGGGTATTCACATTCCCCAAAAGCAAGTACCCGGGAGTGAAAATCACCGATTTACGGTAAGGACGTGTTAAAATAGAAACGACAGCAAGTGAAAGGAAATCCCGTATGCAATCCCGACACTTGCTTAACCATACAAAATAATAATACACAATCTAAACTATCATGGAAAAGAACACAGTAAAAGTGTTGATAATCGGTAGCGGCCCCGCCGGATATACCGCAGGCATATACGCATCGCGCGCCAATCTCAACCCCCTCATCTACGAAGGCAACCAGCCCGGCGGCCAGCTCACGCAGACCACCGAAATCGAAAACTTCCCCGGCTATCCCGAAGGAATCCAGGGCCCCGAGATGATGGAGCAGCTCCGCCAGCAGGCACTCCGCTTCGGCGCGCGCATCGAATCGAAGACCATCGCCAAAGTCGACTTCTCAAGCCGCCCCTTCCTCTGCGTCGACGAGGACGGCAACGAGGTTCTGGCCGAGACAGTAATCGTAAGCACCGGAGCCTCGGCCAAATATCTCGGCCTCTCCGATGAAGAGAAATACCGCGGACTCGGTGTGAGCGCCTGCGCCACATGCGACGGCTTCTTCTACCGCAAGAAGAACGTGGCCGTAGTAGGCGGCGGCGACACCGCCTGCGAGGAAGCCCTCTACCTCTCCACACTGGCAAAGAAAGTATACCTGATAGTGCGCAAGGACTATCTGCGTGCCTCCGAGGTGATGCAGAAGCGTGTGCGCGAGAAAGAGAATATCGAGATCCTCTTCAACTGCAACACCGTGGGCCTCTTCGGCGACGACGGAGTGGAAGGCGCAAAAATAGTGGAGCACAAGGGCACGGAGCGCGAGCAGGTGTTTGACATCGCCATCGACGGCTTCTTCCTTGCCATCGGCCACAAGCCCAACACCGACATCTTCCGCGGCCAGCTCGACATGGATGCCGAAGGCTACCTCATCACAGCCGCTCCCACCACACGCACCAACGTAGAGGGAGTATTCGCCGCCGGCGACTGCGCCGACCCGATCTACCGTCAGGCCGTATCCGCGGCCGGCACCGGATGCCGTGCCGCCCTTGATGCCGAACGCTTCCTGATGGAACATTAACCCCCCGGATTACCCTTACGATTATGGATTCAGAGAAACAACGCGTGCTCGATACCCGCTATCTGCGCATGGCGCGGATATGGAGCGAAAACTCCTACTGCCGCCGCCGCAAGGTAGGAGCGCTGATTGTAAAAGACAAGATGATAATCTCCGACGGCTATAACGGCACACCCTCCGGATTCGACAACGTCTGCGAGGGGCCGGGCGGAGATACGCTCCCCTGTGTGCTTCACGCCGAGGCCAACGCCATCACCAAAGTGGCGCGAAGCAACAACTCGTCGGAAGGGGCCACACTCTACGTCACCGCCTCACCCTGTATGGAATGCTCCAAGCTGATAATACAGGCCGGGATACGCCGCGTGGTCTTCTCCGAAATGTACAGAATCACCGATGGCCTCGACCTGCTGCACGACGCGGGGGTCGAGACCATCTACCTCCCCTTTGAGAGTATAGAAAATGAGTAAGACGAAACGCACCCCCGCCATGCTCCTTCTGCCGCTGCTTTTCGCAGTGGGGATCGCGGGCGGCATCCTTATGGGAAAATACTTCTTCACCACGCGCCTTGATCCGCGCGAGCAGAAGCTGCATACCATGCTTGAGATGATAGAGGAGCAATATGTGGATGAGGTGGATATGGACTCGCTGCTCGAGCAGCTGTATCCCAAACTCCTCTCACTGCTTGATCCTCATTCGGCCTACATCCCGGCCTCCGAGCTGCAGGCAGTGACCGAAGACCTTGAAGGATCATTCAGCGGGGTGGGGGTGTCGTTTCAGATACTCAACGACACGGTCAACATCATTGAGGTCGTGTCAGGAGGCCCGGCAGAAAAAGTGGGGCTTCTCCCCGGCGACCGCATACTGATGGCCGACAGTGTGGACCTCACAGGCAAAGGGGCCACCAACGAAATGGTGTTCAAAAACCTGCGCGGACAGAAAGGGACTTCGGTCAAGCTGCTTATCGACCGCTCCACCTCGAAGCAGCCGCTCACCTATGATGTGGTGCGCGGCGATGTGCCCGTCAACAGTGTGGATGCGGGATATATGATCAACGACTCCACCGGCTACGTAAAGGTCAGCAAATTCGCGCGCACCACCTACAACGAGTTCCACCAGGCCCTCGCCGGGCTGCGGCTCGACGGCGCACGCAGCTTCGTGATCGACCTCCGGGGCAACTCCGGCGGCTACATGGAGCAGGCCATACTCATGGCCCAGGAATTCCTGCCAAAAGGGAGGATGATAGTGTATACGAAAGGGAAGATGCCCGAGTTCCAGTCGGTGGCCATCACCGAAGAGAGCGGACAGTTCCTCAACTTCCCCATAGTCGTGCTGATGGACGAATACTCTGCCTCGGCCTCCGAGATTTTCGCCGGAGCCATACAGGACAACGACCGTGGCCTCGTCGTAGGGCGCCGTTCATTCGGCAAAGGGTTGGTGCAGAACCAGACCATACTTCCCGACAGCAGCGGCGTGCGACTCACCATCGCCCGCTACTACACCCCCTCAGGGCGTTCCATACAGAAAGACTACAAGGCCGGAGAGACCGAAAGCTATGACCTCGACATCTCCAACCGCTTTGCCCACGGCGAATTCTACAGCCGCGACAGCATCCGGCTCGACGAGTCACGCATCTTCTTTACAGGCACCGGACGCAAAGTCTACGGCGGCGGCGGGATCATGCCCGACCTCTTCGTGCCCGAAGACACCACCGGCCTGACCAGCTACTACCTCCAGGTGGTAAATGCCGGACTGATACAGAAATATGCCTACAAAGTGGCGCAAAGCTACCGTGAAGTGCTTCAGAACGCCAAGACCATAACGCAGTTTAAAAAAGTGCTTCCCCGCGACAACACTCTGCTTGAGGGATTTGTTGAATATGCAGCAGCCAATGGTGTGCCGGCCCGATGGTACTATATCCGTAAGAGCCGCCAGCTGATACTCAGTCAGCTCAAAGCCATCATAGCACGCGACACACTCGGGTATTCAGCCTTTGTGGAGATGCTCAACGAGACAGATCCCGCAGTGGCGGAAGCCTTGCGTGCCCTCGGTGCCGGAGAATCTCCCATACTGATACTCCCCGCCGAAGAGGAATTTAAGGAAGCGGCTGCGCAAAAGAAGCAGAAAACCTAAACAGAGAAAGCTATGGAGAAATCGGAAATCCGGCGGAAAATAAATTCCATGCGCCGCATGCTCTCGGAAGAGGAGCGGATGGCGGCTGCCGATGATGTGTTTGCGCGTCTGGAGCAGACGGCCGCCTTCCTGATGGCCGACAAGGTGCTGATGTATCACTCACTCCCCGATGAGCTGTCGACCCGCAGCTTCCTGCGCAAATGGGGCGACAGAAAGCACTTCTTCCTGCCGCGCGTAAATGGGGTAGACCTCGACATACTCCCGTATGAAGAATCGCGTCTCGAACTCGGCTCCTTCCATATCGAAGAGCCCACAGGGTCGGATACCGTAGACCCGGCCGACATCGAACTGATGATCATCCCCGCCGTGGCCTACGACCGGCGCGGCAACCGCCTGGGGCGCGGCAAAGGATTCTACGACCGGCTGCTCGGCAGCGTCGGAGCCACCAAGATCGGTATAGGCTACGAGTTTCAGCTTATCGACGAGCTCCCCGTCGAAGAGCACGATGTGCCGATGGATATGGTAATCACCCAATACACCACCATCACCGTAAAGCACTGATCCCCCATACCCTCCGGCTTAGGCCGGAGCTGACGTAAGGGAAGCGGTCTAAAACTCCCCGAATTTACAGACAATACACCGGATTCACCCGCACTTCACAAAGAAAAGTGCGGATGAATCCGTTTTTTTATGATTTCAATGTTTGAACAATGACAAAAATTACTTAACTTTGAAGCACCCAAAGTAAAGAGAATGCCGATTCTACCATAAAGCGTATGGTGCCACCCCCTCCGCATGGGGAGGGACACGCGAGATATCCGACCGGAAAAATAATAAAAACAACTATATCCGACACATTATGAAGAAAAGAGTCTTATCACTTCTCCTGATGGCACTTACAGTCATCATAGGAGCCACTTCAGTAAGTGCCCAGGGTATGCCCCAGCTCACCCCGCTGCCTGAAATGCCGGGGCTGCGCACAGGCAAGCTCCCCAACGGCCTTACTTACTATGTGCTGCATAATGAAAAGCCCAAAGGGCGTGCCAACTTCTACATCGCTCAGAAGGTAGGCTCCACCCTTGAGACTCCCGAGCAGCTCGGTCTGGCCCACTTCCTGGAGCACATGGCCTTCAACGGCACAAAGCACTATCCCGGCAAGACGATGCTCAACTATCTCCAGAACAAAGGTATCCGCTTTGGTGACGATATCAACGCCTATACCGACTTCGACGAGACAGTCTACCACATCGACAACATCCATACCTCAGATGTTGCGCTTATGGACAGCGTGCTGCTCGTGCTCCGTGACTGGAGCTGCGACCTTCTGCTTGAAGATGCCGAAATCGAGGCCGAGCGCGGTGTGATTCAGGAAGAGTGGCGTATGCGCAATGATGCCATAACCCGCAGGAACCAAGCGATGCTCCCCGTAATCTTCGAAGAGTATCAGTACAAGCAGTCGCCCATCGGCACGATGGAGGTGGTGATGAACTTCAAGCCCGATGTGCTGCGCGACTACTACCACAAATGGTATCGCCCGGACCAGCAGGGTATCGTAGTGGTAGGCGACTTCGACGCAGCCGAGATGGAGAAGAAGATCATCGACCTCTTCTCACCCATACCGATGCCCGAAAACGCACCCGAGCGCACCTACGCCCAGGTAAGCGACAACAAAGAGCCCATCTACTTCGAGTTTGAAGATCCCGAACTCAAGAATCCCATGATCATGACTGCATTCAAGACTGACCGCGTCCCCTTCGAGATGCGCAACACGCTTGAGATGTATGTCAACAACGATCTCATGGAAGAGGTAATCGCCCGGCTGCTCAACAACCGCCTCGAAGAGTTTGCCATGAGTCCCGACTGCGACTATCAGACGGCAGGATGTTATTTCGGTCGGTACTTTATTGCCAAGACAAAGGATGCATTCAACTGCAACGTCGTACCGAAGACCGATCCCGTGGCAGCCTACAAGGACATGATGTCGATTGTGGCCCGCGCCTGTAAGACCGGATTTACCGATTCAGAGCTCGAGCGCGTAAATTCAGAACTCCTCTCCAAGCTTGAGAGTGCATACAAGGAACGCGACAATAATTATACCTCCACACGCGCTGAGGAAATCATCCGTCACTTTGTAGAAAACATCCCGGCCCCCGGCATCGAGGCCGAGTATCAGATCGCAAGTGCCATCCTGCCTCAGATACCCGTGGAGCAGATCAATATGATTGCCTCCACGCTCCTCACCCCCGAGAACCAGGTGATCGTAGTGTCGCAGCCTAAGGCTGATGGATTCAAGCTCCCCGGCAAAGAGACTATGCTCAGCGCCCTCAACGAAGTGCTCAACATGGATTATGAGGCATATGTCGACGAGGTAATCACCGACCCGCTGCTCACTTCAGAGCCCGTAGCCGGAAAGATCACTGCCGAAAAGGCCGGTGAGTTTGACACCACAGAGTTCACACTCTCCAACGGCATGAAGGTAATCCTGAAGCAGACCGACTTCAACGCCGACCAGATCCTGATACAGTGCTGGAGCAACGGCGGTAAGGTGTTCTATCCCGCATCCCAGGCTGCCAATATCGATGCCCTCGAACTCGCATATGATTCGAGCAAGCTCGGTAACTTTAACCAGAAGACCCTTTCAAAATACCTCAAAGGGAAGCAGCTTGCGCTTGGGGTCAACATGGGTATGCAGAGCTTCTTCTTCTCCGGCGAATCCACCGTCAAGGACTTCCCGACACTGATGGAGCTTCTCTACGCCTCCATGACACAGGTAAGCCCCGATGCAGAGATGTTTGAGACCAACCGCAGCAACTACGTGCGCCAGTACGAAATTGCAGCCACCACCCCCGACTTCGTTTTCAGCCAGCATCTCAATGCTACTGAATGGGACAACAACGCCATGATGGAAGTGGCTACAGCCAAGACCTTCAGTGAGGTGAAATACGATGAGGTACTCGCTCTTCTGAAATCAGCCACAGCCAATGCCGCCGACTTCACCCTCTCCGTAGTAGGCAATGTGGATGCAGCCACACTGCGTCCGCTCCTTGAGAAATACGTGGCATCGCTCCCCTCGCTCGGCAAGCCCAACAAGGCCGCCGTGCTCACTCCGATCGCATTGGCTTCGGGTCGCCCCTCCGACGTGTTCGACCTTCAGATGCAGGCTCCGCAGGTCAAGGTGTTCGGCGCATTCAGCGGTGAGCTTCCCTATACAATGGCCAACTCAGCGCAGATCGGCCTGCTCGGCGACGTGCTCTCCAACATCTATACCCTCACGCTCCGCGAAGAAGAGGGTGGCACATATAGCCCCGGTGCCTTCGGCACACTCTACCCCTTCTCCAAGCAGTGGATGCTCGCCTATATCTTCATCACCAACTCCGAGGTGGGCGACCACCTGCAGGAGCGCGCCTATAAAGAGGCTAACGAGCTTTTTGCCAACGGTGCGAAAGAGGAGATGTTCAATCAGGTGAAAGAGGCCGCCATCAATCAGTACACCATCCGGGAACGCACCAACGGATTCTGGATCAGCGCGCTGATGAACAAAGAGCGTGGTCTTGAACCTG
This sequence comes from uncultured Porphyromonadaceae bacterium, assembly GCA_947176605.1. GTDB lineage: Bacteria > Bacteroidota > Bacteroidia > Bacteroidales > Muribaculaceae > Lepagella. The sequence goes on from CAMWRH010000002.1 coordinate 92,361, forward strand.
GCGTAGGTGTCGACACATTCCTGCGTGGTCTGACAATCGACCAGTTCAACACATTCGTAAAGGGAATCAACAACGGCGGCAGCAACTACATCAAAGTAGTGATGAACGGCGTTCCCGTAGAATGATACGCTTCAATCGTCATATCTGAAATGGCCAACAACCATAAAAAGTAAGCTAATATGTAACAGACCTTCAGTGGTGCCCGTCGTGGCAACCCTGAGGGTCTGTCACTTGTTGATACTAATACCTTGAATTAATGAAAAAACAGATTATCCGCGGTCTCGCCGCATTATCAATCATGACATTCGCTTCAGTATCGCAGAGTTTTGCCGAATACACCGGCACCAACCCTCTGCTTCAGACCGAACTCCTCCCGTACGGCGCGGTACCCTTCGACCGCCTGACTCCCGAACTCTACGAGCAGGCAGTCAAAGAGGCCATCGCCCTGCAGAACCACAATATCGACGTGATAGTAAGCAACCCGGCTCCCGCCACATTCGAGAACACGATCGTGGCCTACGAGCGTTCCGGTGCCGAACTCAACCGCGCCGTGCTCGCCCTTGGCAATATCGAGCATGCCGTAGGCGACCCGGCAATGATGCAGGTGCTCGCCGATGTGACCCCGCTTCTCTCCGAGCATGAGGCCGCCATCACCCTCAACGAAAAGCTCTGGCAGCGCATCAAGGCTGTCTACGACCAGCGCGAGGCCCTCAAATCGCAGCTCACACCCGAAGACCTCCGACTGCTCGACGAGACCTACAAAGGATTCGCCCTCAACGGTGCGGCCCTCCAGGGTGCCGACCGTGAGAAATACCGCAAACTCATGGCCGAGCTTTCCGACCTCAACGTGAAATTCTCGCAGAACGTGACCAACGGCATGGCCGACCCCGCCCGCCGCGTATGGCTCACCGCCGACAAGCTCGAAGGAGTGCCCGCCGACATCATGCAGGCCGCCCGCGAAGAGGCCAAGAACGCACTTGCCGCCGACGGGAAAGCCGACGACGAGTCGCTCTACCTCTTCACCGTATATGCTCCCTCATACTCACCTTTCATCAAGTATGTCAAAGACCGCGACCTGCGCGAACAGATGTACCGACTCTACACCACCCGCAACACCGACGGCGAATACAACAACATCCCCGTGCTCATCGACATCGCCAACGTGCGCCGCGAGATAGCCAACCTCATGGGCAAGGATAACTTCGCCGAGTATCAGCTGCAGCACACGATGGCCGAGACTCCCGAAAACGTCTACGCCATGCTCAACGAGCTCCGTGAGGCATACACCGAGCCGATGAAAGCCGAAATAGCCGAAATCCAGGAATACGCCCGCCGGACCGAAGGCCCCGACTTCCAGCTCCGCCCCTGGGACTATTCCTACTGGAGCGACAAGCTCAAATCGGATAAATACAGCTTCAACGACGAAGACATGAAGCCCTACTTCGAGCTCAACAACACGATAAAGGGTGTATTCGGACTCGCCACCAAACTCTACGGCTACACATTCAAAGAGAACAAAGAGATACCCGGCTACCACCCCGACGTGAAGATCTACGACGTCTACGGCCCCGACAAGAAACTGCTCGGCATACTCTATGCCGACTTCTTCTATCGTCCCGGCAAGGCCCCCGGCGCATGGATGACCGAATATCAGACCGAAGTGAAAGACGACCAGGGCAACCGCACACTGCCGCTGATCTCCATCGTCACCAACTTCTCCAAGCCCGTAGGCGACAAGGAAGTGCTCCTCACTCCCTACGAGGTAGAGACATTCCTGCATGAGTTCGGTCACGCACTGCACGGCCTCTCGGCCCAGGCCAAATATGCATCCATATCCGGCACCAACGTATATCACGACTTCGTGGAGCTCTTCTCACAGTTCAACGAAAACTACCTCACACAGCAGGAGTACCTCGACGGCTTCGCCCGCCATTACAAGACCGGCAAAAAGATGCCCAAAGAGCTGCTTGACCGCTTCATCAAATCCTCGCAGTTCGGCGCCGCCTACAACTGCATGCGCCAGCTCAACTTCGGCTTCCTCGACATGGCCTACCACATGATCGAAAATCCCCTCCGCGCCTCCGACGACATCGAGGCATTCGAAATCAAGGCCATCGAACCCGTACAGATCTTCGAGCCCGAGAAAGGATGCCTTATTTCTCCGGCATTCGGCCACATCTTCTCCGGAGGATACGCAGCCGGCTACTACGGCTACAAATGGAGCGAAGAGCTCGACGCCGATGCCTTCGCCGCATTCAAGGAGACAGGCAACATCTTCGACAAAAAGACAGCCGACCGCTTCCACAAGATGCTCGAAGCCGGAGGCACAGTCGACCCGATGACGCTCTACATCGAGTTCCGCGGCAAGAAGCCCACAGTCGATGCCCTCCTGGTGCGCGACGGCATAAAACCCGAACCTAAAAAGTAACTCTGCAACATAGTTGTGCAACCGTAAATATCCCGCTTTCACCCATCGGAACACTCCGATGGATGGAAGCGGGGTAATCTATTATAAGAAGTGCAAAAACACGCTTCCATATTCAAAAAAATAGCTAAATTTGCGCTCAAATCTACATACCTAAAGCACAAATTATGCAACTGAAAGAATCATTTGCGGGCACCCTTGAATCGGGCGACATCCACATACGGCTGCTCCCGAGCGATAAGCCGGGGCTTACGATTAATCTGGAGAGCTCGGTAGCCTATCAGTTTGGCGACCAGATCCGCAGAGTCATTACCGAGAGCCTCACCGACTTCGGGATTGACTCGGCCGAAGTCAACGCCACCGACAAGGGAGCGCTCGACTGCACCATCCGCGCAAGAGTGACGGCAGCCGCCGTGAGGGCCACAGGCAAAGATGTCTGGGCCGACTGACCTTCCACCTCCCAACACCAACCTACATCAGAAATTACCATGGAAAGACTACGACGGACGATGATGTTCGTGCCGGGCAACAATCCCGGAATGATGGCCGATGCCCATATCTACGGGCCCGACTCCATCATGCTCGACCTTGAAGACTCAGTGACATTGGCCGAGAAAGACACTGCCCGGCTCCTGGTCTACAATGCCCTGAAAAGCGTAGACTACGGCGACACCGAGATGGTGGTGCGCATAAATCCCCTCAACACCCCTTATGGCAAAAAAGACATAGAAGCCGTGGTGAAAGCCGGCGTCGACGTGATCCGTATGCCGAAGACGGAGACCGCCGAAGAAGTGGTGGAAGTGGAGCGCGAAATAGAAAGGGTAGAGCGTGAACTGGGATGCGTAGGGCGCACTCAGATAATGGCGGCCATAGAAAGCGCCTTAGGAATCTGCAACGCCTACGCCATCGCCACAGCCTCACCCCGCATGATGGGAATCGCCCTCGGTGCCGAAGACTATTGCGCCAACCTCAAGACACAACGCACCCCCGACGGCGATGAACTCCGCCTGGCACGCGAGACAATCGTAGTGGCAGCCCGCGCCGCCGGTATCGCCGCCCTCGACACCGTCTACTCCAACCTCGACGACATGGAGACGTTCCGCAAAGAGGTGGAATACATCCACCGCCTCGGCTTCGACGGCAAATCCATCATCAATCCCAGGCAGATAGAGGTGGTCAACGAAGTGTTTGCCCCCACCGAAAAGGCCATCGAAAAGGCCCGCACCATACTGGCCGCCATCCGAGAGGCCGAAAAGAAGGGATCGGGCGTGATTGCCGTCAACGGCAAGATGGTAGACCGTCCGGTAGTGATCCGCGCACAGCGCACCATCGACCTTGCAATAGCATCAGGAATTTTAAAAGAGGAGGACGTGTAAATGAGCAGCATAACCCAACGGGCGCCCCTCGCCGAGAAGGCGGCCGAAAAACTCAATAAGAAAGTAAGTCATCCCGAAACCATCGTTAAGGACCCGACTCCGCGCATGGAGCTTCAGAAAGAGTCGCCCAAACTGGCGACCCTCGACGAGGCAATACGCCGCAGCGGCCTGAAAGACGGGATGACGATATCATTCCATCATCATTTCCGTGGCGGCGACAAGGTGGTCAACCTCGTGGTAGGGCGACTTGCCGAAATGGGATTCAAAGACCTTCACCTCGCAGCCTCCAGCCTCTCCGACGTACATGCGCCACTGATAAAGCATATCGAGAACGGCGTAATCACCCGTATATCCACCTCCGGACTGCGTGGCCAGCTGGCCGACCGCATATCGCGCGGCCTCATGCAGGAGCCGGTGATATTCCGCAGCCACGGCGGACGTGGCAGCGCCATAGCCTCGGGCGACCTGCACATCGACGTGGCATTCCTCGGGGCCTCCTCCTCCGACCCTCTTGGCAACGCCTGCGGATATTCCCGCTCCGAAAACGCCAAATCCATATGCGGCTCACTGGGGTACGCCCTTCCCGACGCACAGTATGCCGATAAGGTGGTGGTGCTCACCGACGACCTCGTGGCATATCCCAACACACCCTGCTCCATATCCGAACGTCAGGTAGACTACGTAGTGGAAATCGACTCCGTGGGCGACAGCTCAAAGATATCCTCCGGAGCCATACGCGACAGCAAGAACCCCCGCGACATACTCCTGGCACAGAAAGCCGCCAAAGTCATCATCAACAGCGGATACTTCAAGGATGGTTTCTCGATACAGACCGGCACCGGAGGCGCCTCCCTGGCCGCAGTCAAATACATCCGCCAGAGCATGATCGACCGGGGCATCAAAGCCTCTTTCGCATTAGGCGGCATCACCGCCCATATGGTAAAACTGCATGAAGAGGGACTTATCGAAAGGCTTATCGACGTGCAGTCGTTTGACAAAGTAGCCGCCGAATCACTCAAGACCGACATGATGCACAAAGAAGTGAGCGCCAACGAATACGCCTCGGCCGACGAGCCGGGTTCGGCAGTGCACTACCTCGACATCGTGATACTCTCGGCACTCGAAGTAGACGTCAACTTCAACGTCAACGTACTCGTAGGCAGCGACGGCATAATCAGAGGCGCCATCGGCGGCCATCCCGATACGGCAGCTGACTCGGCCCTGTCGATAATCGTGTGTCCGCTGCTGCGCGGCCGCATCCCCTGCGTGGTGGATGAAGTCACCACGCTTATCACCCCCGGATCATCGGTCGACGTGATAGTGACCGAATACGGCATCGCCGTCAATCCGCGCCGTCCCGAACTGGCCGAGCGTCTGCGCGCGGCCGGACTCGACGTGACCGAAATCACCGCCCTGCGCGACAAAGCCCTCTCCGTCATCGGCACCCCGGCGCCGCTGCCGTTTGGCGACAGGGTGGTGGGCGTGGTGATGAACCGCGACGGCAACGTGCTCGACGTAATCAGAAACATAGCCGACTGAACCCTGACGTGATAACCCTCGACCAGCTTCTTGCCGCACGCGACCGCCGGCGCGAACTTCAGCTCCGGCTTCTGGAAGCACATCCGGAACTCACCCTGATCGTGCTCACAGTCAATATCCCCGGCAATATCAAGCAGACACCCGAAAGCCGCGACATCGGCAACGAGGGTGTGCGCGTATTGCGCGAGCGCCTTGGCACGAAGCTGCAAGAGCTCACCGTCAATGACCTTCCTACAGGATTCGAGGCCTTCCTCCTCGTGGATTGCGACGAGGAGGAGGCCAAGACCCTATCGGTAGAGATAGAAGACACGCACCCCCTGGGGCGCCTTATGGATATCGACGTCATAGGGCACGACGGAGTCCCCCTGAGCCGCATGGCCCGTGGCCACGGCGCCCGGCGATGCCTGCTTTGCGGCGACGACGCCCGAGTCTGCATGCGAAGCGGACGCCATACGATAACCGAACTTACTGACGAAATCCACAGATTGCACGATGGATACTTCAAGAGGATTTGAATTGTGCCAGATCCCCCTCTCGCTCCCCTTCATGCGGAAGCGGCGCGATGAGTTGCTGGCCCGTTGCGGACTGCGTGGCGAACCGGCCGATTACGCCGTCGGGGTCTACGACCGGTCTGACCGGCTCGTGGCCACCGCTTCGCTGAGTGGAGATGTGATAAAATGCGTGGCCACATTACCCTCCGCCAGAGGAGAGGCGCTCACTCCGGCCATGGTGACTGCCATCATGGGATATGCCTCGCAGCAGGGGATCACAAACCTGCGCGTGTTCACCAAACCCGACTATGAGGATACATTCGCCTCAATGGCATTCCGGAAGATAGGGGAGGGGACAGGATGCGTGCTGATGGAGCAGTCGACACACCGGCTGAAGCGTTATTGCGACTATCTGGGGCAGCTCGAGCGCCACGGGCGGGTGGGGTGCATCGTGGTCAACGCCAATCCGATGACCATAGGCCACCTCTATCTGATCGAAAAAGCGGCAGCCGAGACCGACACCCTGTTCGTCATCCCGGTGGCCGACGACACTGACGGAGGCTTCAGTTACCGCTGCCGCGTCAGAATCCTGCGGCGCGCCACGGCGCATCTGCCATCGGTGCAGGTGGTGGAAGGGAGTCCGTATGCGGTAAGCCGCGCCACATTCCCCTCATATTTCATAAAGGAACTCAGCGATCTCACAACCGCCCACATAAGTCTTGACCTCGACATATTCCTGCGCCATATCGCTCCGGCTCTCGGCGCCACCGTACGCTTCGTGGGCACCGAGCCCACCGATGCCCTTACGGCAGCCTACAACGAAGAGATGCGCCGCTTACTCCCGGCGGCCGGAATCGAGCTCCGCGAGATAGCGAGGCTCACCGAGCCGGGCGCTCCGCGCCGCCCTGTGAGCGCCTCGCGGGTAAGGGAGCTTGTGGAGTCGGGACACTGTTCAGAAGCATTGCCTCTTGTGGTGGAGGCCGCCATACCCAACCTTCTGGCCCGTGCCGCATCGGCAGCTCTGCGTGCCGAACTCAATCTGACACCAAAGCCCGGACTGGTGGACCGTGCCAACTCCGGCGCCCATACCGACATGGACTATCCGATGATGATGCGCAGCATCGAGGCCCTTGAACCCGTATTCGCGCATCTCGCAGAGATCGCCGAGGGGAGCGAGCCCGATCCCGCCGAACTCAGGGCAATCGGGATCGAAGGAGAGAGGCGCATGGCGCAAGCCACGGGAGGAGTCAATACCCATCGCGGAGCACTGTTCTCGCTGGGACTTGCCGTAGTGGGAGCGGCCCATATCCATTCGCTCGGGCAGCCCGTCACGATCCCGGCCATAAGGGATATGATAAGTTCGATAGCCTACCGGATGCCCCGCCCCGAAGGGACTCACGGACAGGGCGTCCACGCACGCTACGGCATCCCCGGTGCCCTTGAGGCCGCCCGCGACGGTTATCCGGAGGCCGCCCATGTGGCTGCCATGACCGATTCCTACCGGATGCTGATCTTCCTGATGAGCCGGATAGAAGATTCCAACGTATGGCACCGCGGCGGAGCCGAAGCGGCCGCCTACGTGAAAAGCGTAAGCCGTAAGGCCCTGAAAGCCACCGAATCCGAATTGCCGCGACTCCTCCGGCAGCTCGATGCAGATTTCACGGCACGCGGCATATCCCCCGGCGGAGCCGCCGATATGCTTGCCCTCGCATTCTTCCTGAAGTCGGTAAGCCAAGGCTCAGCCACCCACAGACCTGACAATCTGTAACACAGACCTGACAATCCGTAACACAAACCTGATAAATTCAGAGCCATCGGCGCCTTCCGGATTCACAGTCACGGACTAAGCCGCGCCCGGCTCACACCACCAACCTTAACCTAAATACCTGACACCATGGTTGAAGTAATCGACAAGGGGGTATACCTCCTCGACGGCGAACGTATCGCCACCGACACCACCGGGCTTCCCACACCCTCCGAGGCCCGCGAAAACACCATCACCTACGGCATACTCCGCGCCCATGATGCCGACGGCTCCACAGGGGAGACAATGCGCATAAAGTTTGACGCCATGATGAGCCACGACATCACCTACGTGGGCATTATCCAGACCGCACGCGCCTCGGGACTCGAAAAATTCCCCATCCCCTACGCCATGACCAACTGCCACAACTCCCTCTGCGCCGTAGGAGGCACAATCAACGAAGACGACCACGTATTCGGCCTCTCGGCAGCCAAGAAATACGGCGGTATCTACGTGCCCGCCAACCAGGCCGTAATTCACCAGTATGCCAGAGAGATGATGGTGAAATGCGGCAACATGATACTCGGCTCCGACAGCCATACACGCTACGGCTCGCTGGGCAACATGGGTGTGGGCGAAGGTGGCGGCGAACTCGTGAAGCAGCTCCTCAACAACACCTGGGACATCAAGGCCCCCGAAGTGGTGCTCGTATGGCTCGAAGGAGCTCCGCGTAAGGGTATCGGTCCGCACGACGTGGCCATATCACTCGTAAAGGCCGTATTCGACAGCGGATTCGTAAAGAACAAAGTACTCGAATTCGCAGGCCCCGGCGTGAAGAACCTCCCCATCGACTTCCGCAACGGCATCGACATCATGACCACCGAGACCACCTGCCTCAGCTCCATCTGGGTGACCGATGAAGAGGTGCGCCATCATTACGAGATACACTGCCGTCCCGACGACTACCGCGAGCTTCGCCCCGGCGCCGTGGCATACTACGACGGGATGATACGCATCGACCTCTCCAGCCAGGAAGCCATGATAGCGCTCCCGTTCCACCCCTCCAACGCCTATACCATCCACGAACTGCAGGCCGATCCCGAGCGCATACTCCGCGAAGTGGAGGAAGACGCACGCAAGCGATTCGGCGACAAGATAGAGATTGACCTCGTAGGGAAAGTGCGCGACGGCAAAGTATACGCCGACCAGGGTATCATAGCCGGCTGCTCCGGCGGCACCTACGACAACCTGGCCGAAGCCGCCTCAATCCTCAAGGACAAGAGCGTAGGCAACGACTACTTCACCATCTCGGCCTATCCGCAGTCTACCCCCGTATACATGGCCACCACACGCGACGGCATAGCCACCGAACTGCTCGAGGCCGGCGTAGTGATCAAACCCGCATTCTGCGGCCCCTGCTTCGGTGCGGGCGACGTGCCGGCCAACAACGGCCTCTCCATCCGCCACACCACCCGCAACTTCCCCAACCGCGAAGGCTCCAAGCCCGGCCAGGGGCAGATATCGCTCGTGGCCCTCATGGATGCCCGCTCAATTGCAGCCACTGCCGCCAACGGAGGTGTGATCACCGCCGCCACAGATGTAGACTACACCAACGAGCATAAACCTTACGAATATGATCCCAAGATTTACGAGCGCCGCGTATATCAGGGATACCGCAAGGAAAATCTTGACGAAGAACTGCGCTACGGCCCCAATATCAAGGACTGGCCACGCATGTACCCCATGCAGGACAACATGCTGCTCGAACTTGCCGCCGTGATTCACGACCCCGTCACCACCACCGACGAACTTATCCCCTCCGGCGAGACTTCCAGCTACCGCTCCAACCCCCTGAAACTCTCCGAATTTGCCCTCTCGCGCCGTGTTCCCGAATATGTAGGGCTCAGCAAGCGGATACAGAAAGAAGACCTTGAGCGCCGCGAAGGGCATTGCCCGGCACGCATCGAGGAGGTGCTCGCCAAGGTAGGGGCCAAGAGCGCCGACACTTCATTCGGCTCATGCGTATTCGCCAACCGTCCCGGCGACGGCTCCGCCCGCGAGCAGGCCGCAAGCTGTCAGAAAGTGCTCGGCGGCGATGCCAACATCTGCTACGAGTATGCCACCAAACGCTACCGCTCCAACTGCATCAACTGGGGTATCGTGCCCTTCACGATTGATAAGGACGTGGTGTTTGACTGTCAGCCCGGCGATTACGTATTCGTACCCGGAATCCGCGAGGCCATCCTCGGCGGCAGGGAAGAAGCCGATGCCAAGGTAATCAAGGCCGACGGCACGGTGACCGACCTCCGTCTCCACTTCAGCCCGCTGACAGCCGACGAGCGGCAGATCCTGGCCGACGGCTGCCTGATGAACTACTACGCCGCCCGTAATAAATAAGCAGAACCAGAAATCAACAGAATCTGATCAACGGAACCTGATCAACAGAACCCGAAATCAACAGAACCCGCGCAAAGACGCGGCAACCTGACCAAACCTGAATCTACTCATATCAACCTGAATCCCTGCGGGGGTGGGGGAGAGATACCACAGTACCCTCCCCGCAGGGATCCCCAAAACACCAAACCTATACCATGGACAAAATCAAGATGACCACTCCGCTCGTGGAGATGGATGGCGATGAAATGACCCGCATCCTCTGGAAGATGATCAAAGACGAACTCATACTTCCCTACGTCGACCTCAAGACAGAATACTACGACCTCGGTCTGCCCGAACGCGACAAGACCGACGACCGCATCACCGTAGAAGCCGCCGAGGCCACAAAGAAATACGGCGTGGCCGTGAAATGCGCCACCATCACCCCCAATGCCCAGCGCATGACGGAGTATAACCTCCACCAGATGTGGAAGAGCCCCAACGGCACCATCCGCTCGCTGCTCGACGGCACCGTATTCCGCACCCCCATCACCATACCCACCATCAAACCCGCCGTAAAATCATGGGAGAAACCCATCACCATAGCCCGTCACGCCTACGGCGACGTATACAAAAACGTGGAAATCCGCGCCGAAGAGGCAGGAGTGGCCAAGCTCGTGTTCGAAGGTGAGTCGGGCAATCGCGAAGAACTCGTGATACATGAGTTCAAGGGCCCCGGAGTGCTCCAGGGTATGCACAATACCGACAAATCAATCACCTCCTTCGCCCATGCCTGCTTCAAATTCGCCATCGACACGCGTCAGGACATATGGTTCTCTACCAAAGACACCATCTCAAAGAAATACGATGCCCGCTTCCGCGAGATATTCGAAGCCGTGTACGAAGAATACCGTAGCGACTTCGAGCGCCTTGGCATAGAATACTTCTACACCTTGATCGACGATGCCGTGGCACGCGTGATCCGCAGCCGCGGAGGGTTCATCTGGGCCTGCAAGAACTACGACGGCGACGTGATGAGCGATATGGTATCCACCGCCTTCGGCTCACTGGCCATGATGACCTCAGTACTCGTATCGCCCGACGGCAAATACGAATACGAAGCCGCCCACGGCACAGTGACGCGCCACTACTACAAGCATCTCAAAGGAGAAGAGACCTCCACCAACCCCATGGCCACCATCTTCGCATGGAGCGGCGCACTGCGCAAACGCGGCGAGCTCGACGGGCTGCCCGAACTCGTAAACTACGCCAACCAGCTTGAAGATGCCTGCTTCGACACCCTTGGCGACGGCATCGTCACCAAAGACCTCGTCAGCCTCATGGAAGGAGTAGAGCCCAAGGCCGTCAACTCAGCCGACTTCCTCCACGCCATCCGCGAACGCCTCGACCGCCGCATGGCCTGACACCCCGAGCCTGCGCCTTAAACAAATACAAACCCATGGAAAGACCGACAGCGCGACAACTGT
>CAMWRH010000003.1 GCA_947176605.1 uncultured Porphyromonadaceae bacterium
CCATCGCCCCAGCCCCATTTTCACCCTGCATCCGGGCTTCAGCCCAAACGCAGGGCCCCCAAACGCAGGTCAGGGCCGGAATCCGCTTGCGGATTCCGACCCTGATTTAGACCTTTCTGTCAGAAGATGCCTGTCGATTTTACTCGGCAGCTGCTGTCTCTGCTGTCTCTGCCTCGAGTGCTGCCTTAGCGGCTGCCTCCTCGGCGGCGAGCTTCTCAGCTTTCTTCTTTGCTACTGACTCACCTTTCAGACGGTTCTTCTCAGCCTCAGCCTCGAATACCTTCTTGGCGGCTTCTGCAGCGGCTGCCTCTTTCTTTGCCTTGGCGGCATCGGCCACTTTTGTGCGGTCGGCCTTCCAGACGTCGAAGCGACGCTGTGCCTCCTCTTCGGTGAACGCACCTTTCTTCACGCCTCCGCGAAGGTGCTTCATCAGCATTACGCCCTCCTTCGAAAGGATGGAACGTACTGTGTCGGTGGGTTCTGCTCCCACTTCTACCCAATACAAAGCACGGTCGAAGTCCAAACTTATTGTAGCAGGATTAGTGTTCGGATTATATGAACCTATCCTCTCAATAAATCTACCATCTCGTGGTGCCCTGCTATCGGCGACTACAATGGGATAGTAAGCGTAGCCTTTACGGCCATGACGCTGCAATCTGATCTTTGTTGCCATAAACTTGCCGGTTGATTTATATTGTTTGGCACGGAGATTTTCTGATGCCTCTCCGTTTTAGCGCTACAAAATTACTCTTTTCTCGCCAACCATCCAAATTTAATGACCCTTTTCTGAGCCTTTTTTATTATATTTGCACTCTCTATCCCCCTGCTCTCCCGTTTTTTTATTCTTGATTATCTGTTTATGTCTGAAAATTCCCTGCTTGACCGTCTTGACGGCATTGATGCGCGCTTTGAGGAAGTGGGCACGCTTATCACCGACCCCGCTGTAATCGCCGACCGTAATCGCTACGTGCGCCTTACCAAGGAATACCGGGATCTGGAGCGTCTCACGGATGCCACCCGTCGTTACCGCGCTTTGCTCGATGCGACTGAGGAGTCGCGTGCCATTCTCGCCAATGAGGCGGATGAGGAAATGCGCCAGCTCGCTCGCGAGGAGCTGGATGCCGCTTCTGCAGCAATCCCGAAACTGGAGGAGGATATCAAGCTGCTCCTTATACCGGCCGACCCCGATGACGCTAAGAATGCCATCGTGGAGATAAGAGGTGGCACCGGCGGCGATGAGGCCGCATTGTTTGCAGCCGATCTCTTCCGGATGTATCAGAAGTTTGCCGAGTCGAAGGGGTGGCAGCTCGCTGTTTCTTCTTTCTCGGAGGGTGGCGCCGGCGGATATAAGGAAATCATCTTTACCCTCTCCGGCGAATCGGTGTATGGCACGATGAAGTATGAAAGCGGGGTCCACCGGGTGCAGCGAGTGCCGGCTACCGAGACGCAGGGACGCGTCCACACTTCGGCCGCCACGGTGGCCGTGCTGCCGGAAGCACAGGAGTTTGATGTGGAAATCCATGAGGGTGAAATCCGTTGGGATACGTTCCGCTCCGGAGGCGCAGGTGGCCAGAATGTGAATAAGGTGGAGTCGGGTGTACGCCTACGTTACAATTGGAAGAATCCAAATACCGGACTGGTGGAGGAAATACTTATCGAGTGTACCGAAACCCGCGACCAGCCAAAAAACAAGGAACGGGCGCTCGCGCGCCTGCGCACCTTCATTTACGACAAGGAGCATCAGAAGTATCTTGATGATATCGCCTCGCGACGTAAAACGATGGTCAGCACCGGCGACCGTTCGGCCAAAATCCGCACATATAATTACCCTCAGGGGCGCATGACCGACCATCGCATCAATTATACCATCTATAATCTCCAGGCTTTCCTGGACGGCGATATCGGTGAGTGCATCGATCGCCTTATTGTGGCCGAGAATGCGGAAAAGCTCAAGGCCACCGAACTTTGACCGCATTCCGCCTCTCACACATATTTTCGGGGGAGCATGGTTTAACATTTCTGTCAGCAACCATGCTCCCCCGATTTCTGTTATAATTGCAGGAAGAGAATTGCCTCTTCCCGACTCATTAGGGCATTATTTAATCTTGAACTTCTTAATCCGTATACTATGAAAGCACTGTCCATCATTTTCTACATCGTGGGTTCTGCCCTGCTGATTGCGTCATGCTTCGTAAGAAGCGTCTCGGCCGACTGGTGGCTCGGAGCTGCCGCTGTCGTGGCGCTGATCATAGGCTGCATCTGCCAGTTCAATGTCAATCGCGCCCGCCATCAGCATCAGCTATAGGATAGCGGGCCACTCCGCCCTACTCCGAGGGGCTGTCGGCTCTTACAATCTATCCCACATGGAATCAGCCTGCGCCAATGTCGCAGGCTTTCCTATATCTATGAGCCTGAGCCGGTCGCAGCAATACCCCTCCAGTCGCGCATTCCCCAGTGCCTCGAGATAGAAATCCATTATGGGGAAGGCACCATGCCGCCCCTGACGCTCCATCTCTGCATAGACTGCGGCCGGCGTCACGACATGGATGCCGCTGAAGGCAAGACTTTCGTCGCCCGCCTCGGGGTGAAACCCGGAGGGGCGGATGGCGCCGCTCTTCAGGTCGGTCCATCCACGCAGCACGGAGTCGGCTCCGAATATGAGCCGGCGCGACGAGTCGCGACGACTTACAAGAAGCGTGCCCATCGCGTCGCGGGCGGCATGACGGTCCATGAGTGCCGCCAGGGGAGCATCCGACAGTATGTCGACATTGTGTATCAGGAGCGGCTCGGTCTCGTCATCGAGCAACCCGCGCGCGTGAAGCAGGGCGCCTCCTGTGTCAAGCAATGCGCCGCGCTCGTCGCTGATCAGCACATCAAGTCCGAACCCCGAATGGGCGGCCAGGAAATCCTCTATCTGATCGGCAAAGTGATGCACATTGATTATCACTTTGTCAAATCCCTCCTGGCGCAGACGCAGCATGACGCGCTCCAGCATCGGCACACCCCCCACCGGCACAAGTGCCTTCGGATGATGCTCTGTGAATGGCCGGAGTCGCGTCCCCAGTCCGGCGGCAAATATGAATGCTTTCATCTTTCTTCAGTCTTAAGAAGTCGGTCTATACCCTGCTCGCGATGCACTATCCGCACCTCCACATCCGGATACGCATCCTTGATGCGCCGGGCCATATTCTGGGCGCAATATACGGAGCGGTGCCGTCCTCCGGTACATCCGAATGCCACCTGTAGATGATTGAACCCGCGCCTGCGATAGGTCTCTACGGTAGGCATCACCATCCCCGAAGCGTGACCCAGATATTCGGCCACTTCGGCATAACGCTCCAGGAAATCTATCACCGGGCGGTCAAGCCCGGTGAGACTCTTGTATTCTTCATATCGCCCGGGATTGTGAAGCCCGCGGCAGTCGAATACGAAACCTCCTCCATTGCCTGTAAGATTCTCCGGATACCCTTTTTTATATGAGAAACTCCATACCTCTACCGTAAGACGGTCAGATTCCGTCTGCGCAAAACGGTCGAGAGCTGTCAGTGCGCGGCAGCACCTTTCCAGTTCGGGGTATGGGGCAAGCACTCCTTTGCTTATAAGTGATGCAAGATTCGCCAGCGCCGGCGGTATGCTTTCTATAAAGTGAGCCTTGCGCTCTATCAGTCCGCGGAAGCCATAGGCCCCGAGCACCTGGAGGGTGCGGAGCAGCACGAAGCCGTCGGTCAGATCCGTCAGACACGATTCTTCCACCCCCGACACTGCGGCAAGCCCCCCTATGTAATACCGCATCATCTTCTCCCGCACTGCCGCACTCAGTCCGGCCTTGGCCTGCCATAACAGAGAGACGGCATCATACAGGGCCGGGCCACGCATACCACCCTGAAAGTCGATAAGGCAAGGAGTGTCATCCCCCTCACGGTACATGATGTTGCGGCTCTGGAAGTCGCGGTACATAAACCCCTCCACCTCCGCCGGATACCCGCAAAGCCGGTGTGCCAGAGCCTCGAATTCATCCTCAAGGCGCTCTTCGTCGCACACTATGCCGCACGGTTTTATAAAGGCGTATTTGAAGTAATTGAGATCCCAGCGCACCCGCCGCTCGCCGAAGGGGCGACAGCCGATTGCCCCGCTCCATTCCTGCACCGGAGTGGTCTGCAGGGAGAGAAGCGCATCGAGCACACTGCGCAGACGCGCGCACACCACCGTCTCGTCATCCTCGCCACGTATGAGGTCGAGCAGCGAGAGGTCGCCGAAGTCCTCCTGGAGATACAGGCGCCCGTCGGCCGAGCGGGCGTAAATCTCGGGCACCCGGAAGAGCCCGGTCTGCTCCGCACGCTTCCCGAACACCCGCGCCAAGGCGCAGAACACATCATTCTCCCTCACATCATCGCCTGCAGTAGCCACGGCCGAAGCCACATGTCCATCCGCCTCATGACCACTGTATATCAGCCTGTAATACCGGCGCGATGACCCGGCTCCGGCCAGACGCGACACTGCCGCGGGACGCCTCCCGCACCACTGCTCACTCAATTTTTCGATTTCTTTCATTTCCATCCCCCAAATTTACTAATTTTTTGCGACATATATCGCCAAAATTAGTTATCTTTGCAGAGCGAAGTGCGGCCACGCATATTTGCACCACCCCCCTGCTGACCTCCTTTATATAGTTCTTCTCCATAACCCGGATTCAGACACTATCGGAGACCACCTTTTTTTCTCACAGGAAAACACAACTTAAAAAATTTACATATCAAAATGGCAAACATCGAAAACTACAACTTTGCCGGTAAAAAGGCAATCGTGCGCGTTGACTTCAACGTACCCCTCGATGAAAACGGTCATGTGACCGACGACACCCGCATCCGCGGTGCTCTCCCCACTCTGAAGAAAATCCTTGCCGATGGAGGCAGCCTCATCCTTATGAGCCACATGGGCAAACCCAAAGGTAAAGTCAACCCCAAATTCTCTCTCAGCCAGATCCGCGAGGATGTAGCCAAGGCTCTCGGCACTGACGTGAAATTCGTGCCCGACTGCATGAAGGCTGCTGAAGCCGCCAAGGACCTCAAGCCCGGAGAAGTGCTCCTGCTCGAAAACCTCCGCTTCTACCCCGAGGAAGAGGGCAAGCCCGTAGGTATCGAAAAGACCGACGCAGGCTACGAGGATGCCAAGAAGGCCATGAAAGAGAGCCAGAAGGAATTTGCAAAGACTCTGGCAAGCTACGCCGACGTTTACGTCAACGACGCATTCGGCACAGCTCACCGCAAGCACGCCTCCACTGCCGTGATCGCCGACTATTTCGATGCCAACGACAAGATGCTCGGCTTCCTCATGGAGAAGGAGGTAAAGGCCGTCGACAATATCCTCAAGGATATCAAGCGCCCCTTCACCGCCATCATGGGTGGCTCTAAGGTATCTACCAAAATCGGTATCATCGAGAACCTTATGGACAAGGTCGACAACCTCATCCTCTGCGGCGGCATGACCTATACTTTCGCCAAGGCTATGGGTGGCAAGGTAGGCGACTCCATCTGTGAGGACGACAAGCTCCAGCTTGCTCTCGACATCATGAAGATGGCCAAGGAGAAGGGTGTCAACCTCGTACTCGGCACCGACTGCGTGGCAGCCGACGCTTTCTCCAACGATGCCAACACCCAGGTATGCTCCGTAATGGAAATCCCCGACGGCTGGGAAGGTCTCGACGCAGGTCCCGAAAGCATCAAGGCTTTCCGCGAGGCAATCCTCCCCGCCAAGACCATCCTCTGGAACGGCCCGGCCGGCGTGTTTGAGTTCGACAACTTCACCACAGGCTCCAAGGCTATCGCCGACGCAATCGTGGAAGCCACCGACAACGGCGCATTCTCTCTCGTAGGCGGCGGCGACTCAGTGGCTTGCGTCAACAAGTTCGGCTGCGCCGACTCCGTAAGCTACGTATCCACCGGCGGCGGCGCCCTGCTCGAGGCTATCGAGGGCAAAGTGCTCCCCGGCATCGCAGCCGTAAGAGGATAATCCCTTAGACTGGCATAATCCCCCACAACCCAAATTCAATCAGAAGTTGTAAAGAAGTCGCCAAAATATGTTGTACAACATATTCCTACAGCATATTTCTATCTAATTTCATATCAATTAGGTAACGGCGGCTTCTTTCCAACATTTTTTTGCAAAACATCGCTTTGCGAAATTGAAATATTGTTGTAAATTTGCACCGACTTAACGTCATCACCTCGGCATAACCCGAAATCACAAACAACAATATAATTCTAACAACTACAAACAAACTTATCAGTATGGAATCTAAAGATCCCAAGGCAACGGTTAAACCCGCTGCACCCGCTCCCAACATGGCAGCACGTGTAAAGAAAGAGGAGAAAATCTCACAGGTGCGCGGTATCCGCAACGCCTTCATCGTGATCCTCGTATGCTGCGCAGCAGCCATCTGTATCTTCCTCTTCGGCATGGGCTATGGCGGCAACTTCGAAGGCGGCACAACCGACGGTCACCCCCTCAACCTCGCAGGTACTGTCTACAAAGGCGGTTTCATCGTGCCTATCCTGATGACTCTTCTTCTCACTGTAATCGTGCTCTCTATCGAGCGCTGGATCGCTATCAGCTCCGCTTCCGGCAAGGGCAACACTACCAAGTTCGTTGCTGACGTGAAGGCTGACCTCGCTGCCAACAAGATCGACGCCGCAATGCAGCGTTGCAAGCAGCAGAAGGGCTCTGTGGCTTCTGTAGTCTACAACACTCTGGTGAAGTACAAAGAGATGGACGCCAACACTACCCTCTCCAAGGAGCAGAAGCTCACTACTCTCCGCAACGAGGTGGAAGAGGCTACAGCTCTCGAGATGCCCTCTCTGTCGCAGAACCTCCCCATCATCGCTACCCTCACCACTCTCGGTACTCTCGTAGGTCTGCTCGGTACTGTGATGGGTATGATCAAGTCGTTCCAGGCTCTTGCTTCTTCCGGCTCGCCTGACTCTACTGAGCTGTCAACAGGTATCTCCGAGGCACTTGTGAACACCGCCTTCGGTATCGCAACCGGTGCTTTCGCTGTAATCTCCTACAACTTCTTCACCAACAAGATCGACAACCTCACCTACGCTATCGACGAAATCGGTTTCTCTATCGTAGCTACTTTCGCTGCAACTCACTAATCTCCTGCGAAGGATTTTGGCGAATACGCAGCAAGAGTTTGTTATAACACACAACTTTTCAAACCAAACCGATAAAAGTTAATAGCTAATATGGGAAGAGTAAAAATAGCAAGAAAGAGCACATTCATCGACATGACGGCGATGAGTGACGTGACCGTGCTGCTGCTTACCTTCTTCATGTTGACTTCTACTTTCCTTTCCAAGGAACCTACCACTGTAATCACCCCCGCCTCGGTATCGACCGAAAAGGTGCAGGAGACGAATGTGGTGCAGGTCCTGGTAAGCCCGAAAGGTCAGATTTGGCTCACTATGAACAATGACACTTCCGCGCAGTGGTCTAACGCCAAAATGCGCGTGGAGCTCCTTGACAAGGTGGCCGAAATCTATAATGAATCGCATAAGAACAAGCCTGTGAGCTTCAACGCTCAGCAGAAGCAGGCATTCAGTAAGCTCGGTGCCTTCGGTGTACCCCTCAGCCAGATGGGCGAATTCCTCAGCCTGGCCGACGAACCCGAAGGTCTCACTAAGATGGATCAGTGGCTGGGTGGCGAAGATCCCAACCCCAACCACAAGTCAGGTATTCCTATCACAGTGGAAAACTCCGAGGACAACCTCAATGAGTTCCAGATGTGGATCAAGGCTGCACGTCAGACTGACAACGCCAACCTCGCACAGGCCATGAAGGACGGTGCGGGTGTGGCAATCAAGGCTGACCAGAACACCAGCTTCGAAATCATCCACATGGTGATGGATAACCTCCAGACCATCAAACAGAACAAGTTTACACTATTGACCGCACTAAAGGCAGGAGACGAATAAAATGGCAGAAGTTCAGCAATCAGGTGGTGACAGCGGAAAGAAAGGTCACCAGAAAAAAATGCAGATCCGCGTGGACTTCACCCCCATGGTCGACATGAACATGTTGCTTATAACATTCTTCATGCTCTGTACGACCATGATCAAGTCCCAGACACTGACCATCGCGCTCCCTACCAATGAGAAGGTGCAGAATGAGGAGAACATGTCGCAGGCTTCGGCCGATGATGCAATTACCATCATCATCGACGCCAAGAAGAAACCCGGACCCACTCCCGGTACCCTCGTGGTAGACTCTGTCAACGGCAACGTGGTCAATGAAATCTATTATTACGACGGTAAGCCCGGTGGCGACGGCGGTATGTTCGGCGCAGGCGGCGTGGTGCTCTCTGAGAACAATAACCTTAAGAAGTCCGACCTCCTCAGCGATGAGGTCAACTCCGTAGGCGACCACAAGGCCCAAGGCATCCGCAAGATCATCCAGGACCGCAACAAGGACGTGCTTGAGAAGATCAATGCGCTTAAGAAGGATCTCTCCGACGGTAAGTTCGGCTCGCTTGAGACAAAGGCTGAGCGCGAAGAGGCTATGGCCAAGTACAATGAGGCCGCCTCTAAGGTGCGTAAGGATGAAAATCTCAAGAAGCCTGTGATCATCATCAAGTCTACTCCCGAAGCCTCTTACCGTGGCCTCGTGGATATCCTGGACGAGATGCAGATCAACTCAATCTCGAAGTATCAGATTGACAACCTTACCGATGCCGACCGCGTAATGCTCGATGACTATCGTAAACACCACAATGAGTAATGTTAGATTTATTAATCCTTTAAACCAGCAAGCAAAATGGCTAAAAATGTAGATCTGACATCAAAAGAATGGCGTGACATAGTCTTCGCCGATAAGAATAAGGAGTTCGGTGCTTACATGCTCCGTAAGAACAGCGACAAGCGTCACAACCTCGCCGCTCTCTACGCTCTGATTGGTCTTATTGTAGTGATTTTCCTCGTAATCGGTTACTCCAAGTATTCTGACTACAAGGCTGAGCAGGACCGCCTCGCCCTCATCGAGGAACGCGAAAAGATGCAGGCTCTCGAAATCGAGACCGTATCCGACGAACCCGAGGAGAAGGAAGAGGAACCCGAGCAGCAGAAGTTCGAACAGGAAATCCCCCAGGTGCCTGAAGAGGTGCTCGCCACCGTACAGGTAACCCAGATCGCCATCGTCGACGCCGACCAGGTGAAGAACGAGGTGATGGATATGGAGACCCAGAA
This sequence comes from uncultured Porphyromonadaceae bacterium, assembly GCA_947176605.1. Taxonomy (GTDB): domain Bacteria; phylum Bacteroidota; class Bacteroidia; order Bacteroidales; family Muribaculaceae; genus Lepagella. Next base: position 9,240 of record CAMWRH010000003.1, read on the forward strand.
GGAAGACAATACCGCCCGCGGTGTTGTCAACCAGGAAGGTGCCGACGACGTGGATAAGTTTAAGGCAGTGGTAGAACAGGTACAGGTCGTAGAGCCCGAGCCTGAGGTGAAGAAGGAAGAGCCTGAGAAGATCTTCGTGGCTGTAGAGCAGCCGGCGGAATTCCCCGGTGGCCAGGCAGCTATGATGAAGTGGCTCTCCAACAACATCCGCTACCCCGAATCCGCTCAGCAGAACGGTATCCAGGGTCGTGTCGTAGTGAAGTTCGTCGTTGAGAAGGACGGCTCTATCGGCAGCCCCACTATCGTGAAGGGTGTCGACCGCGACCTCGACCAGGAAGCTCTCCGCGTCGTGAAGCGCATGCCCAAGTGGCAGCCCGGTAAGAACAACGGTCAGCCCGTGCGCTCTTACTTCAACCTCCCGGTGACTTTCCGTCTGCAGAATCAGTAAGTATCATCCCCCCGTTATCGTGCGGGTGCCACGGTCTGAAGGCCTCCCCTACCCCGGGGACAGCATCCTCCGATATCGGCACAATCTTTGGAGAGGATTCCGTATCACCGGAATCCTCTCTTTTTTTATATCATCTCCAAAACTTATCAGCCCCAGAATTGTTAAAAAATTAAACCCGAGTGAATCGGGTCATATATATATAATTCATTAATCGCTACTGCTATGGATAAGTATTCTAACAACAACGGCACGCCCAAAGGGATGCGCCTCGTATTCGGTATCTTTATGGTGCTGGTCTATCTTGCTGTAGGGGTGCTGTTCCTCTGCAACCTGTTTGACATTATCAACTACGGTGTCTCTATCGCCATCGGTGTGCTGCTCTGCCTTTACGGCATTTACCGCGGCTACCGCCTCTATAAGGGGCAGGCCTACTGACCCACTGACTACTACAGAAGACGCAACTCCACTTACACTTCTCCAACAACATGATTTCCACCCGACGACTTCGCGAGGCGGTGCTCATAGCACGCGCCAACAATAAAGCCCACATCCACCTGCATCCCGCCGAAATGGGATTCGTACGTATCACCAAGATCGTAATCAGTTGCGCTGTCGCGCTCCTGTTCATCGCTTCGCTTGCCGCCTGCGGCGAAATCAAACGGGGAGAATACACCTCCGGCACCGGCGCCGTATTCTGCGACGACGGCTTCCGCAATATCCTCGACGAAGAGATCCAGGCGTTCGAATTTGAATATAAGGATGCCCACATCGTGCCTTTCTATATGTCGGAACAGGCATGCATCGACTCCCTGCTCGCCGATAAGTGCCAGAGCATCATCGTCACACGCGACTTCACCAAGGAGGAACGCCAGCACTGCAAAAGCGTCAACCGCCGAATCGTGCGCTCCAACTGCATCGCTGTCGACGCGGTGGCCATGATCGTCAACAAGGATAACCCCGTAAGCGCCCTGTCGATGGATGAAATCGGCAAGATCCTGCGCGGCGAGCTCACCCGCTGGGATCAGCTCGCCGGCAACGACACGACGGCCATCAAGGTGGTATTCGATTCGGAAGGTTCTTCCACCGTATCATACATGCGCGAAAAGTTCCTACCGGAAGGTAAGAAAATCACCGACTATATAAAGCCCTACGCTCAGAAGAACAATGCCGCCGTATTCGATGTGGTAAAGAAAGATCCCGATGCCCTCGGCATCATCTCGGTGTCATGGCTCGGCAACGACCTCAGTGTGGCAAAGACCGTCCCGATGGATCAGCGCATGGAAGACTATGCCAACGAAAACGACTCCATCAATACCGACCTCACTTCAGAAGTCAATATCATCAAGGTAAGCAACCCCTGCGAAGACAATGACTTCAGCCCCGTGGCCTACAAGCCCTATCAGCTATACATCAATTCCGGCGACTACCCGCTCTTCCGTAAGGTATGGATGATCTCCACGGCATCCAATTCGACGATGCTCCACAGCTTCTATACTTTTGTCACCGGGTTCGTGGGGCAGAAGATCATCATCAAGTCGGGCATAATGCCATATCATATCAACCGAAGAGTTGTGCAACTTGTAAAATAAAACCTCATACACTGCGTTGTCAATAATGTAACCCCTTGACGGCTGACTACGGCGCTGACTCTCACGCCGGTCCGCCTCCGAAGCGCCGGGTGGCTGTGTCCGCCGGGCGCTTCCGCAGGATTAAGTAATAAATAAATTATACACTACACATACTGATGAATTACAAATCACTTCTCGCGCTCGTACTGGCCGGCTCGGCCTTCTCGGCGCTCGCTCAGACCCATGCCGAAGGTGTGGAATACTATGAGGCAGGTCAGTTCTCCAATGCAAAGGAACTTCTGCAGCGCAACCTCAACAATGCCGGCACCGATAAGGCGATTGACTACTACTATCAGGGTATGATCGCTCTGCGCGACAATAATGCCAATGATGCCCGCTCTTTCTTCAATAAGGGTGTGGAAGCCAACGCCGAGTATGCATTCAACTACATAGGCCTCGGCCAGCTCGATCTCATCGCCAACAACCCCAAGGAAGCTGAGGCCAACTTCAAGAAGGCCGAAGGGTTCGGTAAGAAAGACCCCGCCGTGCAGATTGCTATCGCACGCGCATACGATGCCGTAAATCCCGATCTTTACGCCAAGGAAATCGCAAAGCGCGTGGAGAAGGCCCGTAAGATTGATATGAAGGATCCCGCCATCTACATCTTTGAAGGCGATATGCTGGCCCGCGCGAAGGATTACGGTGCAGCCGGCGCAAAGTATGAAATGGCGCTTAACTATGATCCCAACGCCACTGCAGCTTATTTCAAGTATGCCAACCTCTTCTCGCAGGTAAACCCCGAGTATGGCATCAACATGCTCCAGAAGCTTCTGGCCCTCAACCCCGACTCGGCACTCGGTCAGCGCTCTCTGGCAAATGCCTACTATGACCAGGGGATGTATAAGGAGGCTGCCGCCGAGTACGGCAAGTACGTCAACAACCCCAACCACTTCAAGCAGGATGAAGACCGCTACGCGTTCCTCCTCTTCTACGGTGGCGACTATCAGAAGGGTTACGACTATGCTTCGCAGCTTCTGTCGAAGGATCCCTCCAACTTCTCTGCACTCCGCTTCCAGTTTATGAATGCGGCGCAGCTCCCCGCTATGGCCGACCAGATGCTTCCCATGGCTGAAGCCCTTTACAACGCCCACCTGTCGAATCCCGAAAAGAACGTTTTCGCGCAAATCGACTATACCCTTATCGGCGACGAGTTCCAGAAAGCCAAAAAGCTTGACGAGGCTAAGGCGGTGCTTGAAGAGGGTATCAAAAATCTTCCCACCAACGCGTCTCTCTACAAGCAGCTCTCGATGCTTAACGTAGACCGCGGCGACATGCCCGGCGCAAGCAACGCATATGACGGCTACATCGCCAATACAAAGGAACCCGGGTTCAACGACAACTGGCAGGCTGCCGTATTCGCCTACTATGCAGGCGTGCAGAATAAGGAGAATGATCCCGCCGCTGCCGACGCTTTCTTCCAGAAAGCATTGAAGTTTGGCGATGTCGCTGCCGGGCAGTATCCCGGCATGTACCGTCCCGCCAAGCTGAAAGGCGACGTGGCCATGCAGAAAGGTCAGAACGAGGAGGCTATCCAGTACTACATCCAGTCGATCGACCTGCTCGAGAAGATGGACGACACATCCCGCTTCGCCGGCGATGCCAAAAACCTCTACAACGCGGTCGGCAACGCCTACCTCGACAAGAAGGATAAAGAGACAGCCAAACGCTACTTCAACGGCTACCTCAAATATGATCCCGACAACGCCGACTACCGCAAATTCGTAGAGTCGCTCTAACAAGCATTGTCACTCTGACAAGCATTGTCACTCTGACAAGCATTGTCACTCTGACATGAGGTGACGGCCACAGCCCATCCCCTCATCAGACATACACACTATCAGTCCCCCGCGCGATGGCTTTGCATCGCGCGGGGGACTGCCTGTTTAGCCTCCTGACCGCTCATTTACCCAACACTCATATTCCTTCGCCTATTAAAATTTACAAAAATAAGTTTCAAAACATTTTGACCCTTACAATAAATTTTATATCTTTGCATCATGGTCAGCCACCATCGATAGATATCATACATCTATCGTTACGAGAATAAATCCATATAATCATCTGGTGGCCTGCTGTCCTTACGATTTATCAATTCAATCACATAACCATGCTTCATTCAAACCGATCTTCAATCATCAGGATGATTCCGCTTTACGTAATCACCCTTGTCACTCCAATCCTATTTCAGGCTTGCGATAATGATGTCATTGTAGGACCAATCTCAGGCACATTGAATGCATACTTTATGTCTGATACCGACCCGGGACAAAACAACGAGGAATATCTTCTAATTGACGGAGAAGCTCAGGAAATAACCCTAAGTGTAGTCAGGACCTTATATGATATCCCATTCCCCGACACTCTTAGCCCTTGGGTAGCGATACCTGACGACTCAACACCTGCGCATTTCACGACGTATCATTATAACTCCGATATTATCCCCAATAATCATATCATCCCGGGAACTGACATAAAGCTGGAGGTCATAGAAAAAAATGACAAACCCGCAATCCGACTCACCGTTCCGGAGAACGATACTGACCGTGATATTTGGTTTTACCTATTTTATGGTCCTGATGAGCCCATCATCAAAAATGGCGGGATTATACAAGGAACTATACGGGTAACACAGACCGCCAAAACGACTGCGGAGTCTTTTGTTGTCAAAGCTCGCTACAAAAGCCGAATTTATGAATCTGAGGCTGTAGTAAATGACAATGGCTTTGTGGAATATAGTAATCCGGAATATACACAGCTTATGCAACAGCTGGACGCGCTGTCGGTAGTGCATACTGTCGTAATCGACAGCAACTGTATGAGTTACTATGATGAGGAGGATATCGAATGCAATAGGCTTTACAACGATATCATGAATCTCAACAGTGCTGAGAATTCGATTCTGACAAGAGCTACAGGATTTGAGAATCATACCGATTCAGATCTTGGCTATTTTGCTATCTTCGACAATGACCATTTCAAGGGAACATCTCTGATAAAAGGTCTTTCAGACTTCCACTTCACCTACAACATACCAAGTCTGAAACCATATAATCTCAACGACAAGGTGACTTCAATAGCCATCGGATATTACGGCACTGACCCGATTGTATGTTCCGTACTGACAATCTGGGACGATACGGATTATAATCATGGCGACAACAACAGGTCAAAACACCGCATCAGCCTGATGGCCACCCAATCGTCACGACAGGTATCAATCCCGGATCTTAAACAGTATAAGAAAATCGGTTCGTCAAAATCCTGGAACGACTGTATATCTTCGATATCCTGTCATTTCGGATATGTCGACCGGCAACTTCTCAATTATTAATCACCATACCTATGAAAAAAATCCTTATCCTTCTTCCCACTTTAGTCCTCCTGATCTGCTCATGCAAAAAGGAAGGCTTCTTTAATGGATGTCCGCAATTGTACTACTTTCTGACATCCGATATTCCCGACGGCATACCCAGACCCGAAGAGATGACTGTAAGCTGTAATGAACAGACCGTCGTGTTAAAGGTAAAGGGAATTGTCGGGTCAACTCCTCTCCCATCAAGATTCACGACCCAGACATCTCTGTATTATCCTGAAACTCACAAATATGGCGAATCTAATTCAAAATACGAAGGTAAATATGAAGAGATTGGCCAATTCTATAAGATATATTCAGAGTCGGAAAACGGGGAGCCTAAAATCGTCGTTGACATAGATGCCAACGATACCGACAGCATCCGCGCATTTTCACTCGCGGCATTTGGAGCAGATTTAGAGTACGAAATTGCCGCCGGGTATATCTTCATTACCCAAGAAGCAGCTTCTTCCCATACCCAACCGTAACCCTCTACGGTAAAAATCCTGGAATGACTGTATATCTTCGATATCCTGTCATTTCGGATATATCGACCGGCAACTTCTCAATTATTAATCACCATACCTATGAGAAAAATCCTCACCCTGATTCCCCTTTTAGTCATCCTGCTATGCTCATGCAAAAAGGAAGGATTCTTTAATGGATGTCCGCAATTGTACTATTTCCTGACATCCGATATTCCCGATGGCATACCCAGACCCGAAGAGATGACTGTAAGTTGTAATGAACAGACCGTCGTGTTAAAGGTAAAGGGAATTGTCGGGTCAACTCCTCTCCCATCAAGATTCACGACCCAGACATCTCTGTATTATCCTGAAACTCACAAATATGGCGAATCTAATTCAAAATACGAAGGTAAATATGAAGAGATTGGCCAATTCTATAAGATATATTCAGAGTCGGAAAACGGGGAGCCTAAAATCGTCGTTGACATAGATGCCAACGATACCGACAGCATCCGCGCATTTTCACTCGCGGCATTTGGAGCAGATTTAGAGTACGAAATTGCCGCCGGGTATATTTTCATTACCCAAGAAGCAGCTTCTTCCCATACCCAACCGTAACCCTCAGCGGGAAATCACAAGTAGCATGACATAACATCCTTATAAGTTATGAAACCGTTTTTCCACATCATGACCGCACTGGCGGTTATTCTGTTATGTTTCGGATGCAGCAGTAGCAGTGAAGACGAACCTGTATCGAATAACCAACATAATCGAATTCATGAACTAATATCTGAATTCTACTGTTGACTTCAACGGGCAGCTTCAGCAGACAGGCTATTTAGTAACCTATCGGGAAAGCCTATCGGGAAAGAGTCGGCATGGGTGTGGTTTTTTACGCTTATGGTGGCTCTTTTCCGTTTTTTTTCTTAATTTTGCAATCGGTATGGCGAAGCTCGCAAAGGGATACCCTCTCAGGCTCCGCACCATCCGGATTCGCAACACTTTAAATCTAACATCTAAAATACAATGAAAAGAGACAACGAGATTTTTGAAATCATCGACCGTGAGCACCTCCGCCAGCGCCGCGGAATCGAGCTTATCGCAAGTGAGAACTTCGTCAGCGACGAGGTAATGCGCGCCATGGGCTCTTGCCTCACCAATAAATATGCTGAAGGTTACCCGGGGAAACGCTATTACGGCGGTTGCCAGGTGGTCGACGAGGCCGAAAACCTCGCCATCGAACGCGCCAAGAAGCTCTTCGGCGCAGAATGGGCCAATGTGCAGCCCCACAGCGGCGCACAGGCAAATATGGCCGTATTCATGGCCTGCCTCCAGCCCGGCGACACTTTCATGGGTATGGACCTCAGCCACGGCGGTCACCTCAGCCACGGCAGCCCGGTCAATTTCTCCGGCCTGATGTTCCGCCCCATCTCCTACACTGTAGAGGCCGAGACAGGTCGCGTGAACTATGAGGAAATGGAGGAAAAGGCACGCGCCGAACGCCCCAAACTCATCATCGCCGGCGCATCCGCCTACAGCCGCGAATGGGACTACGCACGCATCCGCAAGCTCGCCGATGAAATCGGTGCCATCTTTATGGTCGACATGGCCCACCCCGCAGGTCTTATCGCTGCCGGTCTGCTTGAGAACCCCGTGAAGCACGCACATATCGTCACCACCACCACCCACAAGACCCTCCGCGGTCCGCGCGGCGGCCTCATCCTTATGGGCAAGGACTTCGACAACCCCTGGGGCAAGACCACTCCCAAAGGTGAGATCAAGAAGATGTCGGCACTGCTCGACTCTGCCGTATTCCCCGGTGTGCAGGGTGGTCCGCTCGAACATGTGATCGCTGCCAAGGCTGTGGCCTTCGGCGAATGCCTCCAGCCCGAATGGAAGGAGTATGCAGTGCAGGTGCAGAAGAATGCAGCCGCCCTGGCCGATGCCCTGATACGCCGTGGATATAAGATCATCTCCGACGGCACCGACAACCACTGCATGCTCGTAGACCTCCGCTCCAAATTCCCCGAAATGTCGGGCAAAAAGGCGGAACGCGTACTCGTGGAGGCCGACATCACGGCCAATAAGAATATGGTGCCCTACGACACCCGCTCCCCCTTCCTCACCTCAGGACTGCGCTTCGGCACCGCCGCCATCACCACACGCGGAGCCAAGGAGGAAATGATGGAGACCATCGCCGGACTCATCGACCGCGTGCTCTCCAACGCCGACGATGAAGCCGTGATCCGCGAAGTGCGTCAGGAAGTGAACGAGATGATGAACGAATACCCCATGTTCGCATGGTAATCTTCATCAGCGGAATAGGCACCGATATCGGCAAGTCGTGGGCCACAGGGTGGCTCGCCACAGAATTCATGCGCGAAGGGAAATCCGTAATCACGCAGAAATTCATTCAGACCGGCAACCGCGACATGAGCGAGGACATCCTGCTGCACCGGCGCATCATGGGTATTCCGCTCCAAAACCCCGACAAGCTGCACATCACCTGCCCGGTAATCTTCTCCTATCCGGCATCGCCGCACTATGCCGCCCGGCTGGACGGCAAGACGGTGGATACGTCCATCATCACCGAGTCGACACGGGCACTTACCCGGCAGTATGACATGGTGCTCGTGGAAGGAGCCGGAGGTCTGATGGTGCCGATTTCCGACGATGCACTGACTATCGACTACATCACGGAGCACCGGCTCCCGGTGGCCCTGGTCACCAACGGACGGCTCGGATCCATATCCGACACCCTGCTCGCCCTCGAGGCCATAGAACGGCGCGGACTTGAGCTGTATGCCGTAATCTATAACCCCCACTTCGACTCCGATGCCCAGCTGGCGGCCGACGCACGCCAGTATATGCGCCGCTACACGGCCAGCCACTTCCCCGATGCCCGATGGCTCGACATGCCTGACCGGATTGAAGTGAACTGACGCAGTATATACCGATCACGCGTTCCCGAGGCAACTGCTGACCCCGGGAACGCGTTTTTTACGCCTGTAATTCATCCATTCGCCCTCTCTTATACCACGAAGAGTGCCCGGAGGCTTGAAAAAATCGCATTAAAATGATTGTGTTATCCGATTTTTTATTAATTTTGCATAATGCAATTCGGGAATGAGCCCTCTCCCCTCCGGTCTCTCCATCTTCTTATCCTCTCCCGCATCCCCGTCGGCTGACTCTTTTTTACAACACATCGCCATATGCCATCAACATCCGAAACGTCGCAATACATAGTCAGCATATCCAAGGCCGATCTGGCTCAACTGCCTGCAGCCGAATATCATGGCCGCATACATCTTATCGACTCTCCCGAAAAGATAGAATATGCCATAGAGACTCTGCGCAAAGCCGACATCATAGGCTTTGATACCGAAACACGCCCAAGTTTCAAGAAAGGGCAATGCTTTCAGGTATCACTCCTGCAGCTCTCCACCCGCGAGGAATGCTTCCTGTTCCGGCTCAACATGATCGGGCTCCCTACGGCTGTAAAAGAGATTCTTGAGGATAAGGGAAAACTCAAAATCGGCGTATCACTCCACGATGATTTCCACAATCTGCACCGCATATACACGCTTGATCCAAAGGGATTCATCGATCTCCAGCCTTACGTAAAGCAATTCCATATCGCCGACAATTCACTCTCCCGCATCTACGGCATCCTATTCGGACGCCGCATATCCAAAGGGCAGCGACTCACCAACTGGGAAGCAAAGACTCTCACACCGAGCCAGCAGACCTATGCCGCTTTCGATGCTCTGAGCTGCATCCAGATTTACGACGCGCTTGCCTCCGGAAGCTTCATACCCGAGCAATCCCCTTACTGGCAACCGATAGCGACCGAAGAACACTCAGGTCAATTCACTACCGACATGTCCGCTTCGGCCGATACACACTGATTACATCCCCACTCCCACCCCCACTACCATGAAAAAATACCGCTACATCTGGCTTCCCGCCATCCTGCTCATCTACGGCATGACTATGGCAGCCCTCTTTGGTCCGGAACTGATAGATGCCGGACGCGGCTGGCAAGTGGCTGCATTTACCGTAACAGATATCATCATCTGCATCGCCCTATCCATTTTCATCCGCAAGCGACAGCAATTCTGATCCCCGGCCACCGCCACTCCCCTATTACCACGCTTACTCCTGCACCGATGCCGACACGGCAGACGGTGCCGAGACGCCATGCTCCGACGGCATCGCCGAAGAGGCAACCCATTCCAACGCCCCCTCTCCTTTGACATTCTGACACGAAAGGACACTTTGACCCGGAGGGACGCTTTGACCGGCGAAGAAATAAAAGGGGGAATATGGATGGCGGCTCCACACTATCTACGATTTAGGAGGAAATACGGAAGATAACGGAGGGAAAATACTACATCTCCGGAAAAGTAAAAAGGGTGATAACCTCGACGGTCGCACCCTTTTTGATAAGTTTCTACAGGTAAAAAATCTTAAGGTAAAAAAGATTGTTATAGGTTCGATGCAAAGGTACTGCTTTATTTCGATTCCACAAAATTTTTATTGACAAAAAGTTACAAATGTGTTGTACAACATATATTTAACCCCTGTCATACCTCATCTTATGGTAAATCCACCTCCAATCTTATACCATTTTTATTTTACCTCCAGTTGTTCATGGCGCCCCTCATGCCAGCGCCAGAGGGTCATTTCGCGCCCGTCAAACACGGCATAGCTGAACAGTGTAAGCCACTCGCCGAGCACTATCATTGTGGCGCCACCCGATATCTCCTCACGGATCAGCTGATGGAGGTGGCCGTAAAGGAAGTAGCGGCAGCCGGGATGATCCTGAGCGTAACGCTCGCTGAACTGACGCAGACGCGCCACATTCTCCGGCAACCCGCGCCCCTCTTCCTTACGGCGGCAGCGCTCTGCCTCACGGCGCTGGAGCTCTGGTGTGCCGCTATGACGGCTATGGCGGCTCCAGGCATAGGCAAACGGCACTGTCCAGCGGGGATGTATCCCTGCAAACAGACGCTGACATATCCTGTTGCGGAACAGGCCGCGCAGCAGCGTGAACCTGCGCGACGACTGCCACACACCATCGCCATGTGCCATCACAATCCGGCTCCCCAGTATCTCACGGTCGAGCAATCCGTCGACCACCTCCACTCCGAGTTCGGATGGCAGGTAATCGAATATCCATATGTCGTGATTGCCGATGAGCCACGTCACGCGCACTCCCGCATCGGTAAGCTCCGCAAGCTTGCCGAAGAAACGCACATACCCTTTGGGCACCACATAGCGGTACTCATACCAATAGTCGAGCACATCGCCAAGCAGGTAGATTTCGGCCGCCTCATCTTTTATGGAATCCAGGAAGGCCACTATGCGCCGCTCTGACGTGCGCGAGTCCTCAAGATATGAAGCCCCGAGATGCATGTCGCTAAGGAAATACACTTTCTTTTTCACGCCGGACAGCGCGGTATCGTGCAGCATTGTCTGTGCCATCAGAGGAATCCAAGTTCGAGCTTTGCCTCTTCGCTCATCATGTCCTGATTCCATTCCGGCTCGAATACCAGCCGGAGGTCGACGGCTTTCGGTCCGTCGACCGAGAGCAGCTTCTGGCGTACGTCCTCAAGAATGAAATCGGCTGCCGGACACCCAGGTGCCGTCAGCGTCATATCCACATGCAGCACTCTGTCAGGCTCTGTAAAGTCGATACGGTAGATCAGGCCGAGATCATACACATTCACCGGGATCTCGGGATCATACACGGTGCGCAGCATCTCTATGGCCTTCTGCGTTATGGCATAGGCCTCTTCGCCGGCTGCCACCTCGGGAGTGACCGCCTCCCCCGGGCTATCCTCTCCCCCGGAAGTGGCTTCGCATACAGAATCCTCAACTCCGGCAGCAGCCGCCGCGCCACTCAAGGCATCAGCCAATGTGGAATCGGGAGCCGGCACGTATCCTTCACGGCCCTCACGCGCGGCCGAGGCCGGCTGCATTTTTTCTTTATCTTCTGAAATCATATCTCATATTCGTTTAACATTTCACCATCTCCACGAGGTTTTGCACCCCTCCTACCCCTTTTATTAACGCATTTTTCATGCAAAGTTAGTAAACACCTCCGATTTTATACCCATTATTTCCAAATATTTTGATATACGGATGGATTTAGCTAATTTTGTGGGAAGTTTCCGCCGCTTCATGAGCGGCATGACTCACAACATATACCTACAGATATGCTTCAGATCAACAAATTTGCCCTCGCTGCCATAGCAGTGGCAGCAGGTGCAGGCATCGCGAATGCCGGACAGTTCTCTTTCGGTATCAAAGCCGGACTTAACGTCAACAAACTGAAATTCAACCAGGAACTCGCTTCCGCATCCAATTCCTGCGGCTGGACGGCCGGTGTGACAGCCGACTTCACTGTACCCATCATCGGCATCGGCGCCGACGCCAGCATCATGTACTCCCGCATGAACAATGCCTCCGGCGTGACTTACAATAACGACGGCTCCACTCTGATCCCCTCCGTGCCCTCGCTCGGCACTGATGCAGTAGCCACCACCTCCAATGCCGACATCTACGGCAAGAACTTCCTCGAGATTCCGATCAACATCAAATACAAATTCAACATCCCTGTGGTGGCTTCCGTATTCAAGCCCTACGTGTTCACCGGCCCGCAGTTCGGTCTGCGTCTCGACAAGAGCATGAAGGATGTGATCAACAATATCGAATCGCGCACTTTCCAGATGAACTGGAACGTCGGCCTGGGTGTTGAGCTTATCGGCCACCTTCAGGTAGCCGCCTCCTATGGCATCGGTTGCAACAGTGTGGTAAAGCAGCTCACAGAGTCTACCACCGGCATCAACGTCAACAACGACGACGTGTATAAAGTGAAAAACAACTACTGGACCGTGACTGCGGCCTGGCTGTTCTGATTCTTATGAAGAAACTGCTTCTCGCTATCCTGCTCGCTGCCGGGGCTCTCTCAGCCTCGGCCGAGTTCAGGTGGGGACCCTCGGCTTCGGCCTATTTCGGCAAATATCACTGGCGTCAGCCTCTGATTGAAACTCACATGGAGACCGGTTTTCAGGCCGGCGTGCTGGGCGAACTGATGATTCCCGGCATCGGATTCGGCGTGGATTTCGGACTCAATTACGCCATGCATCCCGGAAAGTTCAATCTCGGTGCCCATCAGATATGGGCTGCCGATGGCTACGGGGATGAGAAATTCACTCTCCACAGTCTGGAAGTGCCGGTGCATCTGCGCTTCAAGTACACGCGCCTTGAAGGGGTGGAGCAATATGTGGCGCCGTTTGCATACGTCGGCCCGGTGTTCCAGTTCCATCTTGCCCAGTCGCACCTCGATGCCATCGAGCATCCGCTTGGATCGGTGGCCCTGCAGTTCGGTCTGGGAGCCGAGTTCTTTCAGTGTCTGCAGCTCAGCGGCTCTTACATCTGGAACCCCACTTATGAGATACGCACCGTGAAACTTGACAATCTCTCGGCCAAGAACTCCGGATTCAGCGTCAATCTCACCTACCTGTTCAAGTAAAGATTTACGTTTTTCCTTTCACTAAAACTTACGCCTCATGCTGTTTGCAGAAGTCGTGCTGCCGTTGCCGCTCTATTCCTCGTTCACCTACTCCATCCCGGAGGGTATGGAGGGGGTGGTCACGGGTTCGCGCGTACTCGTGCAGTTCGGACGGCGCAAGTTCTATACCGGAATCGTGGCTTCCGTGCATCCGGATGCTCCCGAAGGCTACAGCGTAAAACCCATCTCTCTGCTCCTCGACCCTACTCCGATAGTGCGGTTCCCCCAGCTGAGGCTCTGGCAATGGATCGCCGACTATTACCTCTGTTCCCCGGGTGAGGTGTACAAGGCCGCCATCCCTACCGGACTCAAGCCCGAAAGCACTACGTTTCTATCCCTGTCACCTGACTGCGACCTGCTTGAGGCCTCCGCATCCCTTAAGGAGGAGGAAGCCCGGATTCTGCAGCTCGTCTCAAGCGAAAAGCGACTCTCTATCTCCGATATCGAGAGCCGCACCGAAATCACCAACGCCACATCCTACATCCGCCCCCTGCTCGAACAAGGGGTGCTGGAAGTGGCCGAGGCGGTGGTGGAAAAGTACCGTCCCAAGACGGTGCGCATGGTAAGGCTATCCCTCCGGCCGGGCGACCATGACGGTGTGCACCGGCTTCTCGACCTGACCAACCGTTCTACCCGGCAGCAGAACGCCCTTATGGCTTATCTCGACATGTCGGGATTCCTGTCTACACGCACAGAGCCGAAGGAAGTGGAGCGCGACGCGCTCATGCAACGTGCCGGGATCACTCCGGGCATCCTGAAGGCTATGGTCGATAAGGAGATCTTTGAGGTCTATAAGAAGAGTGTCAACCGTTTCCAGGATTTCGACGGCGACACCTGCCCCATCCCACCCCTTACCGAGATACAGCGCGACGCATTTGATGCCATCGCCGAGGGATTCCGCACCAAGGAGGTAATGCTGCTGCATGGCGTCACGGGAAGCGGCAAGACTGAAATCTACGCCCATCTGATCGACCGCGTGCTCAATGCCGGACGACAGGTGCTCTTTCTCGTGCCCGAAATCTCGCTCACCACTCAGCTTACCGACCGCCTGCGGCGCCTTTTCGGCGACCGCCTGCTCGTGTACCATTCCAAATTCTCCGACAATGAGAGGGTCGACGTCTGGCGCCGGGTCCTCGACAGCCATGACCCGCTGCTCATCCTGGGCGCCAGAAGCGCCGTATTCCTCCCCTTCCATCACCTCGGGCTCGTGATTGTGGACGAAGAGCATGAATCGTCTTACAAACAGTATGACCCGGCTCCCCGCTACAATGCCCGCGACACCGCTATGGTGCTCGCCTCGATGCATGGGGCCAAAACGCTCCTTGGTTCGGCCACGCCCGCTGTGGATACATATTACAAGGCCCTCAACGGCAAATACGGGCTCGTCACCCTATCCGAAAGATTCGAAGGCGCCGCTCTCCCCACAGTGGAAATCATCGACATGAAGGACCAGCGCAAGCGAAAGCTTTCCGACGGAATCCTGTCGCAGCCGCTGCGTCTGGCCACCGAGCAGGCTATGCATGACGGCAAACAGGCCCTGATGTTTCAGAACCGCCGGGGATTCGCACCTTTCGTCGTATGCCGCAACTGCGGATGGACTCCGCGCTGCACCAATTGCGACGTGGCCCTCGTATACCACAAGCATTCCGACCTGCTGCGATGCCATTACTGCGGCTTCTCAATGCCGCTGCCGCCGCTATGCCCCGCCTGTCAGGAAAACTCCGTAGAGGTCTACGGATATGGCACCGAACGTATTGCCGAAGAGGTGCACCGCCGATTCGAAGGCTACCGCGTAGGGCGCATGGATCTTGACTCCACTCGCAATAAGGATGCCTTCCAGGAGATTATCGAGGATTTCTCCTGCCACAATATGGATATCCTCGTAGGCACGCAGATGATTACCAAGGGTCTCGACTTCGGCGATGTGACAGTGGTGGGGGTGCTGAATGCCGATTCGCTCCTTAATTTTCCCGATTTCAGGGCCAATGAGAGGGCTTTCAACATGCTTGAGCAGGTGGCCGGACGCGCCGGACGGCGCTCGGATGCCGGCTACGTCTTTATTCAGACCACCGACCCCGGCAATGCCGTGCTTGCCCATGTGGCCGCCCACGACTACAAGGCCTTCTACGAAATGGAGATACAGAGCCGCGAGCGGCTGCTCTACCCCCCATTCAGCAGGATTATAAATATATTCCTGAAAAACAAGAACTCCACCGATGCCGAGGCTGCCGCACACCTTTTTGCCAATGCCCTGCGCGCCACATTCGGCCCGCGTGTGCTCGGTCCGGAGAAACCTTTCGTGAGCCGCGTGGCCACATGGTATCTGCAGTGCATCATGCTCAAAATTGAGTCGTCGGCCTCGATGAGCAAGGTAAAACGCATTCTGCGCACCATCTACGAAAGCCTGGCCCGCGACCCGCGCATAAAATCATCCGTAATCTACTATGACGTAGATCCGGCATAAATCCCATAAGGCCGTATAAACTTTCTGTCAGCCATGATTACAGATTCTGAATTCGACCGCCAGCATATCTGGCATCCATATACTTCCACCCGCGACCCTCTCCCTTGCTATGAAGTGGAGTCGGCTGAAGGAGCCGAAATCATCCTGCGCGACGGCCGGCGCCTGATCGACGGCATGTCGTCGTGGTGGTGTGTGATCCACGGTTATTCACATCCGGTGCTTGTGGAGGCGGCACGCCGCCAGTGCGAAAAGATGTCGCACGTAATGTTCGGCGGCCTTACCCACTCTCCGGCCATAAGCCTCGCGCGACTGCTGCTCGGGATTCTTCCACCTTCGATGCAGCATATCTTCTATGCCGATTCCGGCTCGGTGGCCACTGAAGTGGCCATGAAAATGGCCGTACAGGCTCACGATGACCCACGGCGCACCGATTTCGCCACTATACGGTGCGGATACCACGGCGACACGTGGAATGCCATGTCGGTCTGCGACCCGGTCACCGGTATGCACGGTGCTTTCGGTGCCGCCCTCCCTGTGAGATATTTCGCCGACGCCCCGAAATGCGGATTCCATGATGAGTGGGATCCGGCTGATTTCCTCCCGATGCAACGCCTCGTAGAGGAACACGCCGACACGCTCGCAGCCGTGATACTCGAACCCATCGTGCAGGGTGCCGGCGGGATGCGATTCTATCATCCGCAATATCTCCGCGAACTGCGCCGCCTCTGCGATGAGAAAGGGATTCTGCTGATCTTCGATGAAATCGCCACCGGATTCGGACGCACGGGCCGACTCTTCGCCTGGGAACATGCCGGAGTCGAACCCGACATAATGCTTATCGGAAAGGCGCTTACAGGCGGATTCATGACGTTTGCAGCCGTGGCCACTACACATAATGTGGCCGAACGCATCTCCGGCTCTTCGGCAAAGTGCATGATGCATGGCCCCACATTCATGGCCAATCCTCTGGCCTGCGCCGTGGCTCTCGCCTCAACCCGACTCCTGCTCGACTCCCCCTGGCAGGAGCGTATCCGCCAAATCGAGGATATAATGGCGTGCCGCCTTGCTCCGGCCCGTCAATTCCCGAATGTGGAGGATGTGAGGGTGCTCGGCGGAATCGGAGTGATACAGCTCGACCGGCCCGTCGACCTCGGACGCTTCCAGCAGCGATGCGTCGAAGAAGGGGTATGGATCAGGCCATTCGGGAAAAACGCTTATATCATGCCCCCTTATATGGCTGTCACCGACAGTCAGCTCCACCGCCTCTGCGACGCACTGCTCCTGCTGGTCAAAGAGATCAACCAATATTAAACCCATTCATTTGTCATGGCTCTGAAGAAAAAATCCAAGTCATCGACAGCGGCAACAGCTGCCGGATCCTCTCGCCCCAGACACTCCCGGCGCATGCGCCGGGACTCATCATCCCGCATATCGTCGGGCAAACCCTCTTCGGGTCCCGCTAAGCCGGCCCCTCGCCCCACTCCGGCTCCCGCCACTCAGGATGGCGCCCCGGTGTCGCCGGTCAAGGGATACGCCGACTTCCTCTCCAATCTTGAAAAGGAGCACCGTCTGCGCCGGATCCCCACTTCCGACGGCTCCGGACGCATCGATCTGCTCAGCAACGATTATCTCGGACTGGCAGCCGAAGCCCACCTCTATCTTCCTGAATTCCACGAGCGTTTCCCCGATGCCGCTTTCACATCTTCGGCATCCCGGCTCCTCTCGCGCGCCAACCGATATCATCTGCAGCTCGAACAGTATCTTGAGCAACTCTACGGGCGCCCGGCACTCCTCTTCAATTCCGGTTATCATGCCAACGTCGGGATCATACAGGCTCTCGCTTTGCCCGGCACCCTTTTTCTGGCCGATAAGCTCGTACACGCATCAATTATCGACGGGCTGCGGCTGAGCGGCGCCGATTTCAAGCGATTCCCCCATAACGACCCTCGCCGACTACAGCGACTCCTGGCCGATCTCCATGACTCCTATCAGCGCATCATCGTGATTGCGGAGGGTATCTACAGTATGGACGGCGACATGGCTCCGCTGCGCGAACTGGCCGACCTGAAGTCGAGATATCCGAAGATGATGCTCTATCTCGATGAAGCCCACAGTTTCGGAGTGCGCGGCCAAAAAGGGCTCGGTCTGGCCGAAGAGCTCGGTCTCACCGACTCCTGCGACCTGATAATCGGTACCCTCGGCAAGGCGGCCGCCTCCGCCGGAGCCTTCGCCATCACTTCTCCGGTGATGAAGGATTACCTGCTCAACACTACCCGCAGTTTCATCTTCTCTACCGCCATCTCTCCGGCGCAGGCCGCATGGTCGATTCTGATGATCGAGAAAATCACTCAACTTCACGACCGACGCCTGCACCTGCAGCATCTGTCGCGCCATATGGTGAGCGAATTGTCGCGGCGCCTTAATTTCGAATCTCCCGCCACAACACAGATCGTGCCGCTCATCATCGGAGATGCCGCCGAGGCTGTGCTGATGGCCGCCCATATGGCCGCCGGAGGATTCGATGCCCTGGCCATACGCCGGCCCACTGTCGCCGCCGGAAGCGAACGCATCCGCTTCTCGCTCAACGCACTGCTCTCCGAAAAGGATATCGACCGACTGATCTCTCTCATCGGCCGATATCGCTAAAAAATTCCGAAATACCTCACCCCACCTGTAATGAAGACCTCCATCATCGCCCGTAATCCCTCCTGCCATCGCCTGATAATCATTTTCAGCGGTTGGAGCACATCTCCGGCCCTATACGCCGGAATATTCCCGGAAGGATGGGATGTAATGGTGGTATATGATTATGGCCGCACAGATGAGCCTCTCAGCATTCCGCACTATTATTCATCGATTCTGGTCGTGGCATGGTCGCTGGGGGTGGCGGCAGCCGAAGAGGCCCTGCGCCATGAGGCCCACAGAGTGAGCGGCGCTTTTGCCGTCAACGGCACTCTGGCTCCCGCCCACGACCTCTACGGCATACCCTCGAGGATATACCATGACACGGAAGCAGCCCTGAATGAACGCAATCTTCGCCGATTCCGCCATCGGCTTTCGTCATCACGCGATCCATACACGTTCCCCGAAGAGTCGCCCGCTGCCATATCCGAGGCAGAAGCCACCGACCCGCAGCTGCTTATCGCCCGACTGAGAACCGAACTGCGGCACCTCGCCCCCCACACCCTTCCGCTATCGGCCGATGAATGCTCTCTACCATGGCGTAAGGCATACATCGGCTCGTCCGACCTCATCTTCCCGGCCCTGAACCAGAGGCGCGCATGGGAAGCCCATCCGGCCCGACCGCAGATCTGCGAATGGCAATGCGGCCACTATATCCCGCTCGACCTTATCATCAGTGATATCCTCCCCGACCATACCCGCATACGCAGTCATTTCGAGGCATCACATCCCACCTATGATGAAAATGCCACCGCGCAGACCCGTATCGCAGCCCGTCTGGCAGCGCTGTCGCAAAAGTATATCCCTAACGATACATCGGCATGGCACATGCTTGAGATCGGCCCAGGCACAGGAAGCCTTACACGCGAGCTGGCCCGACGCATATCCCCGGCCAAGGCCACATTTGTCGACCTCTGTCCGCTCCCGCGGTTCAATATCGCCTCGCAGGAGCTATACCTCACCACCGACGCCGAGCAGTGGATGACTCATGAACCGGACGCAAAGTACGACCTTATAGCCTCGGCAAGCACGATTCAGTGGTTTGTCGATCCTCGTGCGTTCTTCGCCAATGCGGCCCGCATGCTCCGGCCCGGAGGAATGCTGTTATGCTCCACATTCGTGGAGGGCAACCTCCACGAACTCGATGCCCTGCGCCCCGCACCGATACTATACCGCACCGTGCGCGAACTTAGGGAAATGGCCATGGCTGCCTTCGACGACATACTGATCGAAGAGGAGCAGATTCCCCTTGATTTCAACTCCCCGCGCGAGGCACTGATGCATCTCAAGCTCACCGGAGTGGCCGGAACGGCCAAAAGCCACATCCGCCATCTCCTCACATCGCTGCCTCCTCGTCCGCGCCTCACTTACCACGCATTATATGTAAGAGCCATAAAAAATTGAATTATTTTTTCTTGTTTAAGAAATTTTATCTATATTTGCAGAATCAGACGAATCCTCTTCGTCTGCCTTACCTACACATATCTGACTTAACCACTTTTATATGAGAAAATTTACCTTATTCTTCTGTTCTACAGCAATCGCGATGAATGCGATGGCAGCTATCAGCGACTTGCCTTCCAATCCCAACGCAAGTCTGATCACGAATCCCGCTCCCGGTGTTGAGCCCACTGTGCTTGTGAAGGCCGGCACAGGTTTCATACGCCTCGACGAGCAGCTCGATGTGCTCCCCGCTGATGGATCGCTGACCAAAATGATCCGCACAGACGATAAAGTATATCTTGCCAACATCTTCAGCTGGGCACCCACCGCCGGATGGATCGAAGGCACCGTCGAAGGCTCTAAAGTGACTTTCCAGCTCCCTCAGATAGTGAAGTCGGAAATGGCCGACATCGAAGGCGTGCTCACTCCGCAGCAGTATTACGCTGTGGCATGCGACATGGTGGTACGTGGCGGCTCGGCCGACATGGTGCCCACTGCCGAACAGACTTTCGTATTCGACATAGCCGACGACGGCTCGCTCACCCCGGAGAATCCCGAGCTCTTCATGGGCAACTTCCTCTACGACGGACGCGCATGGGCCTGGAATATGGACGGCGACTTCTATAACGCTCTCAATCTCCAGACCACCACTCCCTCAATGGCGCCGGAGGACCTTACGTTTACTCCGATGGTGCTCACCTATCCGCATATCCTCTACGGCGGCACATACGCACGCCCCCTCGAAGTGGCATTCGACGGCAATGACTGCTATATCAAAGGGGCCGCAATCGGCATTTCCGACCTCCAGGACGCCCTTATCAAGGGGTCGCTTGACGGGAAGGTAGTAAGCTTCGACTCCAACCAATTCCTCGGCAACAGCTGGCTCTTCGGCTTCACACAGTATTTCATCGGCGGCGAGACCGGATACGAAGACTCCGCTCAATACGGCCAGGTCCCCGTATTCACCCCCTCCGACGTGATGGAATGGGTATACGATGACCAGACCGGCTCGCTGACCTCCGACATGAGCTTCATCATCGTGCCCTCTCCTCAGGACGAGGCCGAGAACCTCTATTATGAGAACATCTATATCGCTCCATCCATATATCCCGTAGCCTCCGACACCCCCGTCACCACCCTTATCGCTCCCGAAGTCAACTTCACCCCGGCTTACTACGACATGCCTAATGTGATTGACTTCGCCGTAAGCATGGTATCGGCCGACCACCAGATTCTCGATATGGACAAGCTCTATTTCGAAATCTACATGGATCATGAACCCTTTGAGTTTACCCCCTCTGTCGATCCGAACCTCACTCAGCCCATATCGCGCATCCCTGTAGGCACCACCGACTATTACTGCTTCGTGGCTGCCGAGGAAATCATACAGATGGTGGCCATCCCGCAGATGAGCTTCACCGACCTCGCCCTGCGTCTCGTATATCTCGGCGACCCGGAGAATCCGGCTTATTCCGACTTCGTATACATGCAGGGAAGCGGCGTGGACGGCATCAATGCCGAACCCGTAGGCCAGGCTTCATATATCGATCTTCAGGGGCGCCCCCTCTCCGGATCGGCCAATGGCATCTCAATCCGCCGCACTACCCTCTCCGACGGATCGGTACGCTATGAAAAGGTGATCGGCACCAACCGCTGATTACATCCACGTCAGCCCACCGCACGCTGACACGATATGATACGCACTCTATCGGCCTATGACCGATAGAGTGCTTTTTTTGACCTTAATAATCTGTTGACGGCAAAATAATGGGCCAATAAATTTTTTATTAGCAGAATTTTGCATAACTTTGCTTTTGAGCATCCGATTTGCGCCAACATCTCCCTATGTGCCATGACAATGGGATGGCGTCGCAACCGGATTGCCCGCTCTCTTCCGGCATTCTACCATGATTATCGACATCGCCCGACGATGATACTGCAACATTCTCTCTGAAGTGTAACAATACCAGACCTAATCATTATGAGAAAATCTACCCTTCTTGCCTGCGCCATGATGAGCGCGGCATTGGCTCCCGCAGCCGAGCTGGAGTTCTCCTATAATGCCAATGGAACCGAACCTTACTGGTACGGAACCAACAAAAAGGAGAACTATGATATAGCCGTAAGAATCGAGAACCCCGGACTCGCCGGATCCCGAATCACCCGCATATCCGTACCCCTCCCCGGAGATCCCGATCTTTACGGGAGCGCATCGGCATTCCTTACCACCGAGCTCGTATTGGAACGCGTCGACGGCGTGCGTGTCAATGTGCCCGACATATGCTCCGTAAATGCCACTATTGCCGACGGAATGCTCACTGCCACTTTCGATGAGCCCTATACACTCACTACCGACCCGATTTATGTCGGTTACTCTTTCGAGATAGCCGAACTTCAGGAAGTCAACAAGTATCCGATCGCAGTGGTAACCGGCACAAATCCGGAAGCTTTCTGGTTCCACTCCTCCCGCACGCAGATCAAGTGGGCAAGCTATGTGGACAAGGCTGATGCCGGGCTGCAGAGCGCCCTGGTGGTGACGCTTGAAGGCGATTTCGATGCCTCCACGGCAGGAATCAGTCTGCCGGAACGCACCGTATTCCTCTCCAATCAGGAAAATCAATACTCATTCGATGTAATCAACGCCGGTGTCAATGCCATATCAAACGTCGGCTTCTCATGGACTATGGGTGAGCTTTCGGGCGAAGGTGAATATGAATTCGATCCTCCGGTGCGCAATGCCATTGGCGCCAGTGGCACCGCGTCGTTCACTATCCCGGCAGTGGCCGAAAACGGGAAAGAGAGTATCTCGGTGACGCTTGACAAAGTGAATGGCACCGCCAATCCCAACCTCAGCGCCTCGGCCAAAGCCCGCGTGGTCTTCACCCCTTCAATCCCCGTCAACCGCCCGATGGTGGAGGAATACACCGGCCTGTGGTGCGGCAACTGCCCTCGCGGCTATGTGGCCCTCGAATACCTGAAGGAGCATTATGGCGCGGACTTTGTGGCTGCCGCATGGCATAATAGCGACCCGATGGCCGTATCTTCCGCATATCCCAATTCAGTGCCGGGATATCCGTTCGCATACGTCAACCGTAAGATAGCCCTCGACCCCTCCGAGCTCTACGCCACCTGGCCTGCCATGTACGCTGAGCCTGCCGACATGAGCATCGAATGCTCGGTGGAATTTACCGATGATACCCACTCTGCCCTCAAGGCTACGGCCACCGTCACTCCAATCGACGATGATGACACTCTTTATTATATAGGATACATGCTCGTGGCCGACGGTCTGTCAGATCCCACATGGATTCAGAGCAACTACTACTATTCTCCCCACATGGCAGCGACTCTGCCCGAGCCCTACGATAAGATGTTCCTCGAAGCCGGTCCCTCTGCCGCCGGGCTTACCTACAATGATGTGATGGTCAACCGCGAGTATGCCCTGGGTGTCGACGGCTCACTCCCCCGGGAGGGACTGAAGGCATTCACTCCTACATCGCACAGCGTCACATTCGACATCTCCAACATCCGCACCACCTTCATACGTCCTACCGCTGCCGATCCCGATGCCAACCTTATCCCCGTCAATAAGGATAAGCTCCGCGTCATAGCCTACGTGGTCCGCACTGACGGATCTGTGGTGAATTCCTGCTCTTCCCTTTATGCCGACGGCACAGGAGTGGATGCAGTGGAAGTGATCAATGCCGATGTGGAAGTGGCCCACACCCTATGGCACGACCTTCAGGGCCACGCCGTCAGCACCCCTGCGAAGGGGCAGATCTATGTATGCACACAGATCATGAGCGACGGCTCTGTGCGCAGCTCGAAGGTGATGGTGAAGTAATCCCGCCATCATTCTCCTGACACAGCCATAAAGGGCGCTCCGACACATGTCGGAGCGCCCTTCGTCATTTGCTACCGCTGGCCATCGGCATGCCGCCGGATCATTTTGGCCCTTCGCCATTGGCTGACGCACCGACATCGGCTACCGCCAGATCATTTTGGCCACTGTATAAAGAGAGGGCGCGCCGACACGAGTCGGAGCGCCCTTCGGCTTATATAGATGTAAGGATTTTATCAGATTTCCTTGCGGAGCTTGATCTCTTCGGGAGTAAGCTCGGGATCCACGCCCCAGTTCTGGGCGGCCAGACGCTTGTAGTTGTTGTAGCGCCACTTGGCATTGTCCTCGGCTGCCTTGAAGAGCTCTTCGGCTGCGTCGGGATACATCTTGGCTACCGATGCGAAACGCACCTCGCCCTTGAGGAATCCGGCAAACTTGTCCCACTGCGGCTCTTTGCTGTCGAGCGAGAAGGGATTGTTGCCCTTGGCCTCCTCATCGGGATTGTAGCGCCAGAGGTGCCAGTAACCGCATTCCACTGCCAGACGCTCCTCTTCCTGACTGTGACCCATACCGGCCTTCAGGCCGTGGTTGATACAGGGTGAGTAAGCGATGATCAGCGACGGGCCATCGTATGCCTCGGCCTCGCGGATAGCCTTGAGGGTCTGGGCATTGTCGGCACCCATTGCCACCTGTGCCACGTATACGTAGCCGTAGGTAGTGGCGATCAGGCCGAGGTCTTTCTTGCGGATACGCTTGCCGGCAGCGGCGAATTTGGCGATTGCACCGATCGGAGTCGATTTCGACGACTGACCGCCTGTGTTGGAGTATACCTCCGTGTCGAGCACAAGGATATTCACGTTCTTGCCTGATGCGATCACGTGGTCAAGACCGCCGAAACCTATATCGTAGCTTGCGCCGTCGCCACCGATAATCCACTGGCTGCGCTTGGTGAGGTAGTGCTTGAGGTTCTCCACCTGGCTGCAGATGCTGCAGTTGGCGGCGTTGGCCTTGGCCAGTTCGGCCCACTTTTCACCTGCTTCGCGCGACTTGTCGGCATCTTCCTTCACGTCGAGCCATGCGGCAGCGGCAGCCTTCACTTCGGGAGTGCAGCAGTCGCATGTCTGGCTCTTGCGGGCCAGATCCTCAAGGCGTGCGCGCATCTTCTCATAGGCTATGCGCATGCCGAGACCGAACTCGCAGAAGTCCTCGAAGAGGGAGTTGGCCCATGCCGGACCGTGACCCTTCTCGTCGGTGCAGTAGGGAGTGGAGGGTACCGAACCTGAGTAGATCGATGAGCAGCCTGTGGCGTTGGCCACGATCTCGTGGTCGCCGAAGAGCTGGCTTACGAGCTTCAGATAGGGAGTCTCACCGCAACCCGAGCAGGCGCCTGAGAACTCGAAGAGGGGCTTGGCAAACTGGCTGTTCTTCACGTTGAGCTTCACGTCCACCAGGTTCTGCTTCGATGCCACGTGGCCTTCGCAGTAGTCCCAGTTCTTCTGCTGATCAAGCTGAGATTCGATATGCTTCATGGCCAGGGCCTTTACACCCTTCTTGCCGGGGCATACGTCGACACAGTTGCCGCAGCCGAGGCAGTCGAGCACGTTGACCTGCTGCACGAAGCGCAGACCCTCGAAGCCCTTGCCGATAGCCGGGATGGAGTGATCCTCACCGAAGGGTGCGGCTGCCATCTCCTCTGCGTTGAGCAGGAACGGACGGATTGTGGCGTGGGGGCAGACGTAGGCACACTTGTTACACTGGATACAGTTCTCCGGCATCCATTCCGGTACGAACGCAGCCACACCGCGCTTCTCGTAGGCGGCTGTGCCCTGGGGCCATGTGCCGTCGGCACGGTCGGCGAATGCGCTCACGGGGAGCAGGTGGCCGTCCTGTGAGTTGATGGGCTTCACCACGTTGGTGATGAATGCGGGAGCATCGCTTGCAGCGGGTGCCTCGTCGGGAAGCTCGGCCCATGCGGGATCTACGTCGAGCTTGTGGTATTCCGAACCGCGGTCAACCGCAGCATAGTTCATGTTGACGATGTTCTCACCCTTCTTGCCGTAGCTCTTGACGATGAATTTCTTCATCTGCTCTACTGCGAGATCCACGGGGATAACCTCCGTGATGCGGAAGAATGCGCTCTGCAGGATGGTGTTGGTGCGGTTGCCCAGACCGATTTCCTGCGCGATCTTCGATGCATTCATGTAGTAGAAGGTCACGTTATTCTTGGCAAGATGCTTCTTGACGCGCACGGGGAGGTTCTTGGCAAGTTCCTCACCTTCCCATACGGTGTTGAGCAGGAATGTGCCGCCGGGCTGCAGGCCGCGTGTCACATCGTACATGTTCAGGTAAGCCTGCACATGGCATGCCACGAAGTTGGGGGTGTTGACGAAGTATGTCGAGCGGATGGGCTCGTCGCCGAAGCGGAGGTGCGAGCAGGTGAAGCCGCCGGATTTCTTGGAGTCATACTCGAAGTATGCCTGACAGTATTTGTCGGTGTTCTCGCCGATGATCTTCACGGAGTTCTTGTTGGCGCCCACTGTGCCGTCGGCACCGAGGCCATAGAACTTGGCTGCGAAGATGCTCTTGCCGCCGAGGTGCATCTCGGGGAGCTGGGGGAGGGAGTGGAATGTCACGTCGTCGACGATGCCGATCGTGAAGTGGTTCTTGGGCTCGGGAAGCTCAAGGTTCTCGTATACGGAGAGAATCTGGGCGGGAGTGGTATCCTTTGAGCTCAGACCGTAGCGGCCGCCGATGATGAGCGGGGCCTTCTCCATGCCGTAGAACACGTCCTTGACGTCAAGGTAGAGGGGCTCGCCGTTGGCGCCGGGCTCTTTCGTGCGGTCGAGCACTGCGATGCGCTTCGCCGTCTTGGGCACGGCAGCGAGGAAATGCTTGGCGGAGAAGGGGCGATAGAGGTGCACGCTTACCAGACCTACCTTCTTGCCCTGGGCCATGAGGTAGTCGATTGTCTCCTGAATAGCCTGTGTCACGGAGCCCATGGCGATGATCACGTTCTCTGCCTCGGGGTCGCCGTAGTAGTCAAACAGACCGTATTTGCGGCCGGTGATCTTGCTTACTTCGTTGAGGTATTCCTCTACGATGGCGGGCACTGCCTCGTAGTATTTGTTGCAGGCCTCGCGGTGCTGGAAGAATACGTCGGGGTTCTCGGCCATGCCGCGTGCCACGGGGGCATCGGGGTTGAGGGCACGGCGACGGAACTCTGCGAGTGCGTCCCGGTCAATCAGGGCTGCGAGTGCGTCCTGATCGATGGCCTCGATTTTCTGAATCTCGTGTGATGTGCGGAAGCCGTCGAAGAAGTTGATGAAGGGCACACGGCTCTTGATTGTGGAGAGGTGGGCCACACCGGCGAGGTCCATCACCTCCTGTACCGAGCCTTCGCAGAGCATGGCGAAGCCGGTCTGACGTGCCGACATCACATCCTGATGGTCGCCGAAGATGGAGAGGGCATGGGATGCGATGGTACGCGCCGATACGTGGAACACGCAGGGGAGCAGCTCACCTGCGATCTTGTACATGTTGGGGATCATCAGCAGCAGACCCTGCGATGCGGTGTAGGTTGTGGTCAGCGCTCCGGCCTGAAGCGAACCGTGTACGGCACCTGCGGCACCGGCCTCACTCTGCATCTCCTGCACAAGAACTGTCTCACCGAAAATGTTTTTTCTGCCTGCAGCGCTCCAGTCGTCGACATATTCGGCCATAGTCGATGAAGGAGTGATGGGATAGATTGCGGCCACTTCGCTGAACATGTAGCTCACGTGGGCTGCCGCCTGGTTGCCATCACAGGTCAGAAACTGTTTTTCTTTGCTCATAAGTATTTTAAGATTTTTTACTGTATGAAGTTTATTATTCTGTTTCTGAGTATTTAGTTGTCTATCTACCTTTTTCTATTCCGGCTCTGACGCCTCCCGTTTTTCTTCGTTAAGGTCATCACCGGAGCGAATTTTGCAAAGTTACTAAAAATCCGCGTATTTCACGATGTAAAGGCCCTATTTCCGATACCCGCACTTCTTTTAAAAGGCTTATTTATAACATGTCCAAATAAGCCGCCGCAACGGGGCGGATGCGGCTCACACGGCATCGAGATACCCTACGCGCCGCTTCTCCCCTTTGATTTTCTTCTGGCGTGCACTCTTTATCACTGCCGGGGCGGCCTCGCGGCTCAGGGTGACGAGGCTGTAATGGTCGAATACGGCTATTTTGCCTACCTGCGATGCCTCTATGCCGCATTCCTTGACGATGAAGCCGAGTATGTCGCCGCGCGACAGTTTTTCGCGGCGTCCGGCTGAGATATAGAGCACTTCGTAGGGTGATTTGAGATTCCCCTCGCCGGCTCCATCGGATACGGAATAGGGTGAGTCGACCTCCATGTATTCGCGCGCCTCTTCTTCGGGGCCGAGCAGGAGGTAGACGTCGCCTTCGTTGGTCACGCGGGCGGTGCGGCCGTTGCGGTGGGTATAGGCTTCGGGGGTGAGGGGGAGGTGATAGTGCACCACGTTCTTTACCCCTTCGATGTCGAGGCCGCGGGCGGCAAGGTCGGTGGCCACGAGTATGGGGCGCGCGCCGGAGTTGAAGGCCTGGAGCGAGGATTCGCGCTGGTGCTGGTCGAGGGCGCCGTGATAGAGCACGCAGGCGGCTCCGGCCTTGCGCAGGAAGTCGGCCACCCGCTCGGCGCTTTCGCGGTGGTTGACGAAGATGATGGTGCGCTCGGGTCCTTCGGCGCCGGAGATGGAGCGCAGCAGCTGAAGGAGGGTCTGGAGCTTGTCGCGCCCGTCGCTGCGAACGCTGCGCACACGCATGCGCCGGCGCAGGGTGCGGTTGCTTTCGAGGAAGTCGAGCACTGTGGGCTCTTTGAGGGGGAGGAAGTCGGGAAGCGACGGGGCATCGGTGGCCGATGTGAGTATCACGCGCCCGAGGTTTTTCATATGCCGCAGGATGGCGGCCATGTCGTCTTCAAAACCGAGTTCGAGGGATTTGTCGAATTCGTCGAGCACGAGGATGCGCGTGGGCAGCACGTCGATGTTGCGGCGCTTTATGTGGTCGAGCAGTCGCCCGGGGGTGGCCACTATGATGTCGGGCACTACCTTGAGGCTGTTGACTTCATCTTCCACGTTATGCCCTCCGTAGAGGGCCACTACGCGGAAGTCGCCGCTGATGTTGCGGAGCACTCCGGCTATCTGGGTCACAAGTTCGCGGCTTGGCGCTATCACTACGGCCTGCACTCTCCCCGTAGGGTCTTTGAGCATCTTGAGCAGCGGCACTCCGAAGGCCACTGTCTTGCCGCTGCCGGTGGGCGACAGCAGGATTATGTCGCGTTTCTCGGCTGCCGTCTGCAGCATCTTTTCCTGCATGGGATTGAGTGTGGTGATCCCTTCGCGTGAGGCGAGTAAGGCTCTTATCTCTTTTTCTTTCATTTCGGGCTATATCTATATGTCTGTATTTCTGTATTATAACACTTTTATCGCGTGTTTTGCTCATGATATCACCGACCAGTCTACCTCATGGGCAAACCTCCGGCTCAGTTCGGCTGCAAGTATCCTTAGGTCCGCATCGCCAAGAGGTAGCGCCGTGGCGCGTGCGGAGCCGTCGGGCGGTGTGCCGCCGGTGATTACCGGATTCCCGGCCAGCACGTCTTCTGCCGCGTCGCGGGCGAGCTGCACGATCTGGCCGTCGGTGGCGAGGTTGGCCATACGCAGGTTGAATGCGATGCCGCTCTGCTGGGTCCCTTCCATGTCGCCGGGGCCGCGAAGTTTCAGATCGGCTTCGCTTACGAGGAATCCGTCGGTGGTCTGGGTCATGATGTTGAGGCGCTTGCGGGTGGGGGCGGCGATCTTTTCTTTGGTCATGAGTATGCACCAGCTGCGGTCGGCGCCTCGCCCCACGCGGCCACGCAGCTGATGCAGCTGCGAGAGGCCGAATCGCTCGGCATTCTCTATCACCATCACTGTGGCGTTGGGCACGTTGACTCCCACTTCGATTACCGTCGTGGCCACCATGATGCGCGATTTCCCTTCCACGAATTTCTGCATCTGGTAGTCTTTTTCGGCGGGTTTCATCTGTCCGTGCACGAAGCTTACCTCTACGCCGCTGAATGTCTGGCGCACCCGCTCCAGACCCTCTTCGAGGCTGCGTAGGTCGAGTTTTTCGTTTTCGCGTATGAGTGGATACACGATGTATATCTGCCTCCCTTCGCGAAGCTGGCGCCATATGTGGCGGTCGACTTCCATGCGCCCCGAGTCGTAGCGCAGCCATGTCTCGATGGGTTTGCGTCCGGGGGGAAGTTCGTCGATTACGGATACGTCGAGGTCGCCGTAGAGTGTCATGGCGAGTGTGCGCGGTATCGGGGTGGCCGTCATCACGAGCACATGGGGCGGGATGCTCCCTTTGCTCCACATGCGGGCCCTCTGGGCTACTCCGAAGCGGTGCTGCTCATCGATCACGGCCAGTCCGAGATTGCGGAATTCCACTTTTTCTTCAAGCAGGGCGTGGGTGCCGATTATGATGTGGATGGAGCCGTCGAGCAGTCCGTCATGGATTTCACGGCGTGCACGCGCTCCGGTGCTTCCGGTGAGCAGGGCGGTGCGCAGTCCGATGGCATCGGCCCAGGCCTTTACGGTCTCGTAGTGCTGTCCGGCCAGGATTTCGGTAGGAGCCATCAGGCATGACTGGAAGCCGTTGTCGGCGCTCATGAGCATCGACATGAAGGCCACCATTGTCTTGCCGCTCCCTACGTCGCCCTGAAGCAGGCGGTTCATCTGCCGGCCGGTGCGCATGTCGGCGCGTATTTCGCGGAGCACACGCTTTTGGGCTCCGGTGAGTTCGAAGGGTATGCACTGGCTGTAGTAGCGGTTGAAGTACTCCCCTATCGTGGCGAATACGTGGCCGCGCAGGGCGCGGCTACGCTTCCGGGCATAGCGGAGTATCTGAAGTTCGAGATAGAAGAGCTCTTCGAATTTCATGCGCTCACGGGCCCTGCGCAGCAGGGCGACATCTACCGGGAAGTGGAGCGAACGGTAGGTCTCTGCCAGCGGCGGAAAGTGGTATCGCTCCACTATGGCCCGGGGGAGCGTCTCTGAGATCTCTCCGAAGCGCGGATGGAGCAGGAGATGCCTTACGGCGGTCTGAAGCACGCGCTGCGAGAGTCCGCGTTTGCGCATCACGTCGGTCAGGCTGTAGATCCCCTGCAGTCCCGACGGTGGATTGGCCGGGTCGAAGCGGTCGATTTCGGGATGGGCCATCTGCCACCCTCCGGCGTAAATCACGGGGCGGCCGAACATTACGTACTCCGTCTGCGTGGCGTACATCTCGCGTATCCTTTTCACTCCGGCAAACCATACGGCTTCCATCATCCGCTCTCCGTCGGTGAATATGCCGCGCAGCCGCTGGCGCTTTCCCTCTCCTTCGGTGAGAAAGTTGACGAATCTCCCTTTTATCTGCACCATCGGCATCTCTCCCTGCAACTCGGCGATGCGGTAGAAGCGGCTTCTGTCGGCATACCGGAAGGGGTAGTATTCCAGCAGTCCGCGGAAGTCGCTGATTTCAAGTTCGGAGGCGAGCAGTTTTGCCCGGGCCTCTCCTATCCCTTTGAGGAATTTGATCTCGGTATCTTCAAATCTGCCCATAGTGGTGCGTTTTTTTTGGGGGGCGTGGATCCCCCCCTGAGGGGGAAGTCAATTGTCGGCTGAGGCCTTGAGCAATGCTTCGGCTATGATGAAGTCATCGGGATGGGTCACCTTTATGTTGCGTGCTTCTCCTTCGTAGAGTCTGACGCTGTGGCCGGCGTTTTCCACGACGGAGGCGTCGTCGGTAAATCCCGACAGGTGGTCTGTGGCCCGGGCATAGCAGTCGCTCAGCATGGTGTAGGGGAAGATCTGCGGGGTCTGCACCTCGACATAGCGGTCGCGGCTCACGGTGCGGCTGTCGGTCTCGCAGAGCGATGCCGAAGGGTCGGCGACTTCGCGCAGTGAATTGACGGCGCGCATGGCGGGTATCACTCCGGTGCCATATGCCGTGCAGGCCTCAATGCCACGACGGATCATGTGAGGGCTTATGAGCGGACGCGCACCGTCGTGCACCATCACCATCGCATCCCGGGCATCGTCCCGCGGAGCGTCGGCAAGCAGTTCGGCTACGGTCAGAAGACCGTTCTTTACCGATTCGGCACGTGAGCGGCCACCGCAGCAGAGTGTGTATGGCAATCTCTCTGATTCGGGAAGGGCATCGAAGAGCATCTGCCAGTCGGCAAAGAATCCGGGATGCACCACAAGCACGATTTCCGTTGCGGCATCGGCGTCATGAAAGGCCTTCATTGGCCACCACACCACCGGGTGCCCGCAAATTCTCCTGAACTGCTTAGGCATATCGCCTCCGGCACGCCGTCCTTCTCCTCCGGCCAATATTATCGCGAATTTTCTCATATCCAGAAAATGTGGTTATGGCAACGACCGGCCCGGCGCCATCCTCCTCCCCTTTCTTTACGGAGACGGAAGTGTCGCACGGACCGGCCGGCACGTTGTCATGGATCAATTACATGTTCATGCCACCGTCTACCTGGATTACCTGTCCGGTGACGTAGCTCGAAAGGTCGGATGCCAGGAATGTGGCCACGTTGGCGATATCCTCTACCTGGCCGCCACGGCGCAAGGGGATTTTGCCTACCCAGTCTTTGCGCACATCCTCGGGGAGCGCTGCTGTCATGGCAGTCTCGATGAAGCCCGGGGCGATGGCGTTGGCGCGGATACCGCGTGAACCCACCTCCTGGGCGATGCTCTTGGCCAGGGCGATCAGGCCGGCCTTGGAGGCTGCGTAGTTTGACTGGCCGGCATTGCCGTGTACGCCTACTACGGATGCCATGTTGATGATGGAGCCTGATTTCTGGCGCATCATGATCGGAAGCACGGCGTGGATGAAGTTGAAGGCTGATTTGAGGTTGACGGCGATTACCGCATCCCACTGGGCCTCGCTCATACGCATCATCAGGCCGTCTTTGGTGATACCGGCGTTGTTGACGAGGATATCAATGCGGCCAAAGTCATTCTTTACGTCGGCCACTACCTGCTCTGTCTGCGCGAAGTCGGCTGCGTTGCTGGCGTAGGCCTTGCATTTCACGCCGTAGGCCTCTATCTCTTTTACGGTCTGCTCACCGTTCTCATCGATCACCAGATCGGTGAAGGCTATGTCGGCACCCTCGGATGCGAATTTCAGGGCAAGGCCTTTGCCTATGCCGCGGGCGGCACCTGTGATGAGGGCCACTTTACCTTCAAGAAGTTTCATAACTGTAGCTTGATTTTTTATTTGGTATTTTTCGGTTGTTGTGTCTGTGTCTTTATCTGCGGATATTTCTTTGGCGCGCTGTGGCGGAAAGCCGCGGCAGCGTGCGGATTCGCAGAGGGGGAGGAGGAGTGAGTAACCTCAGCAGCTTAGAAGCGCAGCAGCATCGAGCCGCAGCTGTAGCCGCCGCCGAACACCATGAGCGCGGCCAGGTCGCCGGGCGAGAAGCGGTCGAGGTTCTGCGACAGCACCAGCGGAGCCGACGCGGAGCCGGTATTGCCAAGCTCTTCGATGTTGTTGAGGAAGCGGTCCATCGGGAGTTCGAGCTGATGTGCCACCTGGGCCACTATGCGTTTGTTGGCCTGATGGCATATGATGTGGCGCAGGGCCGAGGTGTCGGTATGCTGATTGGCCAGCACCTTGTTGAGGGCATATACCATGTACCGGCAGGCGTGGATGAATACGTCGCGCCCGTCGGGCATCGTTATTCCCCCCTCTTTCGGGCGCAGGCGCACTCCGTCGGGACCTTTGCCTACGTTGCCGAGTCCTTCGGTGAATACCTCCACGATCTCGATATCCGAATCGCTCTGACGCTCTTTGCTTACAAACCATGCCACGGCGGCATCTCCCCAGAGATGGCCGCTCTTCGGGTCGGCCTCGTTGCTGTAGTAGGTATTGTGCTCGCTGCATATCACCAGGGCCTTTGTGGCTTTGCCGGATGCGAAGTAACCCTCCACGATTTCCAGACCGTTGATGAATGATGAGCAGGCAGCCGAGCAGTAAAGCGCCTTGGCTCCCTTTATGTCGTAGCGCCGCTGCGCCACATGGGCCATGGTGCCCACGGTGTCGAGCACACTGTAGGAGGCGGCTACGATAAGGTCGACATCCTTTATGTCGTAAGGCAGTTGCGGCAATGCGTTCTCGATGGCCTCAAGCCCCATCATGTCGCTGTCCTCCCCTTGGCCGGCATGACTGCGGGTCAGTATGCCGGTGCGCTGTTCAATCCAGTCGGCCGTCAGTCCGTTGACCTCCAGGAAGTGGGCGTTGTCGACCCGGCCTTCCGGCACGTAATATCCAGTGGCGTTAATGTACATATTCTCTTTTGTTGGGTTTCGTACTCGTTTGTTTCTTTTTTGCATTCCCGGCCGGTGCCCTCCTCTCTCGGAGCAGCCTGCGGCTATCTTTTAATCAATCCCTCCAGAAGAAGTGTGGAGAAATATTTGGCCAGCATCTCCTGGTCGATCCCTTTGTCTGACAATGAGTCGCGGATATAGGTGACGTCGAGGCCGTGGATCATATGGGTGATGATTACGGCGGTGTGTCCTACGTCTTCAATCCTGAACTCATCGTTAGCCACCCCTTCTTCAAGTATCTCGCGCAGCAGGGCGATTTCTTTCTGCGAAATCAGTTTGCGTGCACGGTCCACCTTTCGCACATCGCGGAAGAATCCGGCACGCAGCGAACCGTTGCGCGACACGATTTCCCGCATCGTCTCCAATCGCACGGCCACATATTCCCGCAGTTTCTCTTCTGCAGGCACCTGACGCGCCACAATCAGCCGGAGATTCACCAGCAGCTTGTCCGACTCACTCTCCACGACGGCATTGTAGATGTCGCGCTTGTTCTTGAAGTAGGTGTAGATGGTGCGTCTCCCTTTGTCGGAAGCGGATGCTATGTCATTCATGGTGGTATTCTCAACTCCCTTGCGGGCGAAGAGCTGACGTGCCACTTCTATGAATTTATCTCTCGTTTTCGACACCATAGGCGTTTGCGATTTTCGGTTATTTCATTCCGGCCGGAGTCTTTTCCATCCATTGAAGGGGGCAGGCGGGTGCCCGCGGACTGCTTCCGGCTACAGTATAGCGTGCGGCTTATCTGCAGATATCCGGGGCTTGGCAGTCGTAGCCCACTTGTTTTTGACCCGGGAATACCGGGTTTCAACGGATTGAGAAAGACAACAAACCTCCTCAATCTGCAAATTTACTGATTTTTTCGGATTCCTTACACATATATTTCTATTTTGTGCAGATTTTTTTTGCCTGCTTCGGCTCCATCCATCTTCAATACTGCCGATGACCTTGAATATCCCCTTCTCGAACCACCCACACAACACACTGATTATCTGACACTAACAAATTTTTAACTTTCATTAACGCAAAATTCCTTCCAAAAAATTTGCGAAACGCGGATTTATGTTGTAACTTTGCACTCGCAACACCGCGGGATGGAGCAGTGGTAGCTCGTTGGGCTCATAACCCAAAGGTCAGAGGTTCGAGTCCTCTTCCCGCTACTAAGAGAGCGATGTGACTTTGTCACATCGCTCTTTCCTTTTATCCCCCCATCATCATCCACCTCCCATCATCATCCACCTCCCATCATCATTATCCCCTCCCCTCTCATCATTACCCATCTCTCGCCATTATCCCCTATCATCATTACTTTCTCTTATTCCCGCTAATATTGGAATAAATGAAAATCGCCCTGCGATGTGGTTGCAAACCTTGAAATCCCTAACATTTCATTCCACATCGCAGAGCGACCACCCTAAAACATCTTTTCAAAGATCCATCCCTGCAAGGAGTCGGAGCTTACCGTTTCATTACTTTCTTGCCTCCGGTGACGTAAATCTCGCCGGAGCGCATCTCTGATACCGGTCTGCCCTGCAGATCCACAGTCGGGGCTTCTCCGGATTCTGCTTCTGATATGGCGCCGACTCCGTTCTGACCGGGAGGCACAAGGCTGTCGAAATCCTCTTTGCCGAAGAGCAGTTTG
Organism: uncultured Porphyromonadaceae bacterium; assembly: GCA_947176605.1. GTDB lineage: Bacteria > Bacteroidota > Bacteroidia > Bacteroidales > Muribaculaceae > Lepagella. The sequence goes on from CAMWRH010000003.1 coordinate 45,204, forward strand.
TCGTCCATATGACATTCCACCATCTCTCCGTGGAAATACCGTCTGTCGGGGTCAGCTTCGGTCACCTTATCAAGCACGCGGCCCCAGAAGTTGGTGTTCGCACCTATCCCCTCCACTATCCAGATATTTTCCCCGGTCTCATCCTCGCCAAGATAGACGCATTTCCTTGATTTCCCGTCCTTCTCGATTACGATACTATCCGGCACGTCATTCCCATACTCCATATCGAGCGAATAAAGCAACTGCTGCTCTTCCTCTCCCTCGGCATTAGTCACTATATTATAGACCGCTCCATTGCTTTCGTAAAGCACGATATCCTTGGGAGGGAAAATTATCGAATGCATTACCCAATTCCCGTCTTCGCTCCGGTCAGCCCTGCGGGCTACAAGAGAGTAATACATCTTCCCGCCGACCGTCTCGTAGTTGTTGACATAGATTTTCCAGTAGCAGAAGGTCTCTCCATTATTGTCAACTTCCGCCACAATCCACCACTTACCGGCCTGCACACACCGCTGATAGTCAGCCCTGCCGACCAACCCGCAAAGCGCCAACATCACAGTCAGCACCACATATCTTATCGTTTTCATAATCCTGATTTCCTATTATTATTGAATCAATTGTTTTTCACAGGAACGGCCAGTTGGTCAAAATCAGCCCGGGTGTAAAGAAGTTGTTCTCCTTTGTAGCATTCCATCATATGCGCTTTATATATCATACTTTGAGATGATGCAGAAGATCTGAGGGTGGCAAACGACCTTGACCAATAATCCGAATTTGGCCCGATACCCTCTACAATCCATACATTAAAACCCACATATTCTTCTCCGAAATAGACTGCCGCCCGCGTCTCTTCATTGACCTTTACAGTTGTAGGCATTACCACATATTGATCTTCAGGAAACTCTTCGAGTGAAAACAACACACTTGTGCTTAGACTTCCTCCCTCAGCACTGTCTACTAAATATACAGTGCCGTTCTTTTCCGAGAGTCGGAACTTCATAGGAGGGAATAAGGTAGACTGCTCGACCCATCTGCCATCACCATTTTTATCAACCCTGACAGCAGAGAGGTTGAAATATTCCTGAGAATCAATAGTCTCGACATCTGTCACAGCCACTTTCCAATGGCAGAATTCGACCTCGTTCATTCCGAGTTCCACCTCAGCCACAATCCACCACTTCCCTTCTTCGAGGAAGGGGAGATAGTCGGCCCGGCATCCCAATGCCGTCAATACCAGTGCTACGGCCAGCACTATCTGTCTTATCACTTTCATATCTTCGAGTTTTTAGGTATTGTTACTTTTCATTTATCCTTGCTTCTTCTTGCTGTGGAGTATTATCTACAGCATCATCATGAGGAATACGACTCCCCTGACTGCCGGATCCTATTCCTTTCGTCTTTTGTCAGTATGGCATGTGAGAGGAAGCCGGGATTTTCAATGACCTGGTTATCTGTAGCCGACTGCAGGATCCGCTTGGATAATATTGCATTTATACTCCAATGTGGAACAGGAATTTGAGTTGATTCATAATGTCAGGTTTTTGTGTTGCAAATGGTCAGGTCGATGCTGATTGCGACTGTCGTGATACCACGGTTCGGCTTATGCGGCATGGGTATGTAATGTCAGTGTCAATACTTAACAATCGCAAAGATATAACAATTTTTAAAAATTCCAAAATTTTTCCTGCGTATTTCTTCAAGTTCCACTGATTTTCCATCGGATTTAATCGGGGTGCATCGAGTTTAATCGCGATTAATCATGGTGCATCGAGTTTAATCGCGATCAATCGCCGCTTCGGGGTGAATCCGGTCACATCGAGCGGCACCGGGCTGCATAACCGACATCGGGCGGCTGCCACACTGGCAGCCGCCCGATGCGCGACAGATAATCGATTTCGCTTATAATTCCGGCAGGAGCTTGCGCGTATGCGTCGGCAGCTTATGATTCCGGCAGGAGCTTGCGCGTATGCGCCGGCAGCTTATGATTCCGGCAGGAGCTTACGCATCTGCGGCGGTGCCGGTACTTCAAGGGAGATGGGTTGCTTGCTGACGGGATGGATAAATTCGATGCGCTTGGCCACAAGCGATATTCCACCGTCGGGATTGCTGCGGCGTGCGCCGTATTTGAGGTCGCCCTGAATCGGATGACCCATCTGCGAGAGCTGCATCCGGATCTGATGCTTGCGCCCGGTGATAAGGTTGATTTCAAGAATCGTGTAGCGGTCGCCTGAGGCTACGGTGGTGTAGCGCAGTTCGGCCCTCTTGGCATCCGGATGCGACGGGGAGCAGGGGAAGGATTTGTTCATACGTCCGTCAGAGCGCATGTAGCATTCCAGAGTAGCCCCGGGTTGCTCCGGATGCCCTTCCACCATGGCCCAGTAGGTCTTATGGATTTCATTCTTGCGTAGCATCTCGTTAAGGCGCGTCAGAGCCTTTGAGGTGCGTGCGAATATCACCAGACCGCTTACAGGACGGTCAATGCGGTGCACGACGCCACAGAACACATTGCCCGGCTTCTGATACTTCTCCTTAAGATAATCCTTGATAAGCTCGCTGAGCGGGCGGTCGCCCGTCTTGTCGCCCTGTACGATTTCGCCTACCTGCTTGTTGACCACGATAATGTGGTTGTCTTCATATACTACTTCCATACACTCAAAAGTAAAAAAGCGTGCCCCGAAGGGGGACACGCTTCTCTATTCTGTTGTTGTTACAGGTCCGGGATTAGTCGGCGAGACGGATAGTCACTGCGCGATCCAGGGGAGCTGCCTTCACACCGTAGTCAGTGAGGTTAGCGTTGTCGGTAGTAGTCTGGAGCTGACCACCGTCAACACCGCACTGTACGAGGTAGTTGTAGACACCGTCAACACGCTGCTGACGCAGACGGGCGTTGATCTCCTCTGTGCCGGTGTAGTTGTCGGCCCAGCCGGTGAGGACATACTTCTTGTTGGGGTTCTCCTGCATTACAGCTGCCACTGACTTCAGGATAGTCTTCTCACGAGAAGAAAGACCATACTGGTTGATGGGATAGTATACAGTAGCGAGACCTTCGCAGTCCTGTACTTTCTCAACTGCTGCGGGGCGCTTCAGGCAAGCGTCGAGCTGCTGCTGCAGGTCGGCGATCTTGCGGTCAGCTGCGTTCAGCTTGGCTACGAGAGCGTCACCCTCTGCGTCTGTGTACTTCCAGGTCGGGCATACGGCGGTAACGGGGCAATCCCAAGTTGTCTTGCCAAGGTTGAAGTTGAAACCTGCGTATACGGCTGCGTCGTGCTGGAGGTTCTTGAAGTCGATCATTGTGTACTGCAGATCGATGAAGAAGTCAACGTGCTCGCAGAGACGGAAGTTGTTCTGCAGACCCAGAGTGGCAAACATCTGAGTGTAGTGTGCGTTCTGCCACTGCTTGTCAGTGTTGTTGCCTGAGGGAGCTACTACGCTACCGTTCTTGAATGCGCGCTGCATTGTCCAGTATGCGCCTGCACCACCGTGGAGCACTGCGTTGTAGACACGTCCGGGACGATAGCCGCACCACCAGTTGGTGAGGTTAATCATTACGTCGAACTCCGGGCCGAGAGCCATGAACTTCTCGGGATAAGAACCGTTGCTGAACGCTGCTGCACCTGCGTGACGGAATTCGCCGTCAGCTGTAGTGGCGCCTTTGGGCATCATCCAGTTCACACCGAAGCGGAAACCGAAGTTGGGATCTACCCATTTGCCCACGTAGATAGCTGCGTTGCCACCGATACGGTCCTTCTTGGGAGCGTCGATATCGTGCTTGCTGAAAAGCATGTTGGCACCACCTTCTACAGTGATGAACCAGTTGTCTTTAGCTGAATTTCTCAGGATACCCTGCGAGCAGTCGGGCTCGTAAGTCACTTCCTGAGCCACTGCAGGAGCTGCACTCATGGCAACAGCTGCAAGAGCGAGTAATACACTTTTTTTCATAGAACAACAATATTAAATAGTTAATAATTTTTGTCGTAATTTTTGGCTGCCATTACCCCCCGCTCTCGGGAGGTCGGAATTTGTCAGCGCAAAGTTAACTAAAAATTTATAGAGTAACGCCCTCCTCTTAAAAAATGTTTATAATTTTTTCCTCATTTTTTCATTTTTTAAGACTTAAAAGCCCCTTTTGGGCTCATTCGGGCGCTTTTACCGGCGTTCCCGGCAAGGTGATGCCGCTTTTCAGTAGGCGTACATTCTCATAACAAGAAAACGAGTAGAAAAGTTAGATAAACTTTAATCAAAATTAACCCATTCGGTTTTATCTAATTTTAACTCAGCATGTTAGCTATCCTCGCCTTCTGTTTTTATGAGGATCTGCGCGCATCTGTATCACGCTGCCGATATCTGTCGCCGGAGCTGCAGGCCTCCCGTCAGCTTACGTAGGCCGAACCTGCGTAAGCTGGCGGAAGCCGCATTATCTTATGCCTCAAGGAAGCTCTTGACGGCGGCCAGCATGGCCGGGGTGGTGTAACCGAACTTCTCGTCAAGCACCTTGGCCGGAGCCGAGGCGCCGAAGCGGTCGAGTCCATATACCTTCCAGTCGCCACGCATCAGGGGATACAGTGTGGAGGGAAGGCCGCTGGTGATGCCGAATACCTTGCCTGTGGCAGGGATCGTGGCATCGCGATACGCTTTGGGCTGATCAAGATACTCTCCTATCGAGGGGACTGACACGACACGGGCCTTTACTCCTTCGCCATGCAGCTCTTCGGCTACGTGAAGCGCAAGCGACACTTCGCTGCCGTTGGCTACAAGGGTCACGTCAGGATTGACATCGGACGAGCCGTAGACTATATAGCCGCCGCGCGCCACTCCCTTGGCCTGCTCGCGGCGGTCGGCGCCGGGGAGGTCTTCAAGATCCTGACGGGAGAATATCATCACGGTCGGACGGTCGGTAGTGGCCATCGCGAGCCGGTAGCATTCGATCACTTCAGCCGAGTCGGCAGGACGCAGCACGAGCACCGAGCGCTTCCCGGCGAGGTTGCGCAGCTCTTCGAGCAGGCGCATCTGTGCCTCGTGCTCTACGGGCTGGTGGGTCGGGCCGTCCTCTCCCACGCGGAAGGCATCATGGCTGAATACGTATTTCACCGGAAGCTGCATGAGTGCCGACATGCGGATGGCGGGCTTCATGTAGTCGGAGAATACGAAGAATGTGCCGCAGGCCGCCTGCATTCCTCCGTGCAGCACGACGCCGTTCATTATGCAGGCCATCGTAAGCTCGGCTACGCCGGCGTGCAGGAAGGCTCCGCTGAAGTCGTGACGGACGAGTGCGCCGGTGGCTTTGAGGAAGCCGTCGGTCTTGTCGGAATTGGCGAGGTCGGCGCTCGACACTATCATGTTGCCTACGTGGCGGCCAAGATAGTTGAGCACTGCCGAGGATGTGGTGCGGGTAGCCACATTGGGCTTTATCTCGATTGAGTCGAGGTCAAGCTCGGGCTGACGGTCGCTGTAGAACGAGCCCAGACGCTCCGCTTCTTCGGGATGAGCTTCTTTCCAGGCATGGAATTCCGCTTTCCACGCATCGGCCTCTTTTACCAGGATCTCGCGGCGACGCTCATAAAGATCTTTCACTTCATCGAAAATCACCCACGGATTCTCCGGATCTCCACCGAGATTGCGCACGGTGGCGGCGATGTCGGCCCCGGCTTTCGACAAGGGCTGCCCGTGGGTGCTGACGGCTCCTTCGAGCGAGCTGCCGTCGGATGCCACTACCTTGCGCGCCATGATGGTGCGCCCGATGATAAGTGTGGGCTTCTCTTTCTCTTCGCGTGCCATCTCGAGAGCTCCGTAGATCGCTTCGGGATCGCTGCCGTCGATTTCGAGCACGTTCCAGTTCCATGCGCGGTACTTGGCGGCTGTGTCCTCGCAGGTCACTTCAGCCACTGTTGTGGAGAGCTGCACGGAGTTGGCATCGTAGTACATGATGAGGTTGCTGAGTCCCAGTGTGCCGGCTATGCGCCCTGCCCCCTGCGACACCTCTTCCTGTATGCCGCCATCTGATATGAAGGCATACGTCTTATGGGCCACTACCTCTCCGAATCTTGCGGCAAGGAAACGCTCGGCAATCGCACAGCCCACTGCCATGGCATGTCCCTGACCGAGCGGACCGCTGCTGTTGTCGACTCCGCGCTCGGGCTGCAGCTCCGGGTGGCCCGGTGTGACGCTGCCCCACTGGCGGAACTGCTGAAGCTCCTCTATGGTGTAGCGCCCTGTGAGGGCGAGCACGCCGTAGAGCATGGGCGACTGATGGCCCGGATCAAGAAAGAACCGGTCACGTGCCATCCATTCGGGGTCACGGGGATCATACCTGAGCACCTTTGAGAAGAGCACATTGACGAAGTCGGCTCCTCCCATCGAACCGCCCGGATGACCAGACTTGGCCTTCTCCACCATTTCAGTGATGAGGATGCGGATGTTGTCGGCCGCACGATTCATTAGATTTTTGTCCATGATGTTTTTTATGATATAAAAAGATTGGGTTGGCTATGTTTTGATTCCGGCATCGTTTCCGGCTCGGGCGAGGAGGTGGATGCGCCCCTCTCCCCTGCCGCTCAGAAATCCGGCGGGCGGCCGATTGCGACGGCCGCCCGGGAGGGGGAAGGCCGGTATCAGTCTTCTACCAGCACTTCGGGAGCAAGCTTTTCATTTCTGCCGGGCTTGGAGAGAAGCAGGGCATAAATGAATATATAGGCTGCCAGTGCGAAGTCGAGCCAGAAGCTTCCCAATATGGATCCTGAAGCCATAAACGACTGTATCCAGGGGAATATGCCGCCGCCGCACACCATGACCATGTATACGCCCGATGCCACGGCCGTATATTTGCCAAGTCCGGTGACGGAGAGGTTGAAAATCGCGCCCCACATCACTGAGGCAAAGAAGCCGCAGAGCACGAGGAAGATGGCGTTGAGCGGCACCTTAACCACGCTGAAGGCGAGCTGCGACGAGTCGAAGCCGATGAAGCTGACGAGCGTCTCCCGGGTGAATATGCCCAGCAGGATGAATGTCATTGCGCCGAGTCCGGCTACCGAGAGCATCACGCGCGACGATACCTTGCCGCCGATCACGCCGCCCAGAAGTCGGCCGATGAGCATCAGCAGCCAGTAGATGCCTACAACGGTGCCGGCGATCGCGGCGCTGGCAGCTGCGTTGGAGGCTTTCACTTCGGCATGCTTCTCAAGAAACTGATATGTCCAGTTGGCCACACCTACCTCAAGACCCACATAGCAGAAGATGGCGAGCACGCCGAAGGCGAAGTTGCGGTAGGCAAACGCGCCGAGCACCCTCACCTTCTCCGTGGGCTTGCCGAGATCTTCGGATTCGGGGAGCTTGCTGAAGAAGAGTACGAGGAAGGCCGCCGCGAATATGCCCATGGCGAGATAGAACACGGGGTTGGCGGAGGAGATGGTGCTGGCCGCGCCGCCAAGAAGGCCGCCTACGATTACGGGAGCCAGTGTGGCGCCAAGAGAGTTGCAGGAGCCGCCGAACTGTACGAGCTGGTTGCCCTGGTTGGGGGTCGAGCCGAGGGAGTTAAGCATCGGATTGACCACCGTATTGAGCAGACACATCGAGAATCCCGCTACAAAGGCTCCGATCAGGTATATGGTCACCGCTGTGCTGTCGGCGGCGATGAAGCCCGACAGCCATGTGATGGCCACGCCGATGAAGCCGATTGTCACGGCCCAAAGGGCGGTGACGCGGAACCCTTTGTTCTGCAGCAGTTTGCCGGCCGGATAGCCCATGAAGGCATAGGCTATGAAGTTGGCCAGTGTGCCGAGCTGCGACATCATCGGGTTTCCCTCCGACATCTTTTCGATGACGGAGCCAAGGGGATTCTGATAGCCTGTGACGAATGCTATCATGAAGAAAAGCGCGAACATGATCACGATCGGGAGCACGTAGCTTTTCTTTTTCGAAGGATTGAGTTCTTCTACCATGTGTTGTTTTTTTGTTAATTGTAGATTGATATTTGATTCTAAGTCAGCTTTCTGTCATTGTCCGGCCTCCGGTGTGGCGCACACGTCACGGGCGCATCGCGGAAGCCTGACGGGTCAATAGTCGCGCTCACCGAATATCCGTGTGCCCACCCTTACGAGTGTGGCTCCTTCTTCCACAGCTGTCGGCCAGTCGCCGCTCATACCCATCGAGAGGGTATCGAAGCCGCGCAGGGCCAGAGAGGCATCGTCGCGGATGGTGCGGTACACGTCGGCAATGCGGCGGAAGTCGGCCCGCACGCGGTCGGCATCGTCGGTATTTGACGCCATTCCCATCACCCCGCATATGTGGGTGGCCTGCAGGCGCTCGAAGCGGCGGGAGGCGAAGTAGGCAAGCAGCTCGTCGGGCGAGAATCCGAATTTCGTCTCTTCGCGGGCCACATGGAGCTGCATCAGCACCCGGGCCGTCACTCCGGCATGCCGGGCCTCGCTGTCGATCACGTCAAGGAGATGCTCCGTGTCGACGCTCTCTATGAGCGCCACGCGCCCCATGAGCTGGCGCACCTTATTGGTCTGCAGATGCCCTATGAAATGCCATTCGATATCGGCCGGGAGCAAGGGCTGCTTGCGGAGCAGCTCCTGCACGCGGCTTTCGCCAAACCGGCGCTGCCCTGCGGCATATGCCTCTTCGATGGCTTCGGCCGGATGAAACTTCGACACGGCCACCAGCTCCACACCCGACGGTATCTCGCGGCGCAGCTCCTCTATGGCTTCTGCTATACGGCTCATCATTCCGCGGCGTTTTCGGCTTTGGAGCCAAGGTCAATCGGGAATACGTCCATCACCATCGTCTCTGTGATGGAGGCTATTTCATAGTCGGCGAGGGTCCCCTTCATCCCTTCGCGGAAGTTGACGAGGGCCGAGTCAAAGTCGGCTGCCTGCACCAGGGTGAATACGGCCACCTTCTTTTCTACGCCGCTTTTTTCGTCGAGGGTGATGATGTTGTATTTCACCATATAGTATTTGTCGCCGGTCTCGTCGAAGAAGATTTCGGCTATCTTGGTCTTCTTTACGGCCGAGATGCTGAAGTCGCCGGATATGAAGGGCTTCATCTCCTCTATGATGCGCGATTCGGCTTCCGTGAAGCTGAGGGCATCGACGAGATAGGGTTCGTTGACTTTCTTTACCGCACCGTTCTCCTGCATGCGGTCATAGCGTATCTTGCATTCAAACCAAAGGGCCATGGCTTTATTTATATTTCTGTTGTCGTTATTTCGTATTTACCGACGCCGGCCACGCCCCTCGGGGAGCGCCTCCAACGTCAATTTCAGACAAAGGTAATAACTTTTTACATTCTTAGCAAAAAAAATCCTAAGTCAATGGCCGCTGAGGCAAATTTTTTCATATATTTGCATATCCGTTTGGCCGATTATGGCTCCGGCAGCCCCGGCGGAGCCTCTCCGGATGCTCCGCGATATCTTTTTCTACCGCACCCGGGGAGTGACGGGATACGTGTTCGGCACCCCCGCCTCAGTTACTTTCCGCTATTTTATATCATGCCATGAACCTGAAAGAGATATTCCATATGTACGTCGATGGATTCCGCCATATGACTGTCGGCAGGACCCTGTGGGCGCTGATCATAGTCAAGCTGATTCTGCTGTTTCTGGTGGTGAAGCTGTTTTTCTTCCCCGATGTGCTGAAGCGCGACTATGATTCTGACGCGGAGCGGGCGGCGGCCGTGCGCCATAATCTGACATCGGGAGCTGACTCGATACCCGGCTGAGCCGGCGCGGTGCATCCCCGGTATGCCTCAATGCCGTATATATTCCATTACTCTATATCCCGTGTAATACTTTTCTGTTATGGAGAATCTGATAACTGTAGTTGACTGGTCGAGATGGCAGTTTGCCATGACGGCTATCTTCCACTGGCTATTCGTGCCCCTTACGCTCGGGCTGTCGGTGATTGTAGCGATCATGGAAAGTATCTATCTGCGCACCAGATCCGACAAGTGGCTTGCCGCCACTAAATTCTGGATGACCCTGCTGGCCATCAATTTCGCCATCGGCGTGGCCACCGGCATTATCCTGGAGTTTGAATTCGGCACTAACTGGAGCAATTATTCCTGGTTTGTAGGCGACATTTTCGGTGCGCCTCTTGCCATCGAGGGGATTCTGGCCTTCTTTCTGGAAGCCACGTTCGGAGCCGTGATGTTCTTCGGATGGGGAAAGGTTTCGCCCAGGTTCCACCTCTTGTCTACGTGGCTCACTGCCATCGGAGCCTCGATCTCTGCCCTCTGGATTCTGGTGGCCAATGCCTGGATGCAGTATCCGGTGGGGATGGAGTTCGACCCGGCCCAGATGCGGAATGTGATGGTGGATTTCGGCGCTTTCTTTTCGCCGGTGGCCCTCAATAAGTTTTTCCACGCCGTGCTTAGCGGATGGGCGCTCTCGGGAGTGTTTGTAATCGGGGTGAGCTGCTTCTTTCTCTGGCGCCGCAGCAACCGCGACTTCGCCCTGCGCTCCATCAAGGTCGGAGGATGGTTCGGTCTGGCCGGACTGCTGCTCTGCATGTGGACCGGCGACGGCTCCGCCGTGGAAGTGACGCGCACCCAGCCCATGAAGCTGGCCGCCATGGAGGGGCTCTACCGCGGGCAATGCGGCCAGTCGCTGTCGGTAATCGGTATTGTGAATCCTGAAAAGCGTTTCTTCAACGATGAGCCTCCCTATCTGTTTGACATATCATTGCCCAAGGGGCTCTCGATTCTGGCGCGTCATGATATGGATGCTTTCGTGCCGGGTATCAACGACATCATCGACGGCATTGATATCGTCGACGGCGACACGGTGCGCACCGTAAGCTATGTGGAACGCATCCGCCGGGGGAAAATGGCACAAAACGCTCTGCGCGAGTATTCCGTTGCCATGGAAGTGGGCGACTCTGCGGCCATGCAGAAGGCGGCAGAGCGCCTGAAAGTGGATTTCCCCTATTTCGGATACGGATATTTCAAGAATCCCTCTGAAGCGGTGCCGCCGGTGGCACTTACGTTCTATGCATTCCGCATCATGGTGGGGCTTGGCAGTTATTTCCTGCTTTTCTATGCTGTGGCTCTGCTCTTGGCCTATCGCTGGCCTGACACCCTCTGCCGGCGCCGATGGCTGCAGCTTATCGCCATGATTTCGGTGCCGCTGATGTGGATTTGCTCGGAGGCGGGATGGGTAGTGGCCGAGGTAGGCCGACAGCCCTGGACCGTGCAGGACCTCCTCCCCACTTGCGCGGCAATCTCCAACATTCCGGCATCTTCGGTAATCGTGACGTTCTGGATGTTTGCCGTGATTTTCACCATTCTGCTCGCCGCAGAGGTAAGCATCATGGTCAACTGGATAAATAAGTCGACCCGCAAGGATCTTAACAAATAAACACATCACGCCATGACACTTGAATTTTTACAGAATTACTGGTGGATTATCCTTTCTGTCCTGGCCGGGATTCTGGTATTCCTGCTTTTTGTGCAGGGAGCGCAGACGCTTCTGCTCTCGGCTCCCGATCCGCAATGGAGTCAGCTTATCGTGAGCGCCGTGGGGCGGAAATGGGAACTCACGTTCACCACTCTTGTCACTTTCGGCGGTGCCGCTTTCGCTTCCTTCCCGCTGTTTTATTCCACGAGTTTCGGCGGCGCATACTGGCTGTGGATTCTGATTCTGCTGAGTTTTGTGCTCCAGGCCGTGAGCTATGAATACCGCTCGCGCCCGGGCAATCTGCTCGGACGCCGCACGTATGACCTGTTTCTCTTCATCAACGGCACTGTAGGATGCGTGCTGCTCGGTGTGGCTGTGGCGATGTTCTTTTTCGGCGGAGAGTTCAGCATCGACCGTGTCAACATCCTGAAGGGTGCATCCCCCGTGATTTCACGATGGGACAATCCGTCGCACGGATTCGAAGCGATATTCAACTGGCGCAATCTCATACTCGGATTCGCGGTGCTCTTCCTTGCCCGCATCCTCGGCATTCTGTATGTGAAGAATGCTGTGGAGACCACCCGGGCCTTTACCGACTGGCTGCAGCGCCGACTGATAGCATCCACGATTCTCTTCCTGCTCTTTTTCCTGGCATTCGTGGCAATACTCTTCACCACCGAGGGCTACACGGTGCTCACGGCCTCTCCGCTCGGCACATCAGTCGTGGCCACGCCTTATAAGTATTGGCATAATCTCATATCCATGCCTGCCGCTCTGGTGGTGATGGCGGTCGGTGTGGCAGGCGTGCTTACGGGCATTATCGCCACTATCATGCGCCCCGACCACGACAAGGGGATCTGGGCAGCCGGGGCCGGGACATTCCTTACGGTAATGGCTCTGATCTGGCTCGCCGGGTTCAATGACACGCCTTTCTTCCCGTCACTCTCTTCGCCGGAGTCGTCGCTCTCGATACGCAATGCCTCTTCGTCGGAGTTTACGCTGAAGTGCATGGCTTATGTGAGTATCCTCGTGCCGTTCGTGCTGGCTTATATATGGTATGTATGGCGCATGATCGACCGCCGGAAGATTTCCGAGTCGGAAGCCCAGGCCTCCCATTGACACTCCCCTCCCGTGGCTGCAGGCCGGCGCATGCCACCGCCTGACCCATCGGCCCCGGGCTCCCTTCCCTGCAAAATCAAGAAGCGCAGCCGCCCCTCCCCGCCCCCGTCCGGGCATGTGGAGCGGGAATCACGGCTGCGCCAAACTGTGTGTAAAATTCAATCCATACACTATGAACCAAGAGGTAACGCAGCGCAAGCTCTACCGACAGCTCTTCTCCTCTTTCTTTAAGATAGGCGCATTCACTTTCGGTGGAGGGTGGGCGATGATTTCGATTATCGAACGTGAGATAGTCGACAACCACCACTGGATCGAACGCGATGAATTTCTCGACCTTCTTGCCGTGGCGCAGTCAATGCCGGGCATCCTGGCCGTAAATATCGCCACCGTCATAGGCGACCGCCTGCATGGCATCCGCGGAAGCGCCATGGCCGCATTTGGCTCTATCCTGCCGTCGTTTCTGATTATCCTGGCCATTGCAATTTTCCTCACACCGGACACAATCAAGAACAATCAGGTCATTTCTGCCATCTTCATGGGTATCCGTCCCGCAGTGGTAGCCCTGATCGTGGCTCCGGTGCTGACATCGGCCAAGGCAGCCGGAATCGGCTGGAAGACGGTATGGATCCCGCTGATTGTGGCGCTGATGATTTCAATCAACATCGGATTCGTCTCCAACCCTATCCTCTACATCGTTTTAGGTGCGGCCGGAGGATATGCCTATTGGAAATGGAGTCTGCGCCGTATGGCCCGAAGCAAGTCAGCGACCTCCGGATCTCCCGATGGCGGCTCAGCCTCACCGGCCGACACTGAGTCTGCCACGGCCAAAGAAAGCGAAAGATCTGATGACAACTCCGAAAAGTAAGCGTCAATATGAACATATATCTCAAACTCATATGGGCCTATCTTAAGATAGGCATTTTCGGCTTCGGGGGCGGCTATGCCATGCTGTCGCTTGTGGAGCATGCCGTGGTAGATCCCGGATGGATTACGGAGACGATGTTTACCGACATCGTGGCCATCTCTCAGATGACTCCCGGCCCAATCGGCATCAATTCGGCCACTTATATCGGTTACGTGGCGCCGGGCGAGGTCGATCCGGCACTTTCATCGCCTATGTGGGGAGTATTGGGGTCGGTGCTGGCTACGCTGGCGGTAGTGCTCCCTTCGTTTTTTCTTGTGATTTACAGTTCACATTTCATCCGCCGGCACCGTGAGAGCGGTGCCATCAAGGCCATATTCTCGGGTCTGCGTCCTGTGGTAGTGGGGCTTATAGCCTCGGCAGCCATAATGCTGATGAATGCGGCCAATTTCAATCCCAACCGGATTACCTGGCAGTTAGTGGCCAATATCATCATATCGGCGGTGGCATTCTGCCTGGTGTATTTCAAGATTCCGTGGCGTGGCAAGCGGCGCTCAATCCATCCGATTCTGGTAATCGTGATGGCCGGAGTGACAGGCTACCTCCTCTACGGCCTGTGACCCCCGGGCGACAACACTATACGTAGAGCCGCGGACTGTAAAGGCCATGAAACCGCTCCGCGGTTATCGCTACGCCCCGCTGCCTGTCCGCCTTATTTTAGTGACATTATTCCTGATTCCTCCCTCCCAATTCCTAATTCCTCACTCCTCATTCCTAATTCAAATAATTCCTAATTCCTCCCTCCTAATTCCTAATTCTTCAAAGATGACATACAAGGAAGCTCTTGATTTCCTCTTCTCCCAGCTGCCGATGTTCTCCCGTATCGGAGCGGCGGCCTATAAACCGGGGCTCGACACCTCGATAGCCCTCGACAATTATTTCGGCAATCCCCACCGACGGTTCCGCTCGATTCATGTAGGAGGCACCAACGGCAAGGGCTCCACCTCCCACATGCTTGCCTCCATACTCCAGGCACAGGGGTATAAGACCGGGCTCTATACATCGCCGCATCTTGCCGACTTCCGCGAGCGTATGCGCGTCGACGGGCGCATGATTCCGGCCGATAAGGTGATCAGTTTCGTAGAGCGGTGGCAGAAGTCGGGCTACGACGGACATCCCTCCTTCTTCGAACTGACCATGATGATGGCCTTCGACTGGTTTGCAGCCGAGGGTGTAGACTATGCCGTAATCGAAGTCGGCATGGGGGGGCGCCTTGACTCTACCAATATCATTACCCCCATATCGACAGTGGTGACCAACATCTCGTTTGACCATATGCAGTTTCTCGGCGATTCGCTGGAGAAGATCGCGGCCGAGAAGGCCGGAATCTTCAAGCCGGGAGTGCCGGCAGTGGTAGGCTATGCCGAGGGGGGAGTGCGCGATGTGTTCAGCCGTCAGGCAGCCGCCACCGGCACACCGCTTCGCTTCGCCTGCGATGAGATGAAGCTCATCAATCCGCATCTGGCATCGGAGGACGGCACTCTCGAAGCCGACACTGTGGCCTGCGGGCCGTTCCGCTCCCCTCTTGGCGGGGAGTATCAGATGGAGAATATCAATACGGTGCTGCATGAGGTGGAGGTGCTCCGCTCGGTCGGGGTGGAGATTTCATCGGAGGCGTTGCGCGACGGTCTGGAGCAGGTAGTGGAGCGCACCGGTCTGGCCGGGCGCTGGATGATTACCTCACGCACTCCGCTTACGATATGCGACACGGGGCATAACGAGGCCGGGCTGCGCCACACGATGCATCAGCTCTCCGAGGTGTGGGCGCATCGACGTGCGGCTCTGTCGCCATCGGCAGAGCTGCGGATGGTGATCGGATTCGTCAATGACAAGGATGTGCCCCACATAGTGCGTCTGCTCCCCCGCGATGCCAAGTATTATGTCACTCAGGCCTCCGTGCCACGCGCCATGCCGGCTGCGGATCTTGAGAAGATACTCGTGGCGCATGGGCTGGGTTGCCGCCTCTGTCCCGAGGGTGTGGCTTCGGCCTATTCCGCGGCCATATCGGATTCGGAGGCTGCCGACGTGGTGTATGTGGGTGGATCCACATTCATAGTGGCCGATTATCTGGCCGCAATGCAGTCGCGCTCATAAGCCATGAGAGGGGGCGCGACGGAGACGCTTCTGAAGTGCAATGCCCCGTGCGGAGTCCGCACGGGGCATTGTATTTTCGTATTAACCGGCTGCCGGGCATTCCTGCCTGCCGACGGCCTCGGGGTCTATGCTTTTACACTATCTGTATTTGTGTCATTTGTCGCGGTTGGAGGCGCGTGTGCGGCTCTTGCTGTGACTGCTGTTCATGTCGCTCTCTTCCTTGAGGTCGATTTCCTTATGGTCGGGGTCGAATACCTTGTATTCCAGATAGGCGAGCGATTCGTCGGGGAGCACCTTGAAACTGCGGCCGAACCGCCGGCGCCACCGTCCGTAGATCGATATTAGTCCTTTCTTGATGTAGGCATCTACAAAGGGGTGTATATACATCACGAATTTCTTGACCATAAGCGTATTGACCAGATAGTCGATCTTCTCTTCGAGTTTTTCGGTAAAGAGAAGCGAGGGCTGTATCTCACCTTTTCCGAAGCACGACGGGCAGCTTTCGGAGGTGGTGATGTCGAGAGCCGGGCGCACCCGCTGGCGGGTGATCTGCATCAGTCCGAACTTACTGAGCGGGAGGATATTGTGACGGGCACGGTCGTTGGCCATCACTTCCCGCATATGCTCCACGAGTTTCTGCCGGTGCTCCGGCTTGTTCATGTCGATGAAGTCAATCACGATTATACCACCCATATCGCGCAGTCTGAGCTGGCGTGCAATTTCATCGGCGGCCCTCATGTTGACCTCAAGCGCGTTGGTCTCCTGGTCGTTGGTGGCCTTTGAGCGGTTGCCGGAGTTGACGTCGATCACATGGAGCGCTTCTGTATGCTCTATGATGATGTAGGCTCCGCTCTTGAAGCTTACGGTCTTGCCGAAGCTTGATTTGATCTGGCGGGTGATGTTGAAATGATCGAATACGGGGATTTCCTTCGTATAGAGCTTCACTATATCGGCCCGTTCCGGGGCGATAAGACTGACGTAGTTCTGAATCTGGGTGAATGTCTCCGCTTCGTTGACATAGATGTTCTCGAACGTGGGGCTGAAGATGTCGCGTATCAGACTGACAGCGCGGCTGTCTTCCTCATAGATGAGCGACGGGGGTGTGGCCCTCTGCATCTTCTGGATTGATTCCTCCCAGCATTTCACGAGCGTGCGCATCTCGTTGTTGAGTTCGGCCACACGCTTGTTTTCGGCCGAAGTGCGCACTATCACGCCGAAGCCTTTGGGCTTGATGCTTCCGATGAGCTGGCGCAGGCGTATCTTCTCTTCTGTGGAGCGGATTTTCTGCGATATGGAGATTTTCTCGCCGAAGGGTATCAGCACCATGAAGCGGCCGGTGAAGGAGAGTTCGGTCGTCAGGCGCGGCCCTTTGGAGGAAATCGGCTCTTTGGCTATCTGCACCAGAAGCTGGCGCCCGGGCTGGAGCAAATCCTGTATGGTGCCGCTTTTTGAGATATCTGCCTCTTTCTTGAAGCGGGAGATATTGGGCACTTTCCGCGGGTCCTGGAAGCATTCCTCAAGGTAGGCGGAGTATGTGTTGAATTGCGGCCCCAGATCGAGATAGTGTAGAAAAGCATCTTTTTCATAGCCTACATCCACAAATGCCGCATTGAGTCCGGGCATGATTTTCTTCACTTTGGCCAGATAGAGGTCGCCTACGGCATAAGCCTGGTTGCGGCTCTCTTTCTGCAGTGATACCAGCCGGGAGTCTTCAAGCAGCGCTATGGAAATCTCTTTTTCCTGTACGTCGACTATTAATTCGCTTTTCATTCAGTTTTCTGGATATAAGAGGCCGTCCGCCCCCGCTTGCACGGTGAGGGCGGACGGGCACTGGCGTCAGAGACTTTGTGTCGCTGAAGAGATGTCTTATTTCTTCTTGTGACGGTTCTTTCTCAGTCTTTTCTTACGCTTGTGGGTGGCCATCTTGTGGCCTTTTCTTTTCTTTCCGCTGGGCATAATTGTATGTTTAAAAGGGTTTGGATTGATTGAATTTATCTTTTACTCGGCTTCCGGACCTTTCACCTCATCAAGGAACACGCGCGAGGGCTTGAAGGCCGGCACTTTATGCTCCGGGATGATGATTGAGGTGTTCTTGGATATGTTGCGGGCAGTCTTCTCCTTGCGGGTCTTGATGATGAAACTGCCGAATCCACGGAGGTAGACGTTGTGGCCTGCCGCCATTGACTCCTTTACAACTTCCATAAACTTCTCAACGGTGAGAAGCACAGCAGCTTTGTCGAGGTTCGTGCTGCGAGATATCTCATTTACAATATCTGCCTTTGTCATTGTCGAAATTTTATCTCCTTATGGTTAAAACTCTATATGTCAATAGTTTACCCATATCCAAACACGCGCTTACGGCTTGGTACGGCGAAATTCTGTGCAAATATCGTAAATTTTTTTTAATTAAGCGCTATATTCCCCCTTTTTTCGTACATCGAAAGCGATTTTTTTACTCTTTATCAACTTCATAGCCAACTTCCGTCACGCTCCCGGCCGATATCAGCCACTCGGGCGCCCCTATGCCTCCGCAGCCCCCTCACCCGGCGCCGAGGGTGATCGTCACCCCCTCGGTCTTGCCCATTTTGCCGAGCAGCTCGGCGCTATGGTCGGCCCGCATCAGGAGCCGAAGCGCGCATACCATGTCAAAGGATTGCTCCACTATCTCGGTGTCGCTTTCCTTTATGATGCGCATCACTCCGTCGAGGCTGATGTAGGGTACCTCTACCCTGACCTCTGTCATGCGGTGCATCTCTTTGCGGCCGGCCTCGTCGAGTGCCAGGCATGCGGCCTCGCGGTAGGCTGTGATCAGTCCGGAGGTGCCGAGCTTTATGCCGCCGAAGTAGCGCACCACTACCACGAGCACATCCGTCACGCCGTGACTGCGGATCTGCCCAAGTATCGGCTTGCCGGCTGTGCCCGAGGGCTCGCCGTTGTCGTTGAGCTGCCAGTCGGCCATGTCGGGGCCAAGCATGTAGGCCCAGCATACGTGGCGGGCGTCATGGTAGGCGTTCTGGTATTCCTTGATGCGGTCGCGGGCATCGGCGGCGTCGGCCACCGGCATTGCAAATGCCAGGAAACGGCTCATTTTCTCGCGGTACTGCCCCTCGCCTGCGCGGGCTATGTGATAGTAGGTATCCATGTGGTAGGGTAAATGGGAAGTGCCGCCGCTACCGCCTGATCTGCGGCCGGCGACACTTCCTTAACGTGTGGACGGGGGTGGAAATTGCATCCCTGCCGATGCGGCGCCACTTCCATGGAGCGGGTTCATCCGAAATCCACCGAGCTGCATTCCGGCGGATAGGCCAGCATACCGGCTGCCACCTGGTTTGACTGGCGGCTCCCTACCGTCTCGCGTACGATCGTAAGGGCCCAGGCCAGGGCGTTGGCCGGACCGCTGGAGGTGATGAATTTTCCGTCTACCACCACCGGGCTGTCTTCATATTTCGCTCCCTTGAGCAGCTCCTCGAATCCGGGATAGCATGTGGCTTTGGCTCCCTCGAGCAGGCCGAGCTGACCGAGCACTACGGCCGGTGCGGCGCATATGGCGGCTACGCGCCCGCTCTTCCCTTTTACCTGACGCTCCAGGAGCCCCTGCAGCGGCGCAAAGTTGTAGAGATGTTCGGCTCCGGGCATTCCCCCGGGGAGGATGAGCCATTCGGGGGCATCAAAAAGTGTGTTGTCGTAGAGCACATCGGCCTTTACCGATATGCCGTGGGCTCCGGTCACCTGCAGTGACTCGGTTATCGATACGGTCTTGACCGGTATGCCGGCGCGACGCAGCACGTCGACTACTGTCAGGGCCTCTACTTCCTCAAATCCCTGGGCTAAAAATAAAAATGATTGCTTCATCTTTGATTGTTTAATCTGTAAGTATTCAGCAGGTTATATCTGCCGGTTTAGGTTCAGGTGCAATCTGCGGCTTCGCGGGCCGCAAAAATTTTCCTCAAATATAATACTTTCCGTTGAATTTTGCTAATTTTGTATTGATTTTTTATTTTCAGACCCATATTATTGTCTATGCCCGTTTATCTTATTCTTCTGTCTGCCGTGATTCTCGCCGGCTTTGCTGTGATCATAATCCTGTTGCTGCGCCACTCGGCGGCGGCCTCCTCTGCTTCCGCGGCCGGGCAGGCCGAGGAGGCGCAGCGCCGCTACGAGGAGTCTACGCGCACTTTGCTTGATGAGACGCGCCGCCAGTATGAGCGGCAGATCCAGATGCTTGAGCAGCGTCTTGAGTCGCAGCGCGCCGAGATGGAGGCCCGTATGGAGCGGCGTGCAGTGGAGATGCGCCGGCAGATGGCCATGGAGTTCTCGGCCCTGGCCTCTGAGTCGCTGCAGCGTGAGACGGAGTCGCTGCAGCACGGCAACCGTGCCGACATCAGCTCAATTCTTGCTCCGCTGCGCGAGCGTCTGGCTGAATTTCAGCAGACTGTGAGCGATACCTATGTCAGGGAGAATGCCTCGCGCGAGGCGCTTACGGCGCGTATCGACACTCTGGCGCGCACGAATGCCCGTATCGGGGAGGAGGCGCGACGCCTGTCGAATGCGCTTAAGGGTGATACCCGTCTGCAGGGGCGCTGGGGTGAGACGGTGCTGCAGCAGCTGCTGGAGCGGGCCGGATTGGTGCAGGGGATACATTTCGAGTCGCAGGCGGTCAGGATCGGCGGGAAGGCCATCCGATCCGACGAGGGGCGGGAGTTGCGCCCCGACATGGTGCTCCTGCTCCCGGGGGAGCACCGTGTGGTGGTGGATGCGAAGACGTCGCTGACGGATTATCTTGCCTATGCCGAGGCCGACGATGAGGCGCAGGCCGAGGAGTGTCTCAGGCGCCACGTGGCCTCGGTGCGGAAGCATATCCGCGAACTGGCCGATAAGCAGTATCACCGGCTTATCCCCGGAGCCCTGGAGCATACGCTGATGTTCATGCCAAATGACGCGTCGTTTCTTGCGGCTATGAAGGGGGATGCGTCGCTGTGTGATTTCGCGCTGCGCAATAATGTGGTGATTGTGTCGCCGGCGCATCTGCTCTCGGTGGTGCAGCTCATTTCGCAGCTATGGCGTGTGGAGAATCAGAACCGCAATGCCGAGGCCATCGCCGAGGCGGGGGGGAAGCTCTACGATAAGGTGGCGGCTTTTCTTGAGGATTTTTCCAAGATCCATCGCCATATCCAGGCTGCCTCGCGTGCGTATGAGGGGAGTCTGAAGCAGCTTACGGTGGGGAGCCAGTGCGTCGCGGCCCGCGCCGAGCGGCTTCGCGAAATGGGTGCGAAGGTGACCCGCCGCGTTCCGGAGTCGATGCGCCCCATGCAGGAGCCCACGCTCTTCGATGCCGCGGAGTCTGAGGGGCTATCGTGTGAGGCGCGGGGCGAGGAAAAAGAGTCCGAAGCTGATGCCGAAATGCCAGTTGCCGTGAGGGCTGCTGAGGTAGTTGCCGTAAAGCGAGAGGGAGGCAAAGGGGAGGTTGTAGACGGCCGCCACTTCCCCTATGAAGGCCGGATGACTCAGCCATGACCCGTGGCGCGCCATCCCGTCGGCGCCGCATTCGATGTGGCGTATGGGGAGAAATCCGTAGAAGTCGCCGCGCACCTGGAATTTGTCGATCGGGTTCCATACGGGATTGAGTCCGGCCGCCACGAAGTTGTAGGCCCGCAGTCCGGGATTGAAGTAGTCGGATGTGGAGGGTGTGGGCGAGAAGGCGGGGGCGCCGATGAGTTCGGCGGTGTAGGTCTGGTAAAGCGGGCCTGCCGTGGCCACGGCTTTGCCGTAGCCGCCGAGATGTATCCGGTGGGCCAGCGGGAAGTACTGGCGCCATTCGAGCTCGGCCTGCAGGCGGTAATGCCGGCGGTAGCTTATCCGGTGTCCGTCGTCACCTTCGGGGGTATAGTATGCGTGCTGCCATTCTCCGCCGGCCACACCCTTCATCAGGCGTCCCGACATGGGATACATCGCATCGTCGAGTGTATTGTATTCCCATCCGAAGTTGATGGCCGCTATCTTCATGCGGCTCCTGTCACGGTGATCGGCGGTGAAGTCGATCCCTTCTGACTGAGGATAGTATTTCCAGCGTTTCTCTCCGTAGGCTGCTGAAGCTGTGAAGATGGATTTGCGCCCGGTGGCCAGGCAGTAGTGGAGTTTTACGTATTGCTCCGTGTCGGTGATAAACGAAGGGGTATTGTCCTGATAGAACATCAGCTGCGAACTGTAGTATTTATGCCGGCTCATAATCCCTTCGAGCTTTATGTAGGCGGGTTTGCGGCTGTGGACGGTGAATTTTCCAGCCAGCTGTCCGGCATAGTAGCTCTGCCCTATCCATCCGGAGAGATCGGCATCGAGCGAGTTGTAGCTCAATGTGTGATAGCCTAAGTCGAGATAGAGCATGCTTTGGGTGCCGGTGGTGAGCCATCCGCCTACGCCTATGTTCCAGGGGTTGCTGATTTCGGGTTTGAGTATGAGCAGGTTGTTTTTGCGTATCTGCGGGGCCACGGTATCGGGGTCGCCGAATGCCACTTCGGGGAGCAGGTTGCGCAGTTTGCCGCCGCTGATGGCGCGGTAGTAGGCGTCCTGTGTCTGTTCGAGGCCGAATGGCTCATGGGGATACCCCCGGTCGAAGAGGAATTTCAGGAAGTTGCGCTGGCTGCGGGTGCCTGCTGTCACGGCTACGGAATCAAACATCACCTCGGGCGTCTGCCCGGTGAAACGTGTGCGCCGGGCAGTCACTTCGCCCGGCGACCGGCGGTAGGCCATACGGCTTTTGATCGAATCCACCATCGCCAGGCCGGTGCGGTAGCCGATGTCGTAGATCACGTCGGCCTGCCCGAAGTCGAGCACGCCGAAGTTGAGCACCGGGCACTGTATCTTTATCCCGTCGGCCGCGGGTACGGAGTAGTCGTTGTTCTGGATTATCATGTCTTCGAGCTGCGAGAGCACGTTGTTTTTCTCCGGCTTCCCGTCGGGGCCGGATACGGAGACTCCTATTATGAAGTCGGGATTGAAATCCTCCTGCATCACGTCTACGGGGAAGTTGTCGTAGATTCCGCCGTCGTATACCAGCACTCCGTCCATCTCGATGGGGCGGAATACGAGCGGGAAACTCATCGATGCCCTGACGGCACGCCCCAGGTCGCCACTGTCGAGCACGATCTTGTGTTTGTGGTATATGTCGCTTGTCACGCAGCGGAAGGGGACCATGAGCCGGTTGAAGTCTTCTTCGCATTGCGCCGTGTAGGGGGTGTAGATCTGCAGGAACTCTATGTTCATGGCCAGCGGACTGATCAGCGAACTGGGTATCAGCTGCGAGGCGATGTTGCCTGATATGGAGTCGCGCAGGTTGATGCTTACGTTGGCCCATGCCGGTGTGGGGGTAGGCTTGGAGAAGTAGTATACGAGCGACGGGTCGAGCGTGCCGGTGGCGCAGTCCTGGAATACGGGGGATTTGATGAAGGCGAGCATTTCGTCGGGCGACATGCCGATGGCGTAAAGGCTTCCGATGATGGCTCCCATCGATGTGCCGGTGATGCAGTCCACGGGTATGTCGTTCTCTTCGAGAGCCTTGATCACTCCGATGTGGGCGATACCCTTTGCTCCGCCGCCGCTGAGCACGAGCCCTACCTGATAGTCGCCGCGCCGGTATGCCTGAGGGATGTCGGGGCGTGCGAGCAGACTGTCGGCCGGAAGCGTGGGGGCTTCGAGGGCCTGCTGCAGGTCGGGGATGGAGTCGGCCTCGCCGGGAGTGGCGGGGCGCGTCACTTCGAGTTCGAGCGGCCCTTCGGGGAGCACCGTCTGTGCGCTCACGTCGGGCAAGGCGGCTGCCGTGGCCAGGATGCCGCCGTATATTAGCATGGGTATCAGTCGTTTTGCCATAAGGGAATGTTCAGTTTTTCAACCTGCGTATAAGTGGAATCTATAATGCGACGCTGCTTTCGGCTGCCGGAGTTGCCTCTCGGCCCCTGCGCGATCGGAGAGTCACAAATAGTGTAATGTCATATTTTTAACATTTATTACACTAAAAAAGTTCCCTCCCACCGGTTGTCACAACCGTTGGGAGGGAAAGGATTCGTCTCTACGATGAAAGGTCGGTCTGTGATGCGTATGGCTGCAAGTAGCCTGAGATCGCTTACTTCGTAGTCTGTGCGGCCTCTACCATCGCGAGCTTTTCACGCAGCTGGCGGATGTCGTCTTCGATGCGTGCCATCTTGCGCTCCATTTCCTTTACCATGGAGTTGCCGGCAGAGGTCTTGACGTTGAAGAATCCGAGATTATTTGCATAAGTCTTGAGTTCCTGGCTTTTGGCTTCGATCTGGCGCTTGATGCGTTCCTGCTCTGAGCCGAGGCGGCGTGCATCGTCGCGCATACTGTCGAGCTGCCCTTCGAAACGGTGGCGGCGCTCTTTGTCGCGGGCCGAATTGATGGCGGCATATACGGCGTCGCAGGCGGCGCGGTAGTCGGCCTGAAGCTGGGCTTTCTGCTTGAAGGGTACGAATCCGATCCCCTCGTAGCGTGCCTGAAGCTCCTTGACGGCGCGGAGACGCTCATTGCGGTCGGCATCAGCCGGGATATTCCTGATTGCCTCTATCACCTCGCGCTTGGCATTGAGATTGGCGGTCTCTTCGGTGTGTCGGGCGGCATTCTGCTCTTTGCGCATGGCGAAGAATCTGTTGCAGGCCGAGCTGAAGCGCTCCCATATGGAGTCGGAGTATTTCCGCCCTACGTTGCCGATGGTGCGCCATTCGGCCTGGAGCTTCTGCATCTCTTCGATGTGCTTTTTAAAGTCGCCTTCTGCCAGGATTGCCTCGGCGCGCTCGCAGAGACGGGTCTTTTTCTCAAGATTGGCCTGGAATGTCTCGCGGGTGCTCTGGAAGTATTCCGTGCGGGCGGTGAAGAAGGCGTCGCATTCGCTGCGGAAGCGGGCATAGAGATCGTTGTTGACCTTACGCGATGCGAAACCGATTGATTTCCACTTCTCCTGCAGCCCTTTCACCCTCTCACGCGCCTCATCCCATGCCGCAAACGTCTTGAGCGCAGCGCGGTCGATACCCTGCAGCTCGGCGATGATGGCTTCTTTGGCCTCTTCATTGGCCTTTTCTTCTGCCTTGCGCCCTTCGAAATATTCCTGGTGGCGACGGTTGACGGTGCCGGAAGCCTGACGGAACTCCTCCCAGATCTCATCGCGGAGCTCTTTGCTTACGGGTCCGGTCTCGCGCCATTCGGCGTGCAGAAGCTGCAGGCGGCGTCCGGCCTCCACCACATCGGGCTCTTCGGCCAGGGCTTTTGCTTCTTCTATGATGCGGCGCTTTGCCTCGAGGTTCTTGCGGAAGTCGAGGTCGCGCAGCTCTTTGTTCATCTTCAGTGTGTCGTAGTATTGCTCTACGGTGAGCTGGAATTTCTTCCAGATATCTGATTCGGCCGAGGGAGTCACCTCCTTGATGTCGCGGAATTTCTGCTGCAGCTCCTGAAATTCCTGGAAGTGCACGTTGACACTGTCGGCATTCTCCGAAATGGCCTGCATTCTTGCGAGAATCTCTCTTTTGGCTTCAAGATTCTGCTCCAGGCGCTTCTCTTCGGCCTCAAGATATTGCTGCCGCATTGCCCGGAATTCCGCCATGAGGTCTTTGGCCTCATTCTCGGCCTCGTCGGGATTGGCCGAGAATGTCTCGGGGGAGTTGCCGGCCTCTACGAAGGCATTCATCTCATCGTTAATCTCGCGTTGGCGCAGAGAGAACAGTGCCTGCTTTATCGCCATCACCTCGCGATGGGAGTTGACACTCCGGCTCTTCACGATATCGCGGAGTCTTGCCAGCAATTCCTCTTTGCTCAGGGCGTGCACATCGGCCGATGCCTGTACGTTGGCTGTATCTTCCTGCTGTGCGCATGCCACGACTTCGGCCTCCTGGCCGGGAGTCGTGATTGTTTCGGGTTCGGTCATGATAGATGGTTAGGATTATCTTGTCTAAGTAAGTGTGCAAATTCAATTCATGCAATAAGCTTGCAGATTGCATGAAGGATTCGTATCACTTACCATCGTTTAAATTTCAGCACTAACTTATTTTTCCAATACTTTTACGCTCAGTATGCGTATGTCCTCTTTGGGTCGGTCGGAGGGATCGGTCTCGGCCTGCTGTATCTTTTCGATGGTCTCCATCCCTTCGATTACTTCGCCGAATACGGTATACTGGTTGTCGAGATGCGGTGTGCCGCCGAGGTTTACATAGTCGGCCTTGAGCTGCTCGGGGAGTGTGGGGAGCACCACTTCGCTCTCCAGCTGCTCTATGAGCTGGCGGCGGAAGGTCTCGAGCGAGTCTCGGTCGCCCGCGGCCTGGAGTTCGCGGATTTTCGGGGCGTTCTGCTTCATGAGCTGCATCCAGTATTGCTGCTTCACATCGTTGGCCATGCGCTGCTCGGCCTGCTCCATGCTGCGGGCCGACTGCTTTTGGCCGGTGACGATGTAGAACTGCGAGCCCGACGAGCGGCGTTCCGGATTGACGGCATCGCCGGTGCGGGCCGCCGCCACGGCGCCATATTTATGGTAATGCTTCGGATAGAGGATCTCGGCCTCGAGCGTATAGCCGGGATCGCCGCTGCCGAGCTGCTTCCCGGCGGGAGCCTCTTTTGAGTTGGGGTCGCCGGTCTGCACCATGAAGTCTTTTATCACGCGGTGGAAGAGCACACCGTCGTAGAACCCCTCTTCGGCCAGACGGATGAAGTTGTCGCGATGCGCCGGTGTGTCGCCGTAAAGGCGCAGCTTCACCGGCCCCTCGGTGGTGATGATCTCCACTATGGCATCGCGGGAAGTGACTGTATCTGTCATTTCGTCAGTTTTGTTTGAGGCCTCGCCGTGCCCGCGCACCGTTGATGCGCCGCATACCGCGAGGGCAAGTATGAAAAGTGATAGTAGTATCTTTCGTGTCATATGAATCGGATGGATATGTAGGGAGCGGCCGCCGGAGCTGCACTGACGTGTCGCGGCGACACGCTCAGCGCCCGGACGCCTCAGTCGAAGGTGCCGGCCGGATAGACACGCTTGTAGAGACGGCGGAACACGTCGTCGGATGCCACGAGCTCGTCTACTCGCTCTGTATAGTCTTTGCCCCAGATCGCTTCAAGGAGCTGGCCGATATAGCGCCGCTCACGGTCTTTGGCTATGGCGCCCTCTATGAGGACGGGTAGATAGTCGGCAAATCCTTCCCTGTCGACGGCGGCCAGGAATCGGGCCGAGCTGGCCAGGAACTGGCCGGAGGCATCAGCCCTGCGGAGCTCGATTATCAGGTTGTCAAGCTTCCCGCGGCATTCGTCGACATGATTGACTATGTACTCATAAAGTTCCATGGCGCGACCCTCGTCGGCGCCCTCATGGGTGGTAGTCTGATCGCTCATACGTAATGTTTAATACGAAGTTCGGCCACAAATTTAGTAAAAAATTTCTTAGTACGCCCGATTTTGCTTAATTTTGTGGTGTTTTTAACCGATGTATCTATGTCCAACCCCCAGTCTTCACCGGGTATCATAGTCGTTCTGGGCCGTCAGTTCGGTTCGGGAGGGCGTAAAATCGGGCAGCGGATTGCCCGCGAGTTCGGTCTCTCTTATTATGATAAGGAGATGCTGTCGGAGGCCGCCCACAGGCGCGGCTTCTCGCAGGCCATCTTTGCCAATAATGACGAGAAGCGCCCCTCGCTGCTCCGCTCGATGCTTTCCGATACCTTCGCCACCGGTGTCCCTTATGCCCACAACCTGCTCAGCTGCGAGTCGATATATCAGGCGCAGAGCAGTGTGATACAGGAACTCGCCGAGGAGGGTGGATGCGTATTCGTGGGCCGTTCGGCCGACTATATCCTGCGCCATCATCCGCGCATGGTGAGCATCTTTCTGCACGCCCCCGCCGAGCACCGCGCACGCAATCTGATAGAGCGCGGCGAAGTGGAATCGATGGAGAAGGGGATGGAGATGGCCCGGCGTCTCGACCGCAAACGTGAGGAATTCTACAATTATTTCACAGGGCGGCATTGGGGACGCGCCGACAATTACCATCTCTCGCTCGACACATCGCTGCTCAGCGAGGACGCGATACTTGAGATAATCAAAACTTATCTCAAAGTGCGCGGGGTTTAAACAATTTTGCTTTTCATTACATTTATAGTGGTAAGTATGGTGTGAATGGGCTCCCCTCCCTGTGCGCCTCTCCCGGTATCCGTCGGCCTCTCCCCCACACCCGACCTTCCGGGATGCCATCATGTCAGGGCAGCTTGCAGATATCACGCCGGCTCAGTCTCCACTTTAATCTTCAGATTATGAAAAGCAAGAATTATGTCATCACCTATCTGTCGGCTCTGGCGATAGGTATACTGCTGCTGATCTACCATCAGCAACAGGCTTTATATCAGACTATCGTAGTCGTCATAGGCGCTCTGGTGGCAGTGCCTTCGCTGGTGCTGCTGCTGACGATGCTCCTGCGCCGCCGCCCCGCCGAAGGGGTGTCGGCAGGCAGTAAGGCCATCGCCGTGGCTACCGAACTGGCTTCAGCCGCCGGTGTGGCTTTCGGCATATGGATGATGTGCTCGCCGCATTTCTTTATCACGGCCATCATCTATACGCTCGGAGCGATACTGATCCTGGTGGGTCTGGCGCAGATATGCTATATCTTCCAGGCCGCCCGCCCGTACCGGGCAGCCGCAGGATGGTTTATCGTGCCGGTGCTCACTTTGGTGGCAGGTATCGTGCTGGTGATCTTAGGGCCCGACAAGGTGGCTTCGGCTGCCGGACTGGTCACGGGGATCGTGCTGGTGGTCTATGCGGCCAACGGATTCGCCTCGGCCGGACGAGAGGCCAAGCTGCAGCGCGACATGCAGAAACTCGAGCATGAAGCCCGCCACGAGGAGCAGACACTGCGCCACGATCTGACCGATGCTGTGGATGCAGCCGCCGACGGCGCCGACGATAGGAAGAACGGTAACGACAATCCCTCACCTGCCGACAACGCGAAGGCAAGCGAGCCTGACCGGGTGAGCGGACAATGACAATACGGGCAGAGGTGCGGACGGTCGCTTCATGCCGGGAGCATGAAGAGGAAAGTCCGGGCAACACAGAGCAGCATACTTTCTAACGGAAAGCCGGCGGCGACGCCGGGGACAATGTGACAGAAAACAACCGCCCTCCCGTCTTAGCGCCGTTGAGGCGCAGGAGACGGCGCGGGCAAGGGTGAAAAGGCGGGGTAAGAGCCCACCGCCCGTATGGCGACATGCGGGGCCGCACATCCTATGCGTTGCAAGGCCAAGTATACCGGCAGTTAAGGATGGCTCGTCCATTGCCGGGGGGTAGGCCGCTAAAGTACGCGTGCAAACGCGGTGACTCAGATAAATGACCGTCAGGGTCGTGGACTCCGGCTGCAGGAGCATCATGAGGCGGCTTCGTGCCGGCCTCCGTATCTCCGGGGCAGCATCCACTCCCCTACATAACCCGGCTTACAGCACCTCTGCCATCTTCCGGCTCCGCAGGCTCCGCTTCCCCTCTTCCGAAGGGATGGCGGCTACCCTGCGGAGTCTTGTTTTAGCACAGTATCCACACACACAATACGGGGGCGCCGGCATATCATTACCGCCTTCAGCCCCGGTCTCCCCTTAAATCCACGATTCCCATGGCTATCACCGCTTTCTTCCGGCGTGCCGTCCACAACGGCATCAATTTCTACAAGTACTGCACCGAAGGTGTATGGCGCGAACCGCGCAACACTCTGTTCGTGCGCATCGTAAAGACCGTCAATCTGTCGGTCCGTTCGTTTCTCGACCGCAGCCTCCAGATGAAGTCGGCTGCGCTTACCTATTCGTCGGTGCTGGCTCTGGTGCCGGCCATCGCGCTGCTCCTTGCCATCGGGCGGGGATTCGGATTCCAGGACACGATCTCCAATTCGCTCTATCAGTATTTTCCGGCCCAGCATAAGGCGCTGGAGACGGCCATGGGCTTTGTCGACTCGTATCTGAAAGAGGCCAACAACGGCATCTTCGTCGGCGTGGGTGTGGTGGTGCTGCTCTGGACTCTCGTCTCGCTGCTCTCCACCGTCGAGGAGGCTTTCAACAGTATCTGGGATATCAAGAAGGACCGCACGCTATATCAGAAAATCACCGATTATATTGCCATCTGTCTGCTCGTGCCGGTGCTTATGGCCTGTTCGTCAGGTATGTCGATATTCATGTCGACCATGGTGCAGAATAATCTCGCGCTGCGCATATTCACTCCGGTGCTGAATGTGGCCCTTGAGCTTTCGCCGCTCGTGCTGGCATGGCTGGCTTTCACGCTGTCGTATTTCCTGATTCCGAATACGAAGGTGCAGTTTAAGTATGCCGCCGTGGCCGGGGCCATATGCGCGGTGGGATTTCAGATCATGCAGCTGCTGTTTGTCAACGGTCAGATCTACGTGTCGAAGTATAATGCCATCTACGGTTCGTTTGCTTTCCTGCCGTTGCTGCTCATTTGGATGCAGCTGTCGTGGCTTATACTGCTTTTCGGGTGTGTGCTTTCGTATTCGCTGCAGAATATCTTTGCATTCAATTTCTTAGGCGATGTCTCTACGATATCTCCCGACTATAAGCGTAAGGTGCTTCTGGTGATCACGGCGGCCATCTTCCAGCGCTTCCACAACCATCAGACTCCGCTCGACCGAAATACGCTTTCTTCGCTCTACGACATACCGATCCGCATGGTAGGCGAGTTTACCTATACGCTGCATAAGGCGGGGCTGATATACTTTGTGGCGTTGCAGAGCGACACGCAGGGATTCACCCCGGCCGTGGAGGCCGACTCCCTGTCGGTGGGACAGCTCTTCCGCAAGATCGACGCGCAGGGCGACAGTGATTTCATACCCCGATTCAATCATCTGTTCCCGAAAATCGTGGATACCGTCGACGACCTCAACGATAAGGCATGGCATCTGGCGGATTCGCTGCGGGTGATTGATATCGCCCTCCCCACCCCGGATGAGATTGCCTCGACGCTGGCGGAGTTTAAGGTGACTATCGCCAACCCCGACAAGGATCTCGACAAGGATCCCGGCAAGGTTCCCGACAAGGATCCGGCAAGCGGAAAGGAGCCGGCTCCGGCATCCGTCTCACCCGATTCCAAGCACTCTCCTACCGATGCCGCAGCATCCGGCGACACCCCAATCGGCCCCGAGAAAGGGTGAGAAGGAGCCGGAATAGTGAAAATGAATAAAATAAATGTTGCATAACATATCAATTTTGTGACGCTGTCCGAAATATTTTTTGTTTCTTTACAAAAAATTTCCCGGAAAGCGTTACTTTTGTAAACCCGCAGACCCATCAAGGCATAATTTTCTTCTGTCCGAGCACTCCTCTCCGGCCCGCGTCTCAAGCGAATCGACGCCCTGAAGGAATCTTTTTTAACCTTGTATAACCGGCTTGCCGACACCCGTTACCCCTCCACTCCTCCGGTATAGAGTGGCGGAGAGCCTCACCAACGGATCTCAACACACAATATGAGTTATCTGAAATTTGACAAAAACCTAATGATCAATCTGGAGCAGTCGCTGCCAAAAGAGATGCTCCGCACCAACAAGTCGGGTGCCTATCATTGCACTACCATCGTAGGGTGCAACACCCGCAAGCAGCATGGCCTGCTCGTGATCCCCATCCCGGAGATGGACGACAAGGCCCACGTGCTGCTATCTTCGCTCGACGAGACCGTCATACAGCATGGCGCCCCCTTCAATCTCGGGCTACATGAGTATGAGGGGGGTGTGTTCAGCCCCAACGGACATAAGTATATACGCGAGTTCGACTGCGAGACGGTACCCTCGATGACGTATCGCGTCGGAGGCGTGGTGCTCCATAAGGAGAAGGTGTTTATCTCTCACGAAAACCGTATCCTCATCAAGTATACGCTGCTGGAGGCCCACTCCCCCACTACGCTGCGCTTCCGCCCGTTTCTGGCTTTCCGCAATGCCAATGACCTCTGTGTCGAAAACCAGACCATCCATAAGGATATACGCCATATCGACAACGGTATAGCCACCTGCCTCTATGAGGGATATCCCGAACTGTTCATGCAGTTTAATAAGAAGGCCGACTGGGTCGATGACGGCCACTGGTACAAGGATATCATCTATTATAAGGACCGCGACCGCGGCCTCCCCTACCGTGAGGATCTCTGGGTGCCCGGTTATTTCGAGCTCCCGATCGAGAAGGGGGAGTCGATCATTTTCTCGGCTTCCACTTTCCCGACTGACCCGGAGAAGTTTGAGACCACATATGAGCAGGAACTCGTAGGGCGCACGTGCCGCACGAGTTTCTACAACTGTCTGAAGAACTCGGCCAAGCAGTGCTATCTGCGCACCCCGGCCGGCGGGATGTACATCATGGCCGGATATCCGTGGTATAATGTGCGCTGCCGCGACGAACTGATCGCACTCCCCGGCTGCACCCTTGCCATCGACCATAAGGATGATTTCGAAGCCATCATGCATACCTTCCTGGAGGCTCTGCGCCGGTATGTGGAGGAGGGGAAGGTGGATCCGGTGATTCGCGACATCGATGTGCCCGACGCGCCGCTATGGGCCATATGGGCCATCCAGCAGTACCGCCGCCATGCCGGCGCCGAGGCCTGCCGCCGCCATTACGGCGAGGCGCTGCGCCATATCATCGATGATATCCGCGCAAGCCGCGTCCCCAATCTGCGCCCCACTCCTGACGGGCTGCTCTCTACCGACGGGCGCAACCGCCCCGTAAGCTGGATGTGTGCCGCTATCGACGGACGCCCGGTGATACCGCGCACCGGTCTGCTGGTGGAGTTCAACGCGCTGTGGTATAATGCCCTCCGTTTCGTGGCCTCGCTCTTTGAGTCCGACCCGGCCGAGGCGCCCTATGCGGAGTCGCTCTCTACGCTGGCCGATTCGGTGAAGGAGGCCTTCCTTGCCACGTTCCTCAACGATTACGGTTATCTCTACGATTATGTCAACGGCAGCTATACGGATCTGGAGGTGCGCCCGAATATGGTCATAGCCATCGGTCTGGAATACTCGCCGCTCGACCGCCGTCAGCGCCGCCGCGTGCTCGACATGGCCACCCGCGAGCTGCTGACTCCGAAGGGTATCCGTTCGCTCAGTCCGAAGAGCTACGCCTACAATCCTGTCTACGTGGGCAATCCCGAGCAGCGCGAACGCGCCGTGCATCAGGGTCCGGCCCGCCCGTGGCTCTTCGGTTTCTATGCCGATGCGTATTTCAAGGTGTTCGGCCTCTCGGGACTCGGATTTATCGAGCGTATGCTGATAGGTTATGAGGATGAGATGTCGGAAGGGTGCATCGGTTCGCTGTCGGAGATGTACGACGGCAATCCCCCCTACACCGGACGCGGCGCGATCTCTACCTCGAAGAATGTGGGTGAGATACTCCGCACCCTCAAGAATGTAAAAGAACTCAACAAACTCCAAAATTCTGACCAAGACCCCGTATGAAAGCTCTAATGTTCGGTTGGGAGTTTCCTCCCCATATCTTAGGCGGCCTGGGCACTGCCTCTTACGGTCTGACGAAGGGTATGCACAATAACGGCGATATGGAGATTACTTTCGTGATCCCCAAACCCTGGGGCGACGAGGAGCGCGGCTTCGCCAATATCATCGGGGCTTGCAATACCCCGGTGGCCTGGCGCGACGTAAGCTATGATTACGTGCAGTCGCGCCTCGGACGCTTCATGGACCCGCAGCTCTATTTCGACCTGCGCGACCATATCTATGCCGATTTCAATTACCTCCACCTCAATGATCTGGGGTGCATCGATTTCTCGGGACGCTACCCCGACAATCTGCTTGAGGAAATAAATAACTATTCTATCGTGGCGGGTGTGATAGCGCGCACGGTGGAGTGCGATGTGATACATTCCCACGACTGGCTTACATATCCGGCCGGCATACATGCCAAGAACATCACCGGCAAACCGCTGGTGATCCATGTGCATGCCACCGATTTCGACCGCTCG
The DNA here is from genome assembly GCA_947176605.1 of uncultured Porphyromonadaceae bacterium. GTDB lineage: Bacteria > Bacteroidota > Bacteroidia > Bacteroidales > Muribaculaceae > Lepagella. Next base: position 78,707 of record CAMWRH010000003.1, read on the forward strand.
CGCGGAAATGTGAATCCTACGGTGTTTGCCATCGAGAAGGACGGCATGGAGAATGCCGACCATATCATCACGGTCTCCGAACTGACGCGCCGCACGGTAATCGATAAGTACGGCATTTCGCCCGATAAGGTCACTACGGTGCATAACGCGGTGATCCCGCTGAGCGACCATCTGCTGAATCTCCCCAAACCGGAGAATAAGGATAAGGTGATCACTTTCCTCGGGCGTATCACGATGCAGAAGGGTCCGGAGTATTTCGTTGAGGCTGCCGCCAAGGTGCTGCAGAAGACGAAGAATGTGCGTTTCGTCATGGCCGGTTCGGGCGATATGATGGATGCGATGATTCGGCTTGTGGCTAAGCGCGGCATTGCCGACCGGTTTCATTTCACGGGGTTCCTGAAGGGGGACCAGGTGTATGAGATGCTTCGCGCTTCGGATGTGTATGTGATGCCGTCGGTGTCGGAGCCTTTCGGCATATCGCCGCTTGAGGCGATGGAGATGGGTGTGCCGTCGATTATCTCGAAGCAGAGCGGTTGCGCCGAAATCCTCGATAATGTGATCAAGACTGATTATTGGGATATCGATGCGATGGCCGATGCGATGCATTCGATCGTGACCAACCATGCCCTCTACACCACCCTGCGCGACCGTGGCATCGAGGAGATCCACAATATCACCTGGGAGAAGGCCGGAGCGAAGGTAATCGATATTTACCGTAAGGTGATTGGGTCGGGGTCTTAGGCTTTAGGCTTTAGGCTTTAGGGCTTAGGTCTTAGGTTTTAGGTCTTAGGCTTTAGGTTTTAGGTCTTGGGTGGCATGAATTATGCATTAGGCTCTACTCCTACCTCCTTCCTCCCTCCTAATTCCTAATTCCTAATTCCTCCTCCTAATTCCTAATTCCTCCCTCCTAATTCCTAATTCCTCTCTCCTCTTCAGATTTTATTTTTACACCAGAAAAAAATATAGAAAAGCTATGAAATCTGTCTGCTTTTACTTTAAGATACATCAGCCGTTCCGTCTGAAACGCTACCGTTTCTTCGACATCGGCAACGACCATTACTACTATGATGATTTCGCCAATGACGAGATCATCAATCGCCTCGCTGAGCAAAGCTATATCCCGATGGCTAATACGCTGCTCGAGATGATTCAGGCCTCGGAAGGGGCGTTTAAGTGCGCCATCGCAATATCGGGCACTGCCATCGAACAGCTGCAGCTCTATGTGCCCGAATTTATCGACCTGCTTAAGAAACTGGCCGATACGAAGTGCGTGGAGTTCCTCAGCGGTACCTATTCCCATTCGCTCGCCTCGCTCGAGGACCCGGAGGAGTTCATGCGTGAGGTGAAGATGCACGATTCGCTCCTGCACCGTCTCTTCGGCGTGCGTCCGAAGGTGTTTGCCAATACGGAGCTCATCTATGATGATGATATCTCTCTTCTGATCAAGGCCATGGATTTCAAGACGTGTCTGACGGAGGGAACGAAGCATGTGCTGGGCTGGAAGTCGCCCAATTATGTCTACTCTTCGGCGGCAGCCCCCGACCTGAAACTCCTGCTTACCAACAGTAAGCTGAGCCACGATATCTCCGACAATTTCAACAATCCCGAATGGGACGAGTATCCCCTTACGGCTGATAAGTATATCGATTGGATTGCGGCTCTGCCGGAGGAGGAGCAGATCGTGAATCTCTATCTTTCGATGGATACTTTCGGCACTTTCCTCCCGGCCTCTACCGGTATCTTTGATTTCCTGAAGGCGCTGCCGCGCTTCGCGCGTGAGAAGGGGGTGCAGTTTGCTACTCCGTCGGAGGCTTCGCGCCGTCTGAAACCGGTGGATGCACTCTCCATCCCCTACCCCATCTCGGATGTGGATGAGGCCCGCGATGTGTCGGCATGGAAAGGTAATGACCTGCAGCGCGAGGCGCTTGCGAAGCTCTATGCGGTGGGTGAACGTGTGAATCTCTGCACCGACCGCCGTCTGAAACTCGACTGGGAGTATCTCCAGAGTTCCGACCATTTCTATTATATGGCTACGGGCAAGAATGCCGCCGGGGCGTTCTCTCCCTATGACTCTCCGTTTGCGGCCTTTACGAATTATATGAATGTGCTGGCCGATTTCACGGTGCGTGTCGAGGAGCAGTATCCGGAGGAGATCGGCAACGAGGAACTGAATTCGCTCCTTCTCACCATCCGCAACCAGGCGGGTGAGATCGAAGCGCTAAATAAGGAAGTGAAGGCTCTCCGTCAGAACATCCTGACGGCCGACGACTCCAACAACGCTCCCGCCGTAGTGGAGACACCGCTTGAGATTGCCGAAAAGAGCGACGTGGAGGCCCCCGCCAAACCGCGCCGAGGGCGCAAGCGCACCACTAAGTAATCCCCTCCAACCCGATAAAACCGCGGAGCGGTTAGGTAAGCCTAAAGCCTAAAACCTAACACTAATGTCACTAAAATAAGGCGGACAGGCAGCCGGACGTAGCGATAACCGCGGAGCGGTTTCATGGCCTGTTAACCGCGTACAGACAGCCGGGCGTAGCCCGGCTGTCTGTGCGCGGACTGCATATCCCCTCTCTACCCCTCCCCCGCTGTCGCTTCGCGACA